>JAGWGC010000009.1:20852-29401 GCA_028867615.1 Nitrososphaerota archaeon | reverse complement strand
TCCATGTGCGAAAATATCCGGTAATGTGCAATTGCATGAAAGACACAATGCAATGGTTGATGAACTAGAAGAATGTTGTCCAGTAATGTTGCATTGTACTGCAATGGTGTACCTATACCATAATTGATAATAATCTTATAGTCTAAGCATCATGGAAGACAAATGCAAAAAATGGGGGGCTTGGGTTGGACAACAATTATGTTTTAGGAAGCACATCTGATGAAATTCAAAGACTCAAGATCCAATCATCTTTGTTTGAACCATTGACCAGAGATTCTTTACTAAAAGGGGGAATCCAAAAAGGAATGCAATGTTGTGATGTTGGATGCGGTCCTGGGGAAGTTACACGAATGATGGGTGAGATGATTGGGAAAAGCGGTAAAGCAGTAGGATTTGACATCAATGAAAATTATATAAAATACTGCAAGGCATCTACAAAGCAAAAAAATGTCTCATATGTATGCGATAATATAGTAACGTCTAAAAATTTACCATCTGAGACTTTTGATATTGTGTATTCTAGGTTCATGTTTGTGCACCTGAGTAACAAGGTCGATGCCTTGCGACACATGGTTAGACTTGCAAAAAAAGGCGGGACAGTAATAGTCCAGGAACTTGATCATGCCCCCGACTCGTGGCTTTCATATCCCAAACGAAAGAGCGTGGATACTCTGAGGAGAATGTATGTAAAACTTGTAAAACATGCTGGAGGGGATCCTTATTCTGGTAGAAAACTGTACAAAATGTTCGTTGACCAGCATCTTGATAGTACGATAGAATCATACTCGCCATGTCTTGTGATGGGACAAGAACCTTTCAACTCTCTTGGATGGAAAATTGCTCAGAGTCTGCAGCCACAAATTCTCTCACTTGGACTAATGGGCAAAAAAGAATTTGATGACATGGTGATTGATCTCAAGGAAATGTCACAAGATCCGCACAGCTTCGTACTTTACGCACGACTTTTTAGTGTAATGGGGAAAAAACAGTTCAAGTAACATGACACTACTGGAAACAAGTAAAGGGAAAATTAACATAATAAAATACCCCTCAAAGATGCCCTCTGATAAAATAGTGTTATGTATACACGGGTTTTGCTGTGATGCAAGAATATTTGATTACCTTGGAAATGTCCTTGCAAATGATGGATTTGACGTATACAGTATTGATTTGCCAGGTCATGGAAAATCATATGGGGAAAAAGGAGACTTGGATTTTGATGATTGTCTGGAATCAATACATGATGTTATTGCAAAACTAAAAGGAACCTCCAAACTATTCGTTTTAGCTCACAGTATGGGATGTACATATGCTCTCTGGTATGCTCATATTTTTAAAAAATCAATTGATGGACTAATTTTATTTGCACCATATGTGAGAATACCTAGTATAAAGAAAAGAAGTGAGATTGAACCAAGCAATATTCGTTTTCTATATTTCCTGCTGCGCAAAATGTTGACACCTAAAACTAGACTCTTGGCAACAAAAGAATTGCCTAATTTTTTAAAAGTTGGCGGTCCAGAAATTGAACAGATGCTAGATGACAAATCTCTTAATTTTCATTATACTTATAGATATATTGTAAATGTCCTAGCACTTCGCAATACTGACATCTCTGCATTGTCTGATGTTGAGGTACCCATGTTTATCCTTCATGGAAAAAAAGATAGAAACGTCTTCTCTGAAGTAGGTGTACAATTCTGTAATATGGCAAAAAGTGTTGATAAAAAAATAAATGTTTTGGATTGTGATCACTGGTTTAATCATTGTATATTCTATAACCAAGATGCCAGTAGGTATTCTGAAGAGTCTAGAATACAAATAACAAATTTAGTGAAAGACTGGATATCCTCACATTGAACTAACACACAACTGGAATTTGCTAAAAGTAAAATTTGAGAGTTGTTGAATTTTAGAGATTATTTATTATCTGATGAAATCATATATTTCTGAGAAAATAAATTTTGGCCGGTATATGATCTAGGGATAAAATGTCCAATCGTTGTGTATGGGCCTGCTCATCTTAGTTGCATTGGGTGTGGCATCAGACAAGTTACTGTTACAATTGTTTGGTGATGTAAATTTCAAATCTGTAAAAATTTACATAATTTAACATAATTATGATATATTTTTCATCTTTTGAGATAAAATATCCAAAAAGTTATAATCTACAATGTATTTATCCAAATATGGAGAATATATCTCAATTTATCGCTACAAAATGTGAATGCATGGTGATGTGAAATGGCAGTAGTGCAAAGATTACCTGGATCTAATCTGGGAACAAAAATCTTCACACAATGTCGCATGTTTTTCTCCATTGTGAAATCCAGAACACTGGTCTATGTTTTTGTTCTTGCTGCACTTGGTACCTTTTTCGTTGAAACTGGCACGAAAATTCCTGATTTTTTTGTACTCATACGACTTGCTATATCTGTATACTTCCTTGCACTTGCCACCTATCTCTACAACGATCTTACTGATTATGATGTGGATGAAGTAAATAATCGACACACTGTTAGCTCAAAAAGACCTTATTACCTACAAATATTGTATCACACAATAGGTTTTTTTGCAGTTTCGATCTTACTTGCATTTTCCATAAACATGCAAACTGGATTGCTCTCTCTGAGTTTTCTTACATTAGCAATTTTATATTCTCATAAGAAAACTCATCTAAAAAATAGATTTGTATGGAAAACTGCTGTGACTGCTGCTGGGGGAAGTATTGTTGCACTCATGGGTTGTGCTGCAACTAATAGTTTTTCTTATCTTGGGATTATTTCATCACTGATTTCTTTCATGTTTTGGTTTACATTAGGCCCCTTGGGCGATGTTAGTGATATTAATGGTGATCGAGCAAATGGCAGGCGTACATTTCCAATAGTTCTTGGTGTAAACAACACATTTCGTCTAATGCATTTTGTTATAGTTTCTATAATGTTGTTGATATCTATGATGTATTATCTAAATGAAATAAACATGTCAGGTTTGATTTTGAGCATTGGTGCATGTCTTTTTGTATCTTATACTATAACAAGAGTCTCAAAAAACTATCACGAAAAGAAAATCATAAAACAAACCAGAACCACTCTTAGATACAGCTTGTTTTTGATTCAAATTATGTTTCTTTTAGGATCTGTGTTGAATATTGCCTAACTCTCTGAATGAAAACTAGTTTTAGGACGTTTTTGTTATTATTTGAGGTGGATTATCCTTTGCTTTTGACCATAATCCATCAAAGACTCTGCTCAGTTGGTTTGCAAGATGATCATCAGTCACAAAAACTGCCATATTGAATTTATTTGGACTATTTACGTCTACAATTTCTAATCCTACCTGTTTGTTATCAACAATCAAGACACAAAATGGCACTTCTACATATTTGCGGTACATTGGTGTAGGATAATATGGATTTGCAATTACCTCTACCCTCTCTTTCAGATTTTTGTCATTTGTCTTTATTGGTCCAGCTTTTTCAAAGAAACCTCGGACCAAATTTACATCTGACAATATCTTGACAGACACTCCTTGATTTGCTTTCTTTATCATCGTATTTATTATGAGTTCATTAGTAAATCTTGAAACTAAAACAATTTCTTTCTCTGCAAATTCCATGATCTCCAAAACCTTTGAAACCATATCTTCCATTGACCGTGTTACCATGGAAATTTTCTTGGTACTATCTTGCAGATCAGCACTTATTTGTGGTTGCACTTTTGAAATGAATTCCATGATGTCACTATCGTTGAACTTTGAATCTGCTTTTAGTACATCAACCATTTGCAAATATTTTGAATTCTTAATTTGGTTTGTTAACCCTATGATGTGTTTTTGGTAAACTACTTTACCAAACGCTGTTTGTATGTAAGATTCGTTTTGTTTGATAACTAGTCCAAGGTCCACTAATTGTTTTAGTCTGGTATAGTACTGTTTTTTTGTAAGGCCTATTTTTGTTGGCGTGTCAATCTCTGACTTGATTCCTTCATTTGCCATGAGGAAAATTGTCAAAGCATCGTTTTTTGATAATACTGATAATACTTCGGTTAACTGTGTTAAAAGTTTGGAACTGTCGCTTGAGGTTAGGGCTGAACTTGAATCTTCTCCTATCTGTTTTTCAGTGACAGTCTTCATAGATTTTCTATGTATTAAACACAAAGAGGGCTTTATATCAATTTTGGTGAATTCCAAGTATATTTTCCCATCAAGTGCACGTAAAATATCATATTGACGTGTAAACCATCCTGTTTGAAATTTTGTTTTCATAAATAGGGAAATTCAATATAAAAATACCTTAAATAGGTAATATGCTACTTGAAGCAAGTGGAACATAATAGGAGATTGAAAACTGCACTAGTAGTAGACGATAACCCTGATGTTCTGTCTCTTTTTGTAGAACTCTTGGAGTTGAAAAATTTTCAAGTTGTTGGGACTGGACGCAATGGTAAAGAGGCCGTTACGCAATATGAGAAACTAAGACCGGATATTACATTTCTTGATGTAGTCATGCCAAATACTGATGGGCTCTACGCGTTGGATCTTATTCGAGAAATAAATCCCGACGCTATTGTGGTTATGATTACAACAGATCTCTCACGGGATACTGCCAAGCGACTAGAAGATCTCAAGGCTACTGCTGTAGTCTACAAACCGTTTGACATCAACGACTTGGTAAAAATTGTAAATGAAATTGAATCTGACACAAAATCTGGAAAAATTAGGTTTTTCAACTAAAAAATGTACATTGAACTTGCGATCAAAATAAAAATCTAATAATTGGAATATTTTTTATCTGTCTTTTTTTCACACTCATTTCCAGAATTTGGTAACTTTTTCTGATCCTGATCTCTTGTTGACCTCTAGTCTAATGTGATTAGTAGCAAGTTTTAAAAAATGCGAATTATTCTACTCAAAAGGGGAGAGCACTTGAGTTCTGAATTATCACTTGATGAAATGTGGGAAAAAATAGAAGAATATGGAATAGACAGAAAATTGCTGGAAGCAACACATCCTAGTAATGAATTACTATTCCAACTATATACTGCAGTACTCCGGGTTAACGAAAGAGTACATGCACTAAACAACGATGATGCCAAAACCCAGTAAACTCGAGTCATATCATACAAACTGGTCTTTTCATCTTTTGGTGTCTGGAAGTGTAGTCTTGGGTTGCTAGGAATTGTCTTGTTTTTCAAGTTCAGAGCAGAGTTTTTTGTAATCACTAATGGTCTCATTGACAAGCAGGAAGGCCATATTGATGGTTTTTTGTGCCATCTCAAACCTCATTGTCTTTTCTACTAGGTATGACGAATCCCCCTGGTCAAGGCCTGTGTCCTCCCAAATCCTTCTTATCTCTCCTATCTGCTTTTGCAGTTTGGCTTCGTTTTTGTCTATTTTTTCCTTAATCTTTTTGACTAGAATATCATCTACCATTTTATTTCTCTATGGAATGGATATGTGGCACGGTTAAAAATCCATTATTTTTGACGCTTGGTGTCTCTTGGATTGTCAAATATTTGACCTAGCCTAGTAAAATTAGTGAATCTTTTCTTTAAATAGAAATTTGGAAAATTATCAAAATGCCATACGAAGAAGTCTATTTTCAAAGACTACGAGAAGAAAATCCTGAAGAATACAGAAAAGTCACCATCGTGAAAATAAAATCATAGTGGTATACGTCAGATTTTTCTTGATATTTCTTTGTAAATGTAGTATATTTTTAGATTTTTAAATAATAAAACAAGTTTTGATGGTCTGTATTCTTACTGCATCTAGCCTGAGATGGGTTTCATCACTGTGATACCTTGATCATCTGTTACTGTTACCATTTTTGTACCATCTGGTGGTGAAAACATTTCTTTCTCACCTGAATTCAAAATTGGTAAGGTATCCGAAGTGGTTCCGTAATCTACCTTGACATTTGTCAAAGGTGACGAGCCTGTGTTTTGTACATAAACGCGTACAACGTTTCCTACGCCCATGACCATTTCAGTTCTTGGATCTACAGACAATGCATATTGTTCGGTAGCAGGATGGAATGCAAAAAGAACAATTACTGCAACAGCTACTGCAGCTCCTCCGCCTATTGCACCGTAAACTATTGGCTTTACCATGTTATTTTCAAACTAAAATCCATTTTGAAGGTAATTTAAGGGTGATGTCATTTTTACTCTTTGTTTCTTGTTTCTATGATTCTACAAGAAACATGAAAATATTTTTTCAGAAATCTGGGTTTGATAAAAGCAAGATGTTCCAGCGGTTTGACCAAGTTTATCACTTGTTTGCATTTTTGATGGTTTATCTACCTGTCCTACATGATGATATCATGAAAGCCAAGTTCAAGACCACTTGTTCTGAGTGCAATGCACCGATCAAGTCTGGTGAAGAGATTGCAAAAAACCCTGCAGGCAAATGGGTCCACAAGTACTGTGCACCAGAATCTGAAGAGTTACCCTAATGGTATTGTGCCGATCGTTTTGAAATGTATTCCATTACCTTTCTGGCATTCTCCTCCGGAGGTAGCACTGTGTCCAAAGTAATGTGCTCTACCTTGACAGACTCGCGAATGCTTTTCATTTTTTGATATACTTGGACTGTTGCATCAGAATAGTCATTTTTGCGTGACTCTATCCTTGACATGACGATGTCTTCTGGACAAGAGCATTCTATTATGTGGAATTGGTTGTCTGCCAGTCCTAGCCTATTTTTTACTTCTATTCTTGACTGCTCTTTGTTAAATGTAGCATCCAGTATGCAGTTTGTTCCTGCATCGCTGAGGTTTTTTGCGGCAGTAAGCATGGTGTCAAAAACTGCCTTTTGTTCTGATTGGGAATATGTTGGACTAGGAAACAATTCCTTTCTAATCTTGTCTGAAGACAAGACTATACCATCAATGAGTGGCGCAAGACTTTTTGCAAGTGTAGTTTTTCCAACTCCCGGCAGGCCACAGATTATGACTAGCAATTGTACTTCTTACACCTGATCTATCTTTAGATATTTGTCATAATGTCTTGAAAAAATAAAAAATGGTTAACCCAAAGCTCTTGAATGTTTATGTGTATGGGGTCTCTCTCCTGGAAACTTTCTTCTCATATGACCTGATGGTCTTGAATAAAGCAGCTCCAAAAACCATGCTTCGTGCTCTATCTCTTCTCTGAGTATGTCTTTTGCAACATCATAAGTGGCAGGATCTTTCCCATGTGTCATCATGCATACCTTGTTCCAGTTGACAATTGCACCTTGTTCTGCCTTGAGACATTTTTCCAAGATTGCCTTGGTGTCTATTGGATTTGTTGGAAGCTGCAAAAATTCACAGCCTGACATCTTGATGAAATCTTGTGCATCCAGTGGAAGTTTTCCGCCAAGCTCATAGATTCTAGACAAGCAAGACTCAAAGTGGCTGAGGTCTTCTAATCTTGCATCCTCGATTATTCCCTTGAGTGCTTCTCCCTCCATTCCTACACAGTGGGCTCTTAGATTTGTGAAGTAATAGTATGCCGTAAACTCTACCGATGCATTGTAAACTAGGGCCGTGATGAGCTCCTTTACATTGACACCATTTTGTTCTAGGACTTTTACTCCTACTACGTTTGGTTCTTTAACCATGGTTGCGTTCAAGTTTGTTTGAGATATAAGCAAATCGATGGTTATCGTCAAGCTTTATATCGTTAGTATACTGATGATTAGTAATCTAAGCATGATTAGATATGATTTTGAAAACAGCATGGGTTTTGTCGTAAACACCACTGCCAAGGCATTTCAGCGATCCTTTGACCTTGAGCTACGAAAAAATGCGGGCGTCTCGCTTAGCCAATGGCGCGTGGTTGGAGCACTTGTAATACAGCCAGGTCTGACGCAAAAGGAGATTGCTGACAAGGTGGGAATTGAGGGGGCCACACTTGTTCCGATAATTGACAAGATGGAAAAAGAAGGATTGCTAAAAAGAAGACCCGACTCTGATGACAGGAGGGTGAACCGAATTTATCTTACGCAAAAAGCAGACTCTTTGTGGGAAACGATGATGGAATGTGCACTTAGGATACGCAAGTCTTCCTCAAAAAATATTTCTGAAAATGATATCCAGACAACTCTTGAAACGCTTCGCAAGATATCGAAAAACTTGATGGCATTCTCTGATCTTGACAAGACAATAATGCCTGTAAAAAAAATAAACGGGACGATCTAGATTGAGCGTTTCAAGATCAAGTGATAGTATATCTGAAAAAATTTCCCCATCTGCATGGAAGACACTTGCAATTCTTAGCCTGATTGCCACCATGGTAATGTATGCTGAAACAATGCTTGTTCCAGCAATTCCTGACTTGATAAAAGATTTTCACATATCTTATGGAATGTCATCCTGGATTCTTACTGCATACTTGATTGCAGGTGCAATCATGACTCCAATTACTGGAAAACTCTCCGACATCTATGGAAGAAAAAAAATGCTTCTTGTCATAATGGGAATTTATGCAGTTGGGGTCTCACTTGGGGGATTTGTCACAGACATTTACCAAATGCTTGCAATTCGTATACTCCAAGGGATTGGC
>JAGWGC010000009.1:18488-20756 GCA_028867615.1 Nitrososphaerota archaeon | reverse complement strand
GGAAGCATAATCAGTACCATTGGGTTTGCAGATCTGTATCTTAACCACTCGACAGAACTGTTAGTTTCTATCAACCTTGCAATCTTGTCAACTGGACTGTCTCTTACAAACGTAGGTGCAATGAATGTGATAATGCTTGCAACACCAAAACAAGACATGGGCGTATCGCTTGGAATGAGCACTCTGATAAGAATAGTTGGTGCCTCATTGGGCCCTGCAATGGCTGCCATGTACATGCAGACTCACAAGACAACACTTGCAGGAATATCGGGAGCATTTCCTACTGCAGACTCGTACAATCTCATATTTTTTACTGCCACTCTGATATCTGGACTATCGATAGGGATGGCAATTGCCTTGAAGAGGCAACTTGCAAAGTCTTCTATTACAAACTAATTATGCAGTCAATAGTGAAATACTGTGTCACCAATAGTCTTTTTCCAGTCTGCTCTAATTCCTGGCTTGCCCTTTAGTTTTTCCACATAATTAAAAGCAGACAGGCCAGCAGTTGCACCGCCTGAGCATGCTGCCACAATCTGTTTGTATGGTATGCTTGTTGCATCGCCTGCTGCAAATATTGCAGGGTGTGATGTCTTACCATCTGGCGTGATCTCGATCTCGCTTTTGGTATTGATCTTGACCAGGTGTTTTATAAAATCAAGGTTGATCTTGGAACCCATCTCTATGAAAAGCCCATCGACGTTGACAACTTTTTCCTGCCCTGAATTATTTACTATTGTAATTGATTGGAGACTGTTTGCACCAGAGAGCGCCTTGACAGAAGACTGGGGGACAAGCTCAATGTTTTCTTTTTTTTCAATTGATGCAATCATTTCCTTGTCTCCGCCCAATGCACCGCCTTTGTATATCAAGTAAATCTTTGATGCCATTCTTGAAAGCAGGATGCCGGACTCCAAAAGATATGCGCCAACACCAATCACTGCAGTTGTCCTGCCCTGGTAAAACGGCGCATCACACTTGGTGCAATAGTGCACTCCCTTGTTTACAAAACTGGATTCATTTTCTACGCCAAGATTGTTTGGCACCTTGCCTGGTGCAAGAACAAGAGCCTTTGCCTTGTATTCTGAACGCGTTGTTTTGATACTCAGGCCAGACTCTGTCTCTTCCACCTGCTCTACTGTATCGTATACCATCTCTCCTCCAAACATCAGAAACTGATTTTCAAGGGTCCTTGCTAAAAGTGGTCCACTTGACATTATTGTTCCTGGATAATTCTCCAGCTTTGGGATTAGGTTTAGCTGTCCCCCGAGGTCCTTTGAAATTAAAAGGCATGAGACCTTTTGCCTTGCCGTAAATATTCCTGCGGAAAGTCCTGCAGGTCCTCCTCCTATTATGATTACCTCGTACTCTTGAGCCATCTAGTTTACGGCAACAAGTGTGATGATGTTATTTATCCCGTCAATTTTGTGTAAATCTACATCTATTGCTGTCTTGATCTCCTGCATGTCGTTTGACTCTAAAACCACTAAAACATCGTATATTCCATAAATTGTCTTTACTGCCTTTGCTATTGGGATTTTTTTTGCGGCCTCGATTATGTTTTGCTGCTGTTTGTAATCAACATTTAGTAAGACAAATGCTTCATTCACAGGCTTGTATGATTGTCATATCTTAAAAGGATTTTCTGACACTATCATGTAATGTTTTTTGCGTCAACCTTGTCCTTTAGAAATTCAAGTTCCTTTCTGGTGCTCTCAAACTCCTCCTTTGTTCTTGCCAATGCTACTTTTACTATCTCTAGTTCTTTTTTGGCAGCTTCATATTTTGCATTTATTGATGCGGCAACTGCGCCTGCTGCCTCTACAATTTTCTTGGTATCGCTTGTTCTCCCAACTGTTGCAAGCTCTGTCTCAATAAACTCTAGTTCTTTTTTGGATAGCAAGATCTCTTTTTTCTTAATTTCATGCTGTGCCTTTAATGATT
Source organism: Nitrososphaerota archaeon (assembly GCA_028867615.1). Taxonomy (GTDB): domain Archaea; phylum Thermoproteota; class Nitrososphaeria; order Nitrososphaerales; family Nitrosopumilaceae; genus Nitrosotalea. The sequence continues at coordinate 18,812 of JAGWGC010000009.1, read as the reverse complement.
CAATCTCTCGCTCTTCATTTTCTCTTGATGACGTTATTTTTTCCAAGTCTTGTCTTGCAGAGATTATGTTGGACTTGATTGATTCAAGCTCTGTTAGTGCAGACTCTTTCTCATAATTTATCCTAGACAGCTCTTCTTGTGCATTGTTTATTTGCTGTCTGATGTTTTCTGCCTCGGTCTTGGAATATTGTGATCTTACCATCTCAAGTTCCTCTTTTGCAGATTTTATCTGATCTAGTATGGAATTTTGTTCTGCCTTTGTTGACTTGATCTCTTCCCTTGCTGATTCTACCTCTTCTTGTACAGTCTTTGCCTCTAGAGATA
>JAGWGC010000009.1:2685-18478 GCA_028867615.1 Nitrososphaerota archaeon | reverse complement strand
ACTGCATCAAGTAATGTCTTTGCCTTTTCTAACTCGTGAGTGTAGGATTCTAGCATCATCGCTGAATTTTCTATCTCTTTTTTGAGGTCAGTGATTTCAGGTGACGTGTGCTCTTCTCTTGGAGATGATGCCATCTCGTCTTGCTTGGTGTCATCACTTGCATGTTCTTTTTTTGCACGTCCAAAAAGTCCCATGGAGATAACTTTGATGTAAGGTAAGAAAAGTATTCCTTTTGTAAGTTAGGCTCGCTTTTTCATGAATGCAAGGTAAAAGCCCAGTCCACCAATGACAAAACCAAATATTATGAGTGCCATGCCTCCAACTAGGTCTTTTGTGTAATACTGTGGGACAAAAAAGAATATGAGTACTCCTATTGCAATCAATATGACTCCGCTGCCCTTTGGTCTGTTGTGTTCACTGTGTGCCATGTTTTACAAGTACTCTGAGATTGAAGACGCTATCTTCTTTCTTCCAATGTCCATTATCAAGGGCCCAATCTTTGGACCCCTGTCTGATGCAAGTATGATTTGGTATAACATCTTGAACAAGTCCTTTGGCTGCATTCCCTTGTCTTTTGCAATCTGGTAGATGGTGTTTTGCAGGTCTGTGGGTTCCTGGTCTGACGATAGAATGTTTACAAGGTGGCCAAGCACCTGTCTTGAAATATCATCTAACTCGATCTCAACCTTTGTTGGAATGTCGTAATCATCTGCATAATTTCCTGCAAGTGTGATGATCTCTTCGACATCTGGACTTGATTCTTTTATGGTGCCATATTCGAGCAGTTTTTTTGTGACAAGAGGTATTCTGTTTTCTCGAAATATCTTGCAGAGCTGGATGAGTAATCGGTAATTGACATATGGCTTTTGCACTTTTGGTGGATTTAGCAAGTTGACATATTCATACAGCCCCTTTGATCTTACAACCTTGGTCTCATTGTCCAGTTTTATTTTTCCAAAATAAATATTCTCAAGTTCATTGTATTCGTCCATCAATGCAGGTATGTCATCAATTCCTACTTCACGAGCACCTGTTATCCTCTTGTAGAGCAAGAGTAGAATTGTCTTTGGAGTTCCATATCGAAGCCAGGCCTGTGATGTCAGGACATTTCCAAGTGACTTTGATATCTTTTTTCCTCCTTTGTCAAGAAACATTTCATATTTTACATGGGTTGGTGCTGGAAAGTTTAGGATATTTTCAGAGACCCAGTCATTTACCTTGACTGAATCCATGATATCTTTGCCATATGCTTCAAACCTGATGTCAAATGCATTCCATCTTGCTGCAAACTCTACCTTCCATGGCAGCTTGCCCAGATCTTTTGTAATATCTGCAATGCCTTCATGGCCGCATCCCTTCAATGGTTTTGAACCGATTGTTGTGTCAGAACATTTGTACTTGATCTTTTTTTCATCTGCTAAGTATTCATATGCAATTGCAGTGTACAGCCTTCCGCAGCTTGCACAGACTGGAAAATATGGCACCACCTCTTGGTATTTTTCCTGGCCCACCATCTCGGCAATTTTTTCGCCAATTTTTTTACTGTTTATTAAAATTGTATGAATCTGATCTTTTAGCAATCCGTTTTTGTAAGTGTCAACACCACGCTGAAACTTGTACTTGATTCCAAGCTTGTCAAGACCATCCAGCAAAATGCTGCTCATGTGCAACCCGTACGAGTCATGGCATCCAAACGGGTCTGGAATAAACGAGACTGGTTTTCCAATGTGCTCTTTTAGGGATTCTGGCAACCCTTCTGGAATTTTGCGGAGGCCGTCAAGGTCATCAGAATATGCAATCAGCTCTGACTTGTATCCAAAGTTTTCAAGTGCAAGCTTTACACCATATGCCCTTACTGCATCACCCAAGCTTCCAATGTGCGGTATTCCTGATGCGCCAAGGCCGCTCTCGACTCGGATTAGATCTGTCTTTCTTCCAAGTGACTTTTCTCTTTGCAGCAGCTCGTCTGCAAGTTTGTCTATCCATGTACCCCTGCCGATTATCTGCTGTTCTTCTTCCATTATTTCAAATCCTTTGACATGTATGGTCCAAGCTGGGTGTAACCAATCTTTCTATAATATTCTCTTGTGCCAACTGCGCTAATCACTAATAGTCTCTTGGAATCAAACTCTTCTGCTGAAATCTTTTCTGCCTCATTCATCAGGTTCTTTCCAAGGCCTAGGTGCTGGATGCTGTCATGCTCCCGTTCTCCAAGCTTTAATGATTTTCCATAAACGTGGAGCTCTCGTACTATGCATGTGTTTTGTGTGACCTCACTTCTATGTGCTATTGCACTTGGCTTTCGCAGTCTCAAAAATCCAAATATCTTGTCACTTGAATCATCATATGACAAAAAAACCTCGTTACCACCCGACGAGTCATAATTTTCCCGGTGCATCTTAATGTCATCCATGTTTATTGTTGTACCCTCTGAGAGTCCTGCCTCTCTGCACCTGATGCACTTGCAGGATATGTTTTGCTTCCTTAGGTTTTGTTGCACTATCTGTCTTAGGTTTCCAAGCTTTGGTCCTGCAATTATCTGGTCTGATGAAATTTCTCTCTGAACTCTCATTATTCTTGCCCATCTTGGAATTATTTTTTTTATCTCTGTGAGTACTCGGACCATTTCGTCATCAGAATAGGGGGTAAAGTTTCCTTGCTTGTATGTTGCATAAAGGGGAGTGTCCTCTAGAACTAGTGTTGGGTAGATCTTGAGCATGTCTGGCCTTAGCTCAGGATCTGAAAACAGTTTTCTAAAATCCTCGATATCTTGTTCAGGGGTCATGGATGGAAGGCCTGGCATCATATGTGCCACAATTTTGTACCCTGCATCCTTTGATATCTGGAATGACTCTGTAACGTCCTTGTACGAGTGTCCCCTGTTTACAATCTCGTATACTTTTTCATGAAGGCTCTGCACGCCAATCTCAACTCGCGTAACTCCATAATCTAGCATCCAGTCCACATGATCTTTTTTGCAATAATCCGGCTTGGTCTCTATTGTAAATCCGACATTTCTGAAATTTGCCTTTTCATTGTTCTTTTTGGCCGACTCTAAATCAGGTGAATCAAATCCGTTTAATGCGTCATAGCATGATTTTATAAAATCCGTCTGGTAATTTTTTGGCATGAACAGAAACGTTCCGCCAACTATGACAAGCTCCAATTTTGTGGAATCATGTCCATATGCAATAAGGTGCTCTAGTTTGTCAAGAATCTGTCTTTTTGGATCATAACTGTTTGCAATTGCATTCTGTGTAGATGGCTCCCTTCCTGTGTAACTGTTGGGAGAGTTGTATTCTATTCCACCGGGGCAATAGCTGCATCTTCCATGCGGGCATGCATAGGGTTTTGGCATCAGGGCAATTACTGCAACGCCTGATGCTGTCTTGACGGGCTTTCTTACTAGTGCCTTTTGCAGTTTGATATAGTCTATTCCTGTGACTGATGCAAGTATCTCGTAATTTCTTGGAATTCTTTCAAGAGCATATTTTATGCAAATTCGCTTGACCTCCTTTTTTACATCCTTGTCGGTAGGAATTGGGATTGCAAGAAGACTGGTGCAAATTTCTTTGCATGCATCTTCAAATGTCACTTCAGCTTTTTGCACGCCTTGTTTGAACTAATTTGGGTATTAAATCCTAATCTGGTTATGCTATTTTGAGCCTGTCAATGTAGACACCCTTTTTGTCTACAATGTCACCAATCTGACTGCTTGCAAATCCATGTTTCTTGAATACCTTGACAATCTTTTCTACCTCGTCACTTGGTGCCACAAGGCAGAATCCTATTCCCATGTTAAACGTCTTGTACATCTCTTCTTTTTTTACGCCCTGGTCTTGGATTTGCTGAAATATCTGTGGCACCTCTGGTAGGTCATCGAGAAGAAATCCTGTCTTTTTTAGTCTCAAAAGTTTGGTAAATGCACCGCCTGTTATGTGGGCAAGGCCGTGAATCTTGCACTCCTTGATTGCCTGCAAGACTGGCTTGACATAGATTTCAGTCGGTGCAAGAAGTGCATCTCCCAAAACTCCGACGCCCTTTATTTTGTCCCGTATGGAATATTTTGAAAAAAGCGCCTTGCGTGCAAGCGAGTATCCGTTTGAATGCAGGCCGCTACTGTTTATTCCAATGATTGCATCTCCTGTTTTTATCTTGTCTCCTAGAATCATGTCACTTTTTTTGAGAATTCCTACAACCATTCCTGCAAGATCAAACGAGAAATTTTCTCCTGCTATTAAATCCGGAAGTATCGCAGTCTCTCCACCAACAATGGGGACCTGGGCCTTCCTTGCACCGCTTACCAGTCCACGAACTATTTGGTTGAATATTTTTTGGTCATTTCTGTTTGCTGCTATATAATCTACAAATGATATTGGAACCGCACCTGTGCATATTATGTCATTTACATTCATTGCTACACAGTCGATTCCAACTGTATCGTATTTTTTCATCATCTGTGCAATCATTACCTTTGTTCCGACTCCATCTGTGTGGGTTGCAAGCAATGTACCTCCTGGTATCTCTACAATTCCTGCATAGTGGCCAAATCCTGACATTGTCTTTGCTTTTTTTTGCAGTCCATGGGTTGACGCAATTAGATTTCCAATGCTTTGCTGGCTTTGTTTTATTTTCTTGATGTCAACGCCTGCATCCTTGTAGGTTATTGTCAATGGATCTTAACTCGATTTGATTGGAATAAAAGAATTATGAAATTGACACAAGATGAAGTGTCTGAAATCAGTTGCTCTTTTGCATGAACAGATCAAGCATGATTCTTCCCTTGTCTGTTATGGAATAAACCATGTTTGATCCCCTCGGCTCTTTTTTGATAAAATTGTATGACGTACACAAGTGCAGATAATTCAGAAAAGACCGTTTCATACGTATATTTGATTTTACATACAGGTCTGAAAAAGTCATTTGACTGCATCGCAACTGGTAGAGCAACTTTAGGATGGATATGGTGCTAAAGTCCCTTGCCCTTGTCTTGACTGCATCAAGCACCTGTTCGTCTCGCTTTATTATGAAATCTGCAAAGTGGTCTGCCACTTCGACTGATATGTATGTCATTCTTGGCTTCATGTTACGGTACTTATACCGTACTATACCTTATTAATTCTAGCTGGGTGGATTTTTTGAGCTTGGCACTAGCTTTTTTGGACTGCATAAAGATCTAAATGTTAAGACCACGTCAAAAATAAGCACTAGATATAAAGTAAAAGACGCCAAGTGGTATACGAAGTGGAACTAAAATTAGGACAACGTGGTACCTAATCCCATCGGATTCGTCTGTATTGAGTTTTGAACTAAAATTACAATATCCATCAAAGGTATGAGACTATGTAGTCTATCATCCTTCAGATTTAGTTACTACCATTATTGAAAGAGTGTTGAACTGAAAACAAAGCACCGTTAGTGGGTTTTGAATTGTTTCAATACGAGAACAGAACTTACAGTTCTAGAATCAAAAATTGTGATTGCAAATGGTTGTATATGAACTCAATATTGTAGCTCTATGATCATTCTTTTATAGTCTATACTAACTAACATGCGAGGTCTGATATTTGAGAAATGTATTCTTTGTTCCAATAATGGCGGCAGTTTTCATCCTTGGTGTATTATCAAATAATGCATATGCTTCGCCATCGGTAAATTTTGATCAAACAACGGCATATCCTGGCACGCTAATTACTGCCACAGGATCTGGATTTTCAAGCTCTGACACATCAATCTCTATTAGTATCGGCCAGAAAACAATTTTGGGTATTGGAAGCATACCATTGACTATGCCATCGGCATGTCAGGTGTCGGAAGGAAATTTTGTTTGTACATTTCTTGCACCAGAAGGAGTACCAGACACTGATCAAAGTTCAAATGTAGAAATCCATGTAACAGGTAGCTCGGGCGATAACGCTGATGTATCATTTGTAGTAAAAGATGGAGTAGGTGTTTATCCAAATCAAGGTCCGCCTGGAACATTGGTAACTGTATATGGTAAAGGCTTTTTGATATATGATACATTGAGTACCATAAAATTTAATGGAGCTGCTTATGGATGTGGAGTTGCATTTGGTGTTGGATGCAAGACTGATACCAATCCAAGTGGTATGGGCTGTCTTTTATGGAATCAGGGATTTCTAAACTATTGGGCGCCTTGTCAGTTCATCATACCACAAGAATCTGACGGCACTTATTCTATATCTGCACAAGGTTTCTTTGGACCAGACATACCGGACGGTCCAGAGCAGACAACGACATTTCAAGTAACAAGCTATGCAGCAAAAGCTACGATCTCTCCAGCAGGAACAGCTGTCAATAAACCAATCACTGTCACAGGTTCTGGATTTCCTCCAGGTGATACAGCAGATGTATTATTCAATGGCGTTGACACATTTACAACAGATGGAAAGTCAGGATGTCCTGTATCATCATCTGGTTCAGTGACTTGTTCGGTTATAGTGCCAGAATTTTTCCCATCCGGAACAAAGGTTACTCCTGGACCGTATACAATTACTGTAGAGGGTTTTCCGTCTGGAATCACCACCGCACCAACTTCGTTTTGGGTTGCAGGACCATATCCGTTATCTCTAACTCCATCCCAGGCAGTACCTGGTTCTTCGGTAACAGTTACAGGAAATGCGTTAGAGTCAGTTGATACATCTGTTGTAATTACATTCAACGGCCAAACCGTGACGCCGCCATCAGGATGTCCTGTATCAGCAGGCTCGTTTACGTGCTCTATCATTGTACCATCACCGCTCATGCCAGGACCTTACACCATCAAGGCTACTGGCAACAATGCGCAAGATAGTGACTTGGCAACGTTCTTTGCACAAGCCGGTCTGTCTCTCACTCCTCTATCTGGCCCGCCAGGCTCATCAGTATCAATTATAGGTTCTGGATTTTCAAGTTCGGATGCGTCTGTCGCACTTGCATTCAACGGACAAACAACAACTCCACCAAGTTGTGCTGTATCAGCAGGCTCGTTTACATGCTCTATCACCGTACCTTCTCTGGCCGAGAATGCTTACAACATAACAGCAACAGGTAACAATGCAAATGATGTCTTCACAACACATTTTGAAATATCTGGCGGAGTACGCGTCATTCCACCAATTGGTGAGGTTGGAAGTTCAGTGACTGTTGCGGGAAATATTTCGCCATCTGATACGTCAGTAGCACTTTCGCTTGGCTCTAATGGCCTAATAATAAATCAACTGACAAACTGCCCAGTCTCAAGTGGTGGTGTATTTTCTTGTTCTATTACAATTCCCCATGTATCTGAGGGCACTTATGCAATTTTAGCAACAGGCAACAATGCTGGGGATCAATTCTCTGTACCACTTGTAATTACACCATCGATATCTTTGTCACCATCTTCCATATCGCCATCATTATTCCCGCCTGGCTCATCCATATCAGTTACAGGTTCAAGCTTTTCAATCTCTGATACATCTGTTGCACTCACATTCAATGGCAAAACAACAACTCCACCAAGTTGTCCTGTATCAGCAGGCTCGTTTACATGCTCCGTCGCTGTACCAACTCCACTTTTTGCAGGAACGTATACAGTAAATGCAACAGGCAACAATGTTGGTGATCACACATCTGCAATACTTGTAGAAACTCCGGCAATAACTGTCAATCCTACAACAGCAAAAATTCAAACCCCAGTAACTGTCACAGGTACGGGATTCTCTCAAAGTGATTTCTCTGCCTCAGCTAAATTAACTGGAAATGACGTACATCTGCAGTCATTCGGAGATTCGTTTGGATGTAACGCTTTCCAAGGAAGTTTTACATGTTTGTTTTTAGTTCCTTACACAATGTCGCCTGGAACCTATACACTTGATGTAACAGGCCAAACTGGTGATAAGGTATCAACAAAATTTTCAATCATAGGAATGTCTCTTAATCCTGTGTTTGGTCTAAAGGGTTCTACAGTTAATGTAATTGGCGGTGGATTTTCAAGCTCTGATACATCTGTTATACTTGCATTTAACAAAACCGATGTTACACCGCAATCTGGATGTCCTGTCTCAAGTGGTAATTTTGTCTGCGCCTTTACTGTTCCAAATATTTCAGGAGGAGGCTACAATGTTACTGCAACAGGAAACAGTGGAGACAGTTTCATAGCTCCGTTTAGTTTACTGGATATGGAATTATCAAAATCTTCAGGTCCTGTTGGTTCGCTAGTTAACATCAACGGTTCAGGTTTTGAACCAGCTTCACAAGTGTCTGTACTGTTCAACGGTGCATCAATAGGGCAAAGTTGTTCTACCCACTTTGTACTCCATGATGGCTCTCTCGTTCCTGGCTCAGGAAGTTTTCCTTTCTGTCAACTGTTTATACCACTAGGTGGACCTGACAGTGTCTTTACAATATCTGACGAATTGGGAGATAGAGTCTCAGAACCATTTCAAATAACAAATGTCAACAACTTTGACTCGCAACTAGCTACATTCTCTGGAGGAAGTGCGTCTACAAGTTCTACCATTACTGGTATAAGTATGGCAATAACTGGTTCTAACGCAACAGATGGTACACCAGTACACATCGAGACTGCAAGTATAACTGGTCCATATTTTGGATTTCCTCTTCTAGGCCAGGGGACAAGCTATTACAGCGTTGGTTTCCAAGAGAATACTTTTCAGGGAAATGTTATACCTAGAGCAGGAACTGCAAGAACATGCATCACGACCCAATCAAGTGTGAATGGTTTAACTATGCAATATGGTTTTATCGATATCAGTGCAGCTACTTCCTCTTGGAGTACTGCATCTAACATATCTACAAATGGTAATACAATATGCGGGAATATACCACTTGATTCCAGTGGTGTATTTTTCACCTCTTTTGGGGAGGAAATAGCAGTAGGACCTGCCGATACAACACCTCCCGTAATCACAGTACCAACTGATGTTATACAGGAAGCAACAGGACCGCAGACAATGGTAACACTAGGAATTGCAACTGCAAATGACGTAGTTGACGGTAGTGTAACGGTAACAAATAATGCGACTACAAGCTATCCTGTCGGAATAACAAAGATACAATATACTGCAACTGACTTGGCAGGAAACACTGCCACTGCGTATCAAACTGTAACAATAACAGACACCACTCCACCTACTCTTACGTTACCAACACAAGTGACTGCACAAGCTACAGGTCCTTCTGGTGCTACTGTAACGTATACCACATCAGCAACTGATCTTGTTGATGGCTCTGTAACTCCAGTTTGTACACCACCATCTGGAAACACATTTGCATTTGGAACAACTCAAGTAACATGTACTGCAACAGATGCTCATAACAATCAGGCAACTGGAACATTTGATGTCCTAGTACAGAACAGTGTTCCACCCACATTGTCAATATCATCTCCGGCTAACAATGCAATTGTAAATACTGCAACAGTGCCAGTATCAGGAACAGCATCTGATATCGTATCTGTATCAAAGATATCATGGAAGGTTGACACAGGAGCAGTATCAACGATATCAGGTATAACGCCCGGATCAAATGTAAACTGGTCATTTACCACTAATACTCTGTCTCTTGGAACACATACTATTCAAGTCAATGCCACAGACTCGGCAGGACTTGTCACCATATCTACAGTTACAGTAACATATGCTGCTCCTACTGGTTCAATTCCACCGCCATCAGGCAGTGGGCAGATTACATTCAACTCCAACGCGGGAGGATTTACAAGTCTCAGTTCGATTTCACAGTCCAATCTTCCAACACCTCCACCCCCTGGACACTATCCACTAGGATTCTTCTCATGGAGTATTACGGGATTTGCACCGGCAACATCTGTTACTGTTACTGTTACATCTCCGACAACACTTCACCACCAGTCTCATTATTTCAAACTGATTGGAGGAACATGGGTAAGCATTCCAGTTACGGTACATGGAAACACAATGACATTTACAATATCTGACAACGGCCCATTTGATGGCAACCCAACAGCTGGTATAATATCAGACCCAGCTACTGTGGCTGATCCAACTAACGGCAGGGTAACTGGTGGCGGAAACATTGGCAAGGGAACCAACTTTGGATTTGATGTACAATCAGATGTCGACAAGACCAATTCCATAAGAGGTAATCTAGAATATCAGGACAAGTATGTCAAGCTGAACCTTCACAGCAACGATATATCGTTTTTGTCAGTTGACTCTACCACATCCCAGGCAACAATTGTCGGAATCACAGACTATGACAGACATGACAAACATGGTATCCATGGAATCAACTACACCTTCCTTGTTACAATATCAGACCCAGACAAGACAGGACAACATGATACGTTCTCAATTACAGTTACCGATAGTACTGGTAAAGTGGTCTATCAAAACACTGGAACAGTAAAGGGACACATTGAGATACACAAGTTTGCTGATCATGATGACAAATCAGACAGTGGACATCAACATGGTAACAATTCCAATAACGACAACCGCAATAAATCGCATTAACCCTTACGGTGTTTAACTAAAAACAAAATACTCTATGTGGATCTCAAATTGTTTCATGAAAGTATACGGGTATTATCAGATTATGTAAATGGCATTAAACTAATTTTTCCAAGCCTTTGGTTGTATTATATGCCCAGTTGTCCTCCTAACAACTTCTACCTGAAAATAAACTCAAACTCTACTGCATATTTATTGGGCTACAACATTTGTGATGAAGAATCTTGTACAAAAAAGAATGGCTTGTCTGTTTTATTGCCAATCAACATCCTTCTAAAACCTGATTATCAAATGATAGGTTTGCCAGTAGATCTCCAATGGAAGTATGGAGATATGGTTCACATTCAACTTGAAGTGTCACCTAATGATAATAACAAAACTGCATCGCTAGTGGATCTTGGAAATTCGATAATAGTCCCATAGAAATGAAAACTCCACTTTTCAGCAGAAATCTAGGCATGACGGAACGTAAAAATGAACTGTACAGTAGCGTGTCCGGCCCGATTCAAACTAATGATCCACTAGTTCATTTTTTAAGTGAAAATCTAGGTAAGGAGTCAATTTTAGACCTCTTTTAAAGGCGGGGCGTTAAACTAATTCACAATTTCACTCTCCCAGTGCTTTAATCTAGTTCAAAATATCTCCAAGAAATCTATGTCATTAAAATCTGATTTGAACCTAAAACTTAAATTCAAAAATCTCTTTTGTAAATTGTTCTTGAATATGAATAACACTTGGAATGACAAAATGGGACCATATAGTCTGACATCCCATCGGATTTGATTTTTTTATTGCTAAAGGGAACTACAACTGATTAATTTCCCCCCCCGGTGAGTCATACAAGATTAGAAATCAATACTGCAATCTAGAAGAATTCTACACCAATTTTTTTTAAATATGCATCCAGTAGAGTAAGGGATGAAAACTCTGCACATTTCAATAGAAAATTAGGCACGATGAAACGCAAAAATGAACTGTACAGTCGCATGTTCCTGCCAAGTCTATCCTTTTTAAACTAGAGGAGATTAAGTCATTTTTCTAACTTGTTATGTACTGAATTCTTGCAATGTCTGTATTTTCATTACCTAATTTTATATATCAAATAATTGTAATAATCCTATGGCACAAAGACAAGACTACAATATCATGATCAAAAAAGATGGCAAATTTTATGTTGGATATTGTCTTGAAATTCCTCAAGCTAGAGGACAAGGAGCTACCAAGGCTGAAGCAGTACATGATACTAAACAAGCTATAAAACTCTGCAAATCATATCTTGAAAATAAAAAGAAAAGTTCTGCTTCTAAACTGGTAACTGTTTCAGTTTGAGTCTTCCCATAATAGGCTGGAAAGAGACTCTCAAAGCATTACGAAAAAAGGGATTTTATTCAACAAGACAATCTGGTAGTCACATTATAATTGAAAATGGGCAAGGGTTGTGGACTTCAGTTCCAAGAAAAGATGAATTAGGAAAAGGGTTGCTGTTACAAATTATATCTGATTGTGGTTTGACAAAAAAAGAATTTCTTGATCTATTGTAATCTTGTTATAGTTGCTATGTTGAACCGAAAACGAACTATACAGTAGCGTGTACGGCCCTATCCGTAAAATTATTTTTCGTGTTTTAAAGAGGAACTAAAGTGAACAAAAACCCCTCAAGGGAATTAAAATTATGATAAAATCTGAATCTGAAACTAAAACTTAGATTCAAAAATCTCTATCATAAATCATTCTTGAATATGACTGGTATTTGAATGTCAAAATGAGACCATGTGATATGACATCCATCCAATTCAAACTAATGTCAACTCGTTCAATATTTTAAGTGAAAATCAGACAGTAAATCCACTCTAGACATCTTTCAAAGGCTGGGTGTTAAACTAATTCACAAGATCTCAGCCTTTGTTAAAAATTTGACACCTACCAAAATTACTTAAAATACATATCTGCATAATGATCGTGTGAAAAAATCCTTTTTCATAATTCTAGTTATTGTAATCATAATTGTAGTAGTGCTTTCAGTGTATTCTGAAATCAACTCCCACTCAAAAACTCCTCAATCTCACTCCTATCTGAACTGTACTGACTGCAACAGTACTAGTGATGCTCAAAGAATTATTGCCGCTCCAAATGATTTAAAACCCATGCCTGATAATATTCCGCAAATATTGAAAGTATCAAGTTCTGCATTTAGAAACGAAGGAAATATTCCATCAGAATTTACTTGTGATGGGCAAGACATATCTCCACCTCTTAGTATAACAAACGTGCCAAAAGGTGCAAAAACTCTATCAATCATAATGGACGATCCGGATGCACCGATGGGAACTTTCACTCATTGGATTATTTGGAACATTCCTTCCTCTAAGACACAATTTGCAAAAGGTGAAAAGTTTAGTTTTCCACAAGGACTTACTAGTTTTGGAGTGACTGCATATGGCGGTCCATGTCCTCCCTCTGGAACTCATAGATACTTTTTCAAAATTTATGCATTGGATACAGAATTAGATCTCTCTGAGGGATCAAGTGTAATGGATCTCCAAAAAGCAATGTTTGGGCATGTTATTATGGAATCAACTCTGATGGGTAAATATTCTAGAAATTAAGTTAAAATAAATATTTTATTCCACATGCAATTTCCCACAAATCATAACAATGCAATTATCGTACCGTATCGCCATTTCTACGTCTGGAGGGGACTTTTTGTCAATGTATGCTCGTTTGGAGAGAAATTGGATGCAATTGGAAGCAAGATAAGCGCAAAGATACTCTTATGTTTTACATCCTTTTGGACAAATTCCATTTGTTTTTATTGTAGACATGTGAAATTTCTTCATGCACAGCGCATTTGTTTTGATAAATGCAGAACTTGGAAAGGAACTTAGTATTGTAGATGAGATAAAAAAACTTCCATATGTAAAAGAAGTTTATCCTGTATACGGCGTATATGATGTGCTGATGGTGCTCGAGTCTGAATCCATGGAAACATTGAGGGAGACGATAACAACACAGGTGAGAAAACTGGAAGGAATCAAATCAACTCTTACCATGATAATAGTCAAAGACTAGCCTGAATTTACCATCGTCACAAATAATAGCACTATATCTGCAAGAGTGGTCAATTGGCAGATAACATTTTGTTTCTGTTTGGCTGGCTGGGCGAACTTGTCTTTGCAAGCTGGCTCTTGTCATCTGGAGCAGAACATCTTGCGGAAAGATGGGGCGGAAGATTTGTTGGAAGGACATTGCTTAGCATTGCAACAACACTACCTGAGATAGGGATTGTTGTTGCCGCTGCAAAGGATGGCTCGTATGGGACTGCAATTGGCTCTGCACTTGGAAGCAACTTGTTCATGATGACACTTGGTCTTGCAATAATGTTGATAATTGCAACAACCAGGCTCTCAAAAGCTCCGCAAAAATTCATTGACGTAAAAGATTTCAAGCTTGACAAGGTGTTTCTTGTAATAACCGCCGTAGTAGGTGCCTTGTTGTTCATTGATGGTTATACTGTTCTTGACGGGATAGTATTCACTGTACTATTTTCAGTGTACCTCTTGATTGCTTTCAGTGAGATGAAAAAGGAAAAGCAGGTGCCGCTTGGAAAAGACCTGCACGATACTCAAGTCAAGTCCAAAAAGCACTTTACAAGGGCAATGATTCTTTTTGTTGCAGGAACTGTTGGGATATTTGTGGGGGCTGAACCCTTTGTGCATGCATTGGAAGGTGTCTCAGTTGACCTTGGGGTTTCGGTAGTAATACTTGCAGTAATTGTTAGTCCGATTGCAGGCGAGATGCCTGAGAAAATATCGATGATACTGCTTGCAAGAAAGGGTGCAAGTGGGGCGTCTATTGCAGTTGCAAATGTTCTGGGCTCCAAGATTTTAAACAATACGTTGCTCCTTTCTGTTGCAATCTTTGCGGCAATGAGTTACCAGGGGTTTGCTGCAAAGATTCCAAACACACCGCTACTTGAAAACCAAATGATACTTGTAACGGCAATTACTATCATTGCACTAATTCCAATGTTCAAAAACAAGCTTGGTCTCAAGTCTGGCATCATGTTGCTTGTGCTATATGCAGCAGGAATTGGCATGCAGTTTGTCTTGCCTGGTCTTTAGAGCGGGGATACTTGGATGGAATCTGCCCTGACAGTGGGAGTTATGGCAGGAATAGAGCCCCACTGGAGAATGTTTTTTGAATCATTTCCCACTGCCGAAATGTTTTGCAACAGTGTCTTGATGTTGTGAACTATTCTCACAGGCCTTGCGGGGCTTGTCACGCCATTTTCAATTATTTTTATTCCGCTTCGTGCGGTGCAGGAAAAATCTCCCTGCTCGGGATTTACTGGATATGTATACCAAAGCCTGCCAACCAAGATGCCTTTTTTTGTACTTTTTACAATCTCGTCTTTTGAAAAATCTCCGTCCATCACTTTGATGTTATGTGTGCGCGGGACAGGCAACGGTATTGCTTGTCTTCCCATCGGGGAGCCAGGTCTTGCAGCATTTCCACTGGAGATTCTTCCATTCTTGAATGCCTCAAAAGAATCTGAATAAAGTCCTGAGAGCACACCTGACTTTATGAAAAATTGTGGAACAGTCGGTGTCCCCTCGTCGTCAAATGACTTGCTGCCGATGCCATCAGGGCTGTGGGGATCGTCTGATAATGTAAAGTTCTCACTTGAAACCTTGTTTCCAAGCTTGTCTGAAAAACAGCTTCGTTTTTCAGAATATGTCTTTAGGCCAAAGTTTGCAGCAAAGACAAATGCCAACAGTTCTCCAAATGCATACGGCTCAAATATGATGTCATACGAGTCTGACTCGATTTTTTTTGGGTTGCTTGATCCAATACACATTTCGCGCGAGTCGCTACCAACACCATGTGCAGAAAAATTGTCCAGTGTCCTTGCACAAGATGCACCAATACCGCTAACCGACTGGTCTCCTGTCTGAGAGTCGGTATTGATTGTTGCAGATATGTATGTGGCATCATCTGAACAATCTATTCCATTTGTGTTCATCACATGAAACTTTTCTGAGACAATGTTTAGAGAGCCTGATATTCTTATGATGTCCTTGTGAGTTGAAGCATTTATCATTTCGTTTGCCATGTCTGCTGCAACATAGCCTGTCATGTTTTCAAGTCTGGAATCATATGTTTTTCCTACCTGGGAAAACTTTGATGGAAAAGGTAATGTCTTCCAAAAATTCTTTGGTTTTACAAATATTCTTGCCTCTAAAATTCTCTCCAAGAAATTTTTCTCATCACCTGACGACATGCCGGAAATTATTCTTTTTTTG
>JAGWGC010000009.1:0-2675 GCA_028867615.1 Nitrososphaerota archaeon | reverse complement strand
CTCCGCAATCTCTGAATCTGTTATTCTTACTGTTGTGATCTTTTTCTGTATTGATACTACTTCACATTCATCTAGGTTAAGCGCTCTTGACTTTGCAAGTATGTCATCACAATGTGACAACTAGCGTCGCCTGTTGTTTTTGTACCTGTATCCGTCAAGCTTTATCAATTCGTGATACGAGCCAAACTGGGATACATTCTGAATCTCGTCCAACTTGTCTGTGCTCTCTTCTGAGACAAATGTCTTGATTATCTTGTATGATGTTGCCCTCTGTGCTGGAATTCTTCCTGCCTGTCGTATGAGGTGCCTTATGTCCCTTGGTTTTAACAGCTGGCCATGTTCTGCGCCTGCTGCAGTAGAAATGCTTTCGTTGATTAGCGTGCCACCAAAGTCATTTGCTCCCCATGATAATACCAGCTGGGCCATCTCTGCCCCCTCCTTTACCCATGATGTCTGGATGTTGTTGATGTAATTATTGAACATGATTCGAGCTACTGCATGCATAAGCAAGACATCTCTGCCGTCTGCACCGTTTTTGATACCGTGGTGCAAGTTTTCTTTGTACATTGGAGCTTCGGTGTGGATGAAATTCAGCGGGACAAACTCTGTGAATCCGCCTGTCTCCTTTTGAATGTCACGAATCAATCCCATGTGTCTTGCCCTGTCTTCTGGTGATTCGAGGTGACCGAACATTATAGTCGAAGTTGATGGTATTCCAATCTTGTGTGCAGTCTTGATTACTTCGATCCACTTGCTGACACTAATCCTTCCGGGGGAAATTTTGTCACGCATTGCCTGGTCTAAAATTTCTGCCGCAGTGCCTGGCAGAGAATTTACACCCGCGTCCTTGAGTCTGAGCAAATATTCTTTTATTGAAATGTTTGATCTTGTGGCTCCATAGAGTACCTCCTCTGGTGAAAATCCATGTATGTGGATATCGCCGACCTCTCTCTTGATGGCCCTGCAAATATTCTCGTATGTATTTTTGTCCATGTCTGGGGGAAGACCTGCCTGGACGCAGACCTCTGTTGCACCAAGTGTTTGTGCCTCCTTTGCACGCCTTACTATTTCGTCTGTTGGCAAAAAGTATCCTTCCTCCTCGCGAAAATCTCTGCTAAATGCACAAAAACCGCATTGCTTTATGCAGACATTTGTAAAGTTGATGTTTCGATTGACTACGTATGTTACAATATCTCCAACACGTCTTTTTCTAAGCTCGTCTGCAACCATTCCTACAAGATGAAAGTCAAGACCATTTGCATGAAACAACCTTGCAGCCTCGCTTACCGAAATTTCCTTTTCCTCCAGTGCACGGTTGAGTGTATCTGATATGAGGGGATCAGAATTTTTCAAGAGTGACTCGAACAAAGACATGTTCATCTTGCATACTCTCCACTAACTAGATTTTCAGAGTCTGCAATTTCTGACATTTTTGATACCAGGTCTTGATTTACCATGTGGAAAAATTCTGGGTAGACTGGAAACCTTGCCCTTAGATGAAATCCCGCATCTGCACAATTTGCATCAATATCATTTATTTTTGGCCATGGAAATTCTGGGTTTACAAAATCACGTGTTACAGGTGATATGCCACCCCAGTCGTTTATTCCTGCTGACAAAAATGAAGCGTATGATTCAAGGGAAAGATTTGGCGGTATCTGGATGTTCATCTGGGGCAAAATTATTCTGGTTAGTGCAACAAGTGTCTTGAAATATCTTTCTTGTGGCGACGGGCTAGACTTCATAGGGGTATCAATCTTTGGCTGAAAGTTTTGCAAAATTACCTCTTGAATATTTTGGTATTTTTCATGAATCTCTTTTATTGCATAAATTGAATCAATCAATTCTTGTGGGCTCTCGCCTATTCCAATCAACAGTCCCGTAGTCATTGGAATCTTCAATTCTCCTGCATTTTGGAGAACCTTGATTCTTGCCTTGGGGTTCTTGCTTGGCGCAAACTGGTGCGGCATGCCGTTCTCTGAGAGTCTATCACTTGCATTTTCTAGCATCAGTCCTAGACTTACATTTGTGCTCTTTAGCTGGCGCATCTCTTCCTTTGTGAGGTTTCCTGCATTGGTGTGAGGGAACAGTCCTTTATCCAATGCAATCTCTGATGCCTCGACTAGATATTCGGCAGTACTTGAAAACCCGTTTTCTTTGAGCCATTCCCTTGCCTCTTGGTATTTTTGCTCCGGTCTCTCACCTGTGACAAACAATGCCTCGGTACAGCGGTGTTTTTTTGCAACCTCTGCAAGTGTCACAATGTCATTTTTTGAAAGCATTGAAACCTTTGCCTGTCCTGGCTCTGACTTGTAGGTGCAATAGGAACATGTATCCCGGCAGAGGTTTATCAGATTGAAAAATACTTTTCTTGAATATGTCACTGTTGTGCCCTTGTGGCTTGTCCTCAAAAGCTGGGACACTTGGTAAAGCTCAGTTGGGTCTCTGTCTGCATCTTGGTAAATGCGACAAGCCTCATCTTTTGATGGCGTCCTACCATCAACTAGTCTGTTTAACAACTCGGAACGGAGTATGAGCTTGCTCAACTAGTCATGATAGCTTTGACAGTTGTATTTATCCTTAGATAGTGTGACATTTAACGCGCCAAAAAATGCCAGAAACGGCAAATACTGCCAAAAGTTGGATTTATTTTTATCACTCTGTTGAAACTGCAT
>JAGWGC010000099.1 GCA_028867615.1 Nitrososphaerota archaeon | reverse complement strand
AAGTCTACTGGTAGATATGCATCTATTCCAAGATCATTTGCTCCATCTATTATCGCATCAGTTGCATCGTCTTCAGTTGCTTCAAAGACTCTGGTTAAAACCCACTGTAAGAAATTATGACCTTTTTCAACTTCATTTTGTGCACTTTCCGCATATTCTTTTATGCTATCTTTGACATTTTGTGAGAACCCATCTAGCGGTTGACCATTAGTGTACTGATATGAAACAGGCTTGGCACCTGGGATGTATTCTAGTAGACCATTACTTCTTTCAGCCAAATTCACTCTGTCTACAAATTACCCTATTTAGAAAAGCAGGTTATTATGATATATTGATTATAACTTACTATATCTCATGACTGGAACCATCAGAATAGAAGACAAAAACCTAGTCTTTGAAATTCATGGAATTGATATAATATTGGCAATAAAAAAAAGCATAACCATTCCACTAGATCATGTATCGTCTGTATCTACCGATGATGTATCTTGGGAACCCTTTCAACAACTAAAGGTTGCAGGAGCGTCTCTTCCAGGTGTAATAAAAGATGGAATGTTTCTCTCAAAAGATGGTCTCTTGTTTTTTGAAATGCATGACACAAAGAAATGCATAACGGTATCGCTGAATAATGAAAAATACAAAAAAATCATCTTTGAAGTACAAGATAAAGAATCTGCGGCAAAAATCATTCGTGATGCTATATCTAATCATGGATGAAAACAAAGGTGAGGAAGGGATTTGAACCCCTATAGATTCGCTTTGCAGGCGAACGCATAGCCACTCTGCCACCTCACCGCGATCAAAATGTCTTTACTTGAACAATTAAATCTTTTAGATTAAAATTTTGAAAATTGCTTTGCAGCCAGTCTAATATCTTCTGATTTTATAGTTTTTCTACCTGCATGTGTTGACATCTCCACTGCATTTTTTGCAATTGAAACACCGATTTCTTCCAGTATTCTTCGAAGTTCGTTGGCAGATTCATCACTTACTCTTTCTGCGCCTGCTTTTTTCAAAATTCTGTACATTACAGAAAGTCCAAATTCAGATGTTACCATGTTATAAATCCGAAAACCCTTGATAAAAGACTTTGAGTGGAAAAAAACTATGCAAGGATCGATTTATACACACTATTTCATGCCCGGATATGTGACAAATGACTTGGCTGACTGATACTCACATCCATCTATCAGACAACGAATATTCTGATGACATGGAATGCATACTCACTGCAATGGATAAAATGAAAATTAGGGCCTGCTGTGTGTCTATGGATAACCAGAGCTCAAAATCCACACTTGATCTGAGTAAACGCAGCTCCCTTGTTCTTCCCTTTATTGGAATTCATCCCGAAAAAGCAGATGATGATCTAAATGCAATGGTGGAACTAGTTACTCAAAACTCTAACAAAATATCTGGTATAGGTGAGATCGGTCTTGACAAGACATACGTCTCAGACGAGGCTGGATTCTCAAGGCAAGTATTAGTGTTTCAAAAGATGCTCTCGCTTGCAGAAAAGTTTGGTAAACCAGTATCTGTTCACTCAAGGAGAACTCTGGATGAAATTTTTTCTATACTTCCTTCTTATTCTATAAAAGGCGTTTTACTTCATTGGTTTTCTGGCAGCAAAAAACAATTGCAAAAAGCAATGGAATTAGACTGTTTTGTGTCGTATGGACCTGCAATGGTATACTCTGATGACAAGCAAGTCCTTCTTTCACAAACTCATCAGGACAAAATATTGTTGGAAACTGATGGGCCTGTGAAGTTCTCCAAGTGCTTTGGCATGAAAACTGCACAAATAGCGTTTCTTCCAAGCGTTCTTTTTTGTGCTGCTAGCATTCTAAACAAATCATATGACGAAATGCTGCTTGTTGTAGAAAGAAATGTAGACTCGTATCTTGGTGTATAGGTATAAAAAACCCCTTTGGCCCATCCAATTCGTGAATAGAATCAGACGAATTTCCACAGAACTCATGTCTACTTATAAAGGAAAATTTGATATTGATTTTGCACACAACAAACAGGTTCTAAACGAAATTGCAATTGTGAGATCTAAAGGTCTAAAGAACGAAATTGCGGGTTACATTTCTTCTTACCTTAGACGTGAACTAGAGGAGCAGAAAGAAAAAGAGTCTGAAGTGGTTGCTCCTGACGAATCAGTTGATGAGACTGAAGAGATTGAAGAGCAGATACTCAACTAGATACATTACAAAAATTCGATATAGTCTAACATATCTTTTGATGGTATCATGATAATAGTCAAGCTTCTGGGAGGTGCGAGAAAGTCATTTTCATCTAATAAACTTGAAATTCAAAGTGATGGTATCACCATATTTGCTCTATTGGATCATCTCAAGGTGTCTATACCTACAAATTTGCCCCAGCTTGACCAGGATAATATCTTAGTTGCAGTAAATGGCGTAGACTCGTCTGTGTTACAAGGAAAGGAGACCTTGTTAAAAAATGGGGATGTTGTAAGCATAATTCCAGTGGTTCATGGTGGAAGATCAAAAAGAATACAGTTTGATTTGATGAATACTACTGTAGAACTTGTACTACTCAAAAAAACTGTCAAAGAACCAATCAAATTTCTTGAATCTATTCGGGAGACATATCCAGATCTTGTCATCCAAGGGATTCAGGCACAGTATGTCTTGAATGTGGGGCATGTTAAAAAAACAGTGGCAATTTCTTTGTCTGCTAAAAGAGCAGATACTTTACTTTCAAATAAAATTGAGACTGATATTCTCATGCGATTTGCATGTACTAGACAAATTAGTGATGCCATATCCAAAGTCGGCGTGAAAACAAATACAGGTACCATGCTTGTGATGATTGGAAAAAAATCATTGCTTGAAAAACTATTCGATGAAATTAAAGATCTTTTAGAGAGTAATGTGTTCTCAAAAGACAATTCCAAATTCATAAAAAAAGAATTTGGAATGACACAGAAAGAACTTGACTGTGTTATTTCTAGTACGCCCTTGGAAGACTTACTTGTAGAAAGATCTGCAACACTATTCCATTGAATCTCGTTTGAGCCTTAACGTACTCACGATGTCTTCTTCTTTTAGTATGGAAATGCCTACGATACCACCCATTATCTGAATCATGACATTCCAGTCATAAGACTCTAAAGATACCTTGTTTGGAATTATATCCGCAACTGAATTTATCAATTCTTTTGAGGATATGTCTGATCCTCTCTTTTCAATTGTGATTCTATAAGTATCTGTGTCCTTCATGACTTTGATTTGGTTTTTTACGCCCTCTATAATGTTTTCAAGATTAGACGAAGTAGTATGTCTGATTGGTATGAATCTGTGACAATATCTCATTCTCCATGGTTCGTCTAGAATTATTTTTTTGATATTGTCTATCACAGAAAATGGATCGATGCAAGTGTCAACCCAAATTATCCCTGAGAAACTTGATTTTCCTATTCTGGGTGAATCATCCCCGAGATCTTCGATAATTTCGGAAATTTCATTACATGCCTCTTCCTCCATATGTCTGCTGCACGTTACAACTAAATTCACACTAGTGACTCCATTTTTATTTTGCCTTCTCTTACTATTTTTAATTCATTATTTACAACTTCAACTATGGTGGATTCATACGAGTCGATAATTTGTCCTCCGTCAAGCAATATGTCATAGCCTGAGAATTTACTTGCCACTTCATTAGAGTCACTAAATGATGATTTCCCGGAAAAATTTGCGCTAGTACCTACAAGCAATCGACATTTTTCCAAAAGGGCAAGTGCACAAGGATGATTGGGAACCCTCACTGCAATCTTGCCTTGAAGATCAAGGGTCTCTTCAATTTTCTTGTCCTTGACTCTGAGAATCAACGTAATTGGTCCAGGCCAAAACTTGTCTGCTATTTTCTCAGAAATCTCATCAAAAAATGCTATGTTTGCAATGTCTTTTTTTGAGTATGCCAAAACAGGAAGTTGTTTCATTTTTTCTCTGCCCTTTATTTTGTAAATCTTGTTAACGGCATCTTGGTTACGTGGATCGCAACCTATTCCATATACTGTATCGGTAGGAAACACTACGGTTCCTCCTTTTTGTATGATTTCATACGCCTTTTTTATCATCGCATCATTGCACGGTAAAATCACAATTTTTCTTGCTGTTTAATAGTAAATTATCTCTTTTTATGAAAATGATATAAGATTGATGTGCATATCATAATACCATGGATGAGATACCACAATGTCAGTGTCCTCCAGGCGGAGAAACCTACGTAAATGAAGACGGTATGCAAATCTGTGTTTCGTGTAGTGGCTGGGTAGGACCAACTAACTAATTTAGTGATGATATCATTGGGACTGTGTAAGTCTTTTATAGGAAAATATTTTGTGTGATCGTTATGTCAGATGACTTTGAAAATGATTTTGAAGATGAATTCGATGATGATCCTGAAGATGATGTAGAAGACGATAATGATGATATTACTGATGATGAGGCTGACGGTTAAATTCTCAGGCCAAACGAGTCTGCAAATTCTCTAAACCCTCGATATGCCTGAAGGAATTCTCTTCCTCTCTCACTAATTCTGTACTTGCAAGCTCTCTCAGAACTTGTCTGCTCCAAAAGAC
>JAGWGC010000098.1 GCA_028867615.1 Nitrososphaerota archaeon | reverse complement strand
GGCGAGTCTTACCAAACGGTGACTTTCAAAATATACCTATAGATCTTTTTGACTGATGGATGATTGGTCGATAAGACTTTAATAGAATGCATAAATGGTGGTGGTAGAGTTTTGTTGAGCGGTGTAGAAAAAATCCAGTTGAATGATTCTGTACATCCTGAAGGTCATATTGTGACAATTTATCAACAAGACATAGTTCCATGCGCACTTGATCTTCTAACTGAACTTGTAAAATACAAGACGGTAACACTTTTGGCCCGTGGTCAGTCTATACCTACTGCTGTGGCAGTTGCAAATATTGTAACAGAAAACATGATGAAGGGAAATTCAAAAATTCTTGACATTGTAGTAGATAGCGAAGAAGAAAAAGACAAACCACTCGTTTCAATTATTAAAATTACAGTATCAAAAACAAACTAGAAGGAACTACCGGGTCCCTTCAAGAGCATATTTTCACATTCTTTGCAGACTGCTTCATCTATGTTTGATTCAAGCTTGTGGTGTATATCACATATCAATAAACTTGATTTGATGTAGTTGCAGAGTCCTATGAATTTTGAAAGGCTTGCTGGAGTATATGCCATCTTTGAGGCTAGATTGTTTGATATGTCGTTGATCATATCTGATACTTCTTTTACAGATAACAGCTTGTTTATTAGAACTGGATCGCCTCTTGTTCCCCTGACGTAATTGCTAATAGCTGCTTGGGTCACTCCCAATAATTTTGAAACTTCCTCTTCTCTTATCTTGTGTTCTTCTATCAACTTTTTTGCAAGTATTGCTCTGAGTGCAGGTATGAGGGTCTTGGTTTCTATCTCTGACGGAAGAAGCATATGCAAAAATGTTGTTATAAAATATTTAAACCTAGTCATATTTTTCATGATGACTTATTTTAGAGGATGGGAGAAGATCTTCTAATTGCAAGAAATACTAGAACAAATCAAGACACTTGTAACAAAATCTGTGCAAAACCATGAGTGTGACTCTATTGCACTCTCTGGGGGACTAGACAGCACAATTCTTGCCTCATGTGTAGACAAGAAAACTGTGGCATTTGTATTGATTGCAAAAGATTTTGCTTCGACAGATCTGGTGCATGCACAACTTGCAGCAAAATTATACGATCTAAAACTTGATATCATAACTGTTGACATGGATTGTCTTCTTTCGGCTGCAGAGGATACTATCAAGATACTAAAAGTATTCAACCCGATAGAGATCCGAAACAATATCGTCGTATATCTTACAATGAGGGCTGCCAAAGCATCGGGATTCCAGTCTATGATGACTGGTGATGGAGCAGATGAACTCTTTGCAGGGTATAATTTTTTCAAGAAAATGTCTGCAAAAGATTTGGAAAAAGATCTGGAACGTATTTGGAACGTAATGCATTTTCCATCAAGAGCCATATCCAAATCAATTGGAATATCTCTGCATACTCCATTTTTGGATGACGCTGTATTGGAATATGCAAAAAAGATCCCTGCTGAGTTCAAAGTATGTGATGAAAAAGGAAAAAAATATGGAAAATGGATACTTCGCAAGGCATTTGAAAGTGATCTCCCTAAATCAATTGTCTGGAGGGATAAATCTGCCATGCAGGATGGCTCTGGTACAAGTGGTTTGACGTCTTTTCTTGATGGTATGATAACCGACTCTACTTTTGCCAAAAAATCTAGGCATTACAAAGAAAAAGAGCAAGTCATTTTATCTTCAAAGGAATCGTTGTACTATTATGAATTGTATCGCAAGTACTTTGACGTACCACATACTATTGCCAAATCTGATTTCAAGTGTCCTTGTTG
Source organism: Nitrososphaerota archaeon (assembly GCA_028867615.1). Taxonomy (GTDB): domain Archaea; phylum Thermoproteota; class Nitrososphaeria; order Nitrososphaerales; family Nitrosopumilaceae; genus Nitrosotalea. The sequence continues at coordinate 2,862 of JAGWGC010000098.1, read as the reverse complement.
TAACTATTCACTAAAACTTGGTTCCCATTTTTGTCGCATGTGCGGAAGTTTTCCTATTTAGATTTCTTCCACTTGTTGGGTTTCCTAGTAAAAATTCTCTTGCATCCGTGGCAGCAAAAATAATACTTTTTACCTTCATATTCGTGAACCAGTGCAAGACTTTCATCTAGCTCGATTCCGCATACTGGATCAACTGGCATATTGAGACTCGTCTGATATTTGTATTTAAAACTTACATCTTAAAACCATGATCGAAGATACAAGATTGGAAGATGAAATGTAAGCAAGAAAACCATGTGTAACTTGACTGTTGACTCTGCTTAAGATCTATTTGCTATATTCCAAATAATAATTTTAAGTGAGAACTAGATGTTATACTAACTGGGTTATTTTCTTTAATATCTCATTTTCCACATGTTTTGTCCATGCCATTTCTGGTATGTCTACTGCTAGAAATAACACAGACAAGAGTAATGCCTCTACCGCTGCAACTGCGATGTTTTGTACCCATTTACCGATTCCAATGTGTATTGCAAAGTTGTTCGAATCTCCGGTAATCATAATTGTAAAAGCTCTGTCTGCGGTGATTATGTCTCTAAGGATGCCTGCTTTCTTTGCCTGAATTATTATTCCTGTCGGGGAATTTGATGTTAATTGTGTTTTGTATCCATCGGCATCTAGCATTGTTACTATCTGTTGTGCTAGCTGGCCCAAGTCTTTGTTCTTGTTCTGAAAACTGACTATTTTTTCAGAGATCATTTAGATGATTTTCACCCTCGCAGTACTCAATGATGATTTCTACTGGGCATCTCGTTGATAACTATATCGGAACAATGTTATCTTGATTTTTACTTGTTAAATGAAATGTATGGCTAAAGTTTGAACTCCTTTTGATTTGGCAAATCTTGCAGAGCTTCATCATCCAGGTTTTGACTATTATGATTGTGATTCCTTGGAAGTTCCAAATGTCATGTGATCAATGATATCATTAAGTGCATCCGTGAGGTTTTTACCTAGTTTAGATGGTATGATTTGCTCATAAATCATCAGATTTACTATGTCTATGTATGATTCGATTATAGTGACTATCTCCCTGGGATTTTCTACCTTATCTAGATCATTATTGCTCTTTGAGAGAGTAAATATGCTATTTCTGAGTTTTTTTATTAATTGCTCGTAGTAAGATGTTTTATTTTCTAATTCTATTCTTGATTGAGCAAGTTGCTGTATTTTAACAAACAAACTTTGAAAAATATCTCGAACAACCACGCTATTAGTCTCATGTCCTTTGTTCTGATGTATCAGATTGACTTGTTGATTGATCTCATATAGTTTGTCTTCCATATCTGAAATAAAAGACTGCGAGATATCTTTTTGAAGTAATGCAAACTTACTTTCAAACTCTAATTTTTTATTTTTCTCCGATATTTGCTGTAAAAGAATCTTCTCTGTTTGCTCTTTTCTAATTAGTCTAAAAATGATTCCTAGTAGCAAAAGATGTACTGTCACATTGATTCCAAGTAATGTCAGTTGTAACGTTGTCATGTCTCTTACTAGTTCTTTGGAATAATCTGAGAGATCATTAGTTACTTGGTCTGCACTGGTTATGAATCTGGATTTGTGGTCTTCTAGGCTTTGATCGTTTAGAATGTTCTTGTTTTTTGTTGGATACATCTCAGACATGATATCTGTCTTGTATATGTTCCAGTTGTTTGAGAGTGTGTTTAGATCATGTGAAAACTTTGAAGGTACTGCAATTATTGTAATTTCGTTTTGTGATGTAGCTGTCACATCATCAAAAACGATTCCACCGTGCAAAAGAGTATTGGTGATGTTATCTATATTTTTGACTATGTCTAATGGTGGATTTTGATTGCCTGTAAGAACATGGTTTATTGTTTCTTGGTATAATGATTCTCCCAAAAATCTATTTTTACCACTAATGTTGATGGTATTACCCAAATAAGTTGACTGATTTTCAAAAAATACTAGAATTAAATAACTCGCTACAATCAACAAGATTTGGCAAGCAATAATGCCTATTATTTTTCTACTCGTGCTTTAGTTACCAAGTCTTGATTGAAAAAGGATTCTGAGTGTTATTCGTAGTGACATTGTGGTTTTTCAAAATATGCAATCTCATATGAAATGAATTCCAGAATGTGTATTATGATGAGATTTTGCTATGGATGACAACTGGTAATCACAATTATGCCAAAATACTTGAAAACAAAAGTGAGCATATTGTCATAAATGTGGAAAAAACGATCTAATGCTCTCAGAACATGAAAACTTTGATACTGTTATACGCTCGAGAAAAAACCATGACAATGGAAATTTTGACAGATCTCTAGGATGATAGATTTTGATCACGCTGACAATGTGACTCACTATGAGGAAGATATACTCATTTATCCTGAAATCAGCAGGATATGCAAACAGAAGAGAGGTGGTTGTCCTTAGTGTGCTTTTACAAACATTACTACATATTCACTATTCTGTAGCTACGCGTATTAATTCTGGCATTTGTTTACCTTTTCCTTGGGCCAGTGCTGATATACCTCCTGTCAAACTTTCAGTTACGATACCTTTCCCTCCAAATACTTTGACCGCGTTCAAGGAAGTATATCCTGCCATGCATACAAGCAATGATTTGCGAGAACCTTCCAGAGCTTTATTCCACTCTTCGGGAATTTGCTGTGTTGCTAAAAGTTTCTCCACATCTCTTGCCTTTGGCACAAAGACCTTGCTTTTATCAACACCCATAGTTTTTGCAATTAATTCTATTCCTTCCTCACGTGGAGTATACTGGGTATGAATCCAGATCACTTTGTCATAATCGTCTACACTTGATATCGCCTC
>JAGWGC010000097.1 GCA_028867615.1 Nitrososphaerota archaeon | reverse complement strand
ATGTGATTGAGTCGCGCTTGTAACTCTAGGTTTTCACGACCAGTAAGATATTCATCAACAGTTGAATCTTGTTGCACGTATCCAATGTTTTGCCTGACACTCTTTGCTTGAGTTGTGACATCAAATCCTGCTACAAATGCCTTGCCAGATGAAGGCTTTAGTAAAGTAGTCAGGATCATAATAGTTGTACTTTTACCAGCACCATTAGGACCCAAGAAACCAAAAATTTCCCCATTTTCTAGTTTAATTGAAATCTCATCAACTGCCTTAAGACCGCTGTGATAAACTTTAGAAAGTTTGTCAGTTTCTACTGCGTACAACAAAGGATGAGAAATGAATCTATTATAAATTGGTACTAGACAATATTATGTAATCAATATTTGAGATGCCATAAAATAAAAAGGTGGAAAAATTATGGATTTTTGTATTGGTCTTTTGTCTGTCTGAGTATTACCTTTTCACCAACACCCCAGATTTCCGAAGTGCGAAAGATTCTAGAACTAGTAAGACCTGCAGACACTTCTATTGATTCCAACTCGTTGGTATCAGCAGCCATGTGTAGTCTTTTGATCTTACCAATCTTGTGTCCATCAATGTCAACTACTTGAGAGTCTATTCTGATTGGTGCAGAGGATAACAAAACGGATTCCTCAGTGAATCTGTCCACATAATCACGTGATAGAAAGTGGTCTTTGTGTAATCCTTTGTGAACTGTGATGCCCACAACCTCTAGAGTGTCGGTATTGATGTGAATGTGTTTTACAGTACCATATTCTATTCCTTCCCTATCAATGACTTTTTTCCCTTTAAAGTCATCTGCCTTGATGTGTTTTCCATTATATTCAACTTGTGTTGCCATAGGGTCGACTTGTCAAGTCAGTTTATGGAATGAGGTATCAGAGTTTTCAATCCAATCGGTTAAATTCTTTATAACTAAATGGATTTTGTGGAAATTCAAGAGGGTGCATGTAGGGCAGTACTGGTTACCACTGGAAGAAAATCAGGTAGAGAACATGCAGTAGAGATCAGAGCAGTTATCCACAAAGGCAAGTTCTATTTTTCCAGAAGAAATCCAGATAGTGACTGGTTAAAGAATGCACTTTACAATCCAAACGTCAAGATAAAGTATCAAGACAATACCATTTTCGGAACTGCATCACTAGTAAATGATCAGGAATTGTGTAAAAAAATATCACAAATAAAGTATTCTGACAAAAGATCAGAGGAACTAAGAGTAGTTCTAGAAGTCAACCCATGTGAATAATCGTAGTCATACCACGTCGCTCATGTTCCTGACCATCTCGAGTTTCAGTGACAACAACCGTAAAAGATATGACATCACGTAGTTGACACTTTTGAGCATCCATTTTCAGATGAAGATCTAACAAATCAGAATCCACATCAGGGATATTTGATTCATCAATCACAATAGGACTTGTAGAACTAATCAAGAATCTTTTATCTTTTTGATGCCACCCTAGTTTTACCTTAAATCCCTCTCGTCCTGCTGCTTTTACGTTTATGTCAATCATTCCAGGTGTTGCAAGGGTGTAACCTGACATGTTGTTGACAAAAATTCCTATTTGAAACGGATATCCAGCTGTACTTTCTGCCATTTTCTGGATCCCATCATTCATGACTACATCTACTCCCTTTATCGTTGTTGCAATCTTTGCTATCCATTCGTTTGTGCGTTCTACAATTGCATGTATTCGAGTCCGTCTTTTCTTGTCTTCTTCTTCTGGTAGCTTGTAATAATCAACCCATGCAAGATAATCTCCACTTATGTCTTTGATAAATTGAATACATGTTACCTTGTAATCGTCAACACTGGATGCTCTTTCTGAACCTTCATCATATGGAACTCCTTCCTTATCAGATGGAAGCATGAACACATTCAAAATCTCTTGTAATTAAGTGAAACCTAATGCATATATGAGAAAATTTTCAGTTTACATGTGTGAGTTTTTCCCGAATATCTGCAAAGCTTCAAGAGGAATTGAAATCAAACAATCCCCAGATTCGATTCCTCTTAAAGAAGAGTCCTGGTCTTGCATTTACCACCATCAATGAAATTGCAACAAGAATTGGAAGAAAATACAATATCAGAATATCACTTAACTTTCCAGAGAGAGGAAAGATTGAAGATTATGAATCCTATGGGACTGAAAACATTGGATTTGTTTTCCAAAGAGACAACAAATCATTTTTCCTACCAAGAGATGTTATAAAATCAAAAGCTCTCGAGATTTTAGAAAATGTCCAGATACAGGACGCGTACATGTACGAAGGAAAGGAGGGAGTAAGAGCAATCGGATTAAACTACAGACTGGACGTATTGCCTTCTTCCTTGCACATTTGGGGTAAGATCAATGATGAGATTGCAAATTTTTGTGATTGGTTGCTTGAGAATTGTTATGAAGTAAAACCAGGTGTAGATGGAGCCTTCAACGAAACTAGCTCATAGGTGTACAGAAGATTTCCATACGGATCATAAATTTCAGATTTTACGGGAAGCGGTAGATTGTCAACTATCCAGACTTTGTTTATGTTAGCGCCTATTCTATAAGATAAAAGAAACGCGTTTGCAGATCCAAATTTGAATGACATTTTTCCAGAATCAGTTACTTTGAGTTTTTCCGCATTTTCGCCAATATACAAGTCACCCCATTCCGCATCCTTGGCAAGATATTTGCTTTCAGTTGCATAATCCCTCATGGAAAATATAGATTGGTTAAGAATATCAAAGTATGATTTTGACTCGGCGGATGCATTAACAAAGTCATAAACTAGGCCAATGTTCACAGTCTGATCTATTTCCTTGGTTCCATTATCAGGATTTATCTTAACCAAGAGTTGCTGATTTCCACCTGAGACTGGAAGAAATTTCATGTCAGCTAAAAATTTCGTCTGGTTAAAAGAAACTTGGTACACCATTTCCGGAGTGTATTCGGATCCTTTTCCCATGTGCCATTGGCTTGCTTGCATTGGCTCTAGTATGTAAAAATGTTTCATGTTAGCAAGAAATGGCCATGTTATTCCTGCTACTGCAGCAATAACAATTACAGCAAAAATAATTATTATTCTGATATTTGGCATTGTTCCTTAAAAAAATTTTATAGTCTGGCATTAGATAGTCTAGGAGTAAGTCTAACAAATAAAACTCCAAGCCCGATGACAATTGCCATTATCATGAGAGAACCAAGTGGAAATTCTGGTACTGCGGCTTGAGTATTATTCATTTGCGTAGTTTGAGTATTATTCATTGATGTGTTATTTTCAGAGATTGTTTGGTTTGTTTGTCCAGAATTACCAGAGTTAAAACCACTAAATGGCTCCTGTGTTTTTACATCAAATTTCACTATACCTGCCATGCTAACATCTGGAAGAGAACCATCTGGACCAGTTCCTAGCATTGCAATCACTACATGTGTCAGCGGAGTGGTTCCATGCAATATAGTTTGGACATCATCATCTCCAACTGGTGCAAACAAAGATGTCCTACCCACACTTTGTGCTATGGATGACAATTGTCTTCCTTGATCATCTGTTGTAAATATATCATATTGAACATTGCTGACTTTTTGAGATTGATCATAGTTTTGTTCAAATGATAGCCTATATTCTATTGGACAACCATTATGTGGGTTAGATGGACTGTATCTATAATCAATAACCAGAGAGCTAGTATCAGTTGTAGTGACAGCATGAGTAGAATCTAGTTGCATGTTTGGTACATCACATTTAGGACTATACTTGACTGCAGCAGTGGAAGATACATCAAGGATACTAGGTTCTGTCGAACTATTTCCCATCTTTAACAATTCGAGAGTATAATCCGGCGGAGGTGAACCTGTTGCCACATCCACATAGACAATTGCTTTTACAGGAAACGGAATACTAGAATCCACCCAAATTTTGTTATCAACATCTTTGTGCCATCCCACAACATAGGTATCAAATGTACCAGCCCCAACTGTAACTTTTTCATGGTCTACTGGACCGACAGATTGCCCACCTACTGAACCAGTTCTGCCCCAGGCAGGAACATCAAAGGTTTTTGGAGTGTCTCTAGTTGCAAAAGAGTCAAGCCAAGAAACTGTACTTCTATAAACTGCAGTGTAATCTGAGATATTAGAATCAAAAGATGTAGGGTCTGGAGTTATTTTCCCTATAGTCATAATTCCTTTTTGTACGATAGAACCATCAACTGCTAAAAATACAAGATTCCAGCCACTTCCATCGCTAGTCGCATTTTTTACCCAGAAAGTCATCTGGAGTGGAGCACAGTTATGCCAGTCCGTCCAGCATACATTATAACTGAAATAATCGCCTTGTTTGAGACCCTTTCCAGGATACCAAGAATCAGATGATGAAGTAGCATGTACTGATTGCAAAGCAACAGGCGTGATAAGCAAGAATGCAAAAATTGTGAATATGACGTACTTTTGCATACGTTTTCTAGAAAAAATGATCTAGTTAAATCTTTCAAATAAGCAAATATAGTGGATTCATTTTATTCCGAACATGTGTGAATGTGAAAAAGTACACATGTATGAAGTTGATTTTAAGCTTGACGGAATGGTGGTAGTTCCAACACACAAGAATTGTGGCGATGCCCTTAATGAAAAACAAGTAGACAAGTTCCAGAAGGAACTAGTTAAAACATGGGGCATAAAAGATGAGAACGAAAAGTAGGTACTCTTAGTTTTAAAAAATAAAGAAAAAAGGTTCTAAAACCTATATCAGAATGAAGCTACGT
>JAGWGC010000096.1 GCA_028867615.1 Nitrososphaerota archaeon | reverse complement strand
AGCGCGACTGTGTCCGTAACTCGATCGCCGGGCTCGCGCAGGCGCACTTCTCGCACCGCGAGCTCCAGGGCGTCGGCACGGACGAGATGCAGGAGATGCTGATGCAGCAGCCCATAGGATGAGAGAGGTGATTACAGGAAGATCAGTGCTTTCCATGCCTAAGAAGCTTGGGGGATTTCGACTAAGGTATGGTCGTGCTTGCAATACTGGATTTGCTTCAATTGGCATTCATCCAGTAGTTGCAGAAATACTTGATCATGCAATAGCAGTAGGTACCCAGATTAAGCTCGATGTACCTGGAAAAGCCTCGACCGTAGCCTTTGTGGATTCGATTGATACCCCCATTGTCAGATTAGTCAATGGAAATGTTGTAAAAATAAAGGACACTGCACATGGAATTTCACTAAAACCACATATTGCAAAGATTTTACATCTTGGTGATATTTTGATTAGCTATGGAGACTTTTTAGAAAACAATGCTGAACTTATACCTACTGGATATGTGGAAGAGTTTTGGGCTCAGGAACTACAAGATAAAATATCTAAATACGAACCAAACGACACTGAACTCCTAAGTTATGTATCAAAGGTACCAGATCTAGATGAGGCCTTTAGGATATCATTGAATTTTGGTATTGGTCTTCATCCACATTATCTGTACTATTGGGATCAAGTTACCATTGAAGAATTTGAAAAAATTCTCAAACCTACAAAATTTGATCCAGATCTCATCATTTATCCAATGGATACAAAAGATGTTCTGGAAAAACTAGGTGTTCCACATGAAGTTGCAGGAAACACTCTTCTTCTAAAAGGTGTAGAAGCCAAGGTCTTTTTCTATTTGTTATTTAGAAAGCAAATCCAACTTGAAAAAGATCTTTCTGTCCCACAAATCATAACAAAATCATCTGGCATAAAAATACCAAACAAATTTTCAACCTCTATTGGAGTGAGGGTTGGAAGACCGGAAAAAGCTGCACTACGAAAAATGAAGCCTCCAGTACACACTTTATTTCCAGTAGGAAACAAGGGCGGGGCATCTCGTGATTTGCTCAAGGCAGCAAAACAGCCTAACTTTTACTGTAACATATACAACAGATTCTGCAAGAAGTGTAATATCCCTTCTATTAGTATAGCATGTCCCAAATGTAACACAAAAACAAGTACGATTTTCATATGTAACAAGTGCAGAGATGAGCTTGAGACAGACTATTGCACAAAATGCAAGAGTAGGGCACATGGACACTCGTATCGCTCATTTCCTCTCAAAGATCTCTTGTATGCTGCTCAGGAGAAGACTGGATTTAGGGCCCAGGAGCCATTCAAGGGTGTAAAGGAGCTTATAAACCAAGACAGGGTGCCAGAACCACTTGAAAAGGGTCTAATAAGGCAAAGTCTCGGACTTAATGTCTTCAAGGATGGGACAATAAGATTTGATACAACTAACGCACCTCTCTCGCACTTTAAACCATCTTGGATTGGAACAACCCCCGAAAAACTAGTTGAGCTTGGATATACTCATGATACAAACGGCAATCCACTACAAAACTCGAATCAACTTGTTGAGCTCAGAGTACAGGACGTAATAATACCCAAAGAGTGTGGAGATAGTCTTGTTTTTGTCTGTCAGTATATTGACCGAGAGCTTACAAAACTTTTTGGGCGCCAGCCGTTTTACAATGTGAAAAATACTGATGATCTTGTGGGTCATCTCATAATTGGTCTTGCGCCACATACATCTGTTGGAATTGTGGGTAGAATAATTGGATACACCAATACCCAAGTGTGCCTTGGAACTGCGGTATGGCATTCTGCAAAAAGGCGTGATGCTGACGGCGATGCAGATTCTATCATGTTGTTAATGGACAGTCTGCTTAATTTCTCAAGATTATTTTTATCTGACAGAATAGGCGGACTGATGGATGCACCACTGCTTGTTCAACCTATTGTAATTCCACAAGAAGTACAAAGACAAGCTCACAACTTTGAGGTTGTAAAGGCGTATCCACTTTCATTCTTTGAAGCTACACTTAGAAGAGAAAAGGCAAGTGAGATCAAAGATGTTGAGATCCTAAAATCAAGACTAGAAACAGAAAGACAATTTCTTGGACATGATTTTACACACATGACATCTACACTGACCACATCAAAATCAAGGAGTGCTTATTCTACACTTGGTTCATTGCTTGAGAAGCTTGACATGCAGATAAGAACTGCAGACATCATAAATGCAGTTGACCCAAGTGAAGTAGTTTCAATGGTGATGACCACTCACCTGCTTCCGGATATTATGGGAAATCTTCGAGCATACTCTGGCCAATCTTTTCGATGTACTACATGTGGCGCAAGCTACCGAAGAGTTCCTCTTGTTGGAAAATGTCTTGACTGTGGAAATAGGCTAATTCAAACCATGACTAGGCCATCTGTACAAAAATATCTCAAACTGGCAAGAAGAATGCTGAACAAGTATACGATATCGCCCTATCTTCGAGGACGTGTACTTTCCCTCTTAGATGAACTGGAGTTAGTTTTTGGTAAAGAAGAAAATAGCCAATCCATTCTTACAGACTTTGCCTAGCGGATCTTTATGTAATCATAACCGCCATGTTTGCTTTCAAAACAATAGCGAACCTTCTGAAAGTCTTTTCTAAATTTCTTGACGTCCAGTGCCACTTTTTTCTTGTCTTTTTTGTCTATTACTACTTTTTTAATAAACCCAGCCACTTCTTTCATATCTGATTCTTTCATACCAAGTCGTGTGAGTTCTGCAACACCGAGTCTCATTCCACCTGGATGGAAATAGTTACGTCCAGCCTTGATATCTCCTGGTATGAGTTGTCTGTTTACGATAATGTTTGCTTTTTCAAGATCTGCCTCAATTGTTCCACCATCACCAAATGAAAGTACATTTACAACTATCTGATGAGATTTTGTAAATCCTCGTTTTTCACCAAGTACCGAAAAACCAAATGAGTTAAGGCTCTCTGCTAGAGCCTTTGCATTCTTTATGACTTGGATTGCATATTTTTTACCAAATTCTAGCATCTCTGCATAAGCAATTGCCTTTCCTGCCATGTGGTGCAGATGATGATTACTGGTCATTCCTGGGAATGTAGCTTTTTTGATACTTTCACCATATTTTTCAAATGAGCAGATCATGCCGCCTTGGGGACCAAACAAAGTCTTATGTGTGCTCATTGTCATTGCATCCGCACCTTCTCTTAGTGGATCCTGAAACTGTCCACCTGCAATAAGACCTGCTACATGTGCACCATCATAATTGACAAACATATTGTAACTCTTCAGAAAATCTGCCAGCTCTTTTACTGGATGTGGAAACAAGAAAACCGAGCCTCCAAACATCGCTAATTTCGGAATCTTTCCAGCTTTTTCAAGTTCCTTGACCTTGTCTTTTGTCTTGTCAACATCAATTGTCATCTCTTCAGCATCAAATGGATAAAATTCAATGTCTAGTCCATGGACAAGACCTGCAGTACCGGAATGCTCTTTTTTGCCATGTGATATGTGACCACCAGACGGAATGGAAGGAGCAAGCATGACATCGCCTGGATTTGTAAATGCGGAATAGATAGCTAGGTTAGCAACAACACCTGATATTGGTCTTACATCCACAAACTCTGCCTTGAATAGTTTTTTTGCCAGTTCCATACACTTGAATTCTACCTTATCGATGTAGATGCAACCAGCATAGACCCGTTCACCCGGCCAGCCTTCTGCATATCTATTGGCAAAATCTGATACTGTTGCTTCTCTGACTGCTGGGCTTGTCACGTTCTCACTTGCAATAAGGGGAATTGAATTTGCAAACCACTGGTTATGCGTCTTAAGCATTGAAAGTACTTCATTGTAGGATGATCGCGGTGAAGAACGAGACATGTTTAGTTCCGACAGTTTTCCTAATTTAAAAACATCGTTCAGGGGGATATTGAAAATTATCTATTTCAAGTGTAAAGAAGTCTGATCTCATAAGACATAATAAGGGAAAATTGACCTCATGCAAATATGTCAATTCAGTCTTCTGCTGGTGGAATACCAGTTGTCATTCTCAAGGACGGTGCTCAACAGACCAAGGGTCGTGATGCACAAAAAAACAATATTGCAGCAGCCAAACTAATTGCTGAAATTGTTCATTCTAGTCTTGGTCCACGTGGAATGGACAAAATGCTTGTTGATTCTCTAGGAGATGTCACAATTACAAATGACGGCGCTACTATTCTAAAAGAAATTGATGTTCAACACCCAGCTGCAAAAATGCTGGTTGAAATCTCAAAAGCAACTGATAATGAAGTGGGTGATGGAACAACATCCGCTGTAGTCCTCGCAGGTGCATTATTGGAAAATGCTGAGGCTCTAATTTTGCAAGATGTACACCCTACAATTATCGTGGATGGTTATAGAAAGGCTGCCCAAAAGGCAGTAGAACTCTTGGAAAAGATTGCAGACAAAGTTTCTGCAACTGATAAGGATGTACTTGAAAGAATTGCAAGGACATCAATGCAGACAAAACTTGTCAGAAGAGATTCTGCTAACCTAGCGGACATGATCGTAAAATCTGTAATTGCAGTAGCTGAGAGAAAAGAAGATGGTTATCTAGTTGACATTGATGATATTAAAGTAGAAAAGAAGGCTGGTGGCTCTATCAAGGACTGTGCAATTATCAAAGGAATAGTACTTGACAAAGAAGTTGTCCACAGTGGAATGCCAAAGAAAATTGATAATGCAAAGATTGCTCTAGTCAACAATGCACTTGAGATTGACAAGACCGAGTTTGATGCAAAGATA
>JAGWGC010000095.1 GCA_028867615.1 Nitrososphaerota archaeon | reverse complement strand
TATTGAAAGAGCGAGAATTGCTATCTGTGAATTCATTGCAAGCTTCATTGCATACCCTGAACCGTTTTCTCCGAGATGAAATGTTTTCTCTCCGATCAGATCTAACACTGGTTTACATTTCTGGTATGCCTCTTTTTTACCACCCACCATTATTGTCATCTTGCCTTTTTCTGCCAAACTTGGACCTCCCATTACAGGTGCATCAATCATTGCAATTCCATTGTCTGCGAATTTTTTGGCAATCTTTCTTGATGATATTGGACTGATTGTGCTCATGTCTGCAACAACTAAACCCTCGTGTTTTCCGTTGACGATTCCGTTTTTGCCAAAAGATACCTCCTCGATGGCCTGAACATCTTTTACTATTGTTATGACAATGTCACATTTTTTTGCCAATTCTGTGGGAGAGTCTTCTACAATAATTCCTAATTTTTCTAAAGATTCTGCTTTTTGTCTTGTTCTATTATATGCATGTACTCTGTGCCCTGATGATGATATGCGCCTTACTATTGCACTTCCAAGAAGGCCGGTGCCTATTATTCCCACATTCATAATTAGGTGGTTTCTACCACTGTATTTTTTTCTATTGGTGTTTTACATGATAAGTGACTTGAATCTTGGATCATTGTAAAGGCTGGTAAAATCCTTGTCCATTGAAGCCTTTTTTGCATATTCTGAATCGAGCAGTATTGCTTTTTCCAACAATGCTAGGGATTGCTCAATGTCGTTTTGAAGAGACTTGGTACAGGCCTTGTGGTATAATGTGATTGTATTATCTGGAGTATGCGTCAAAATTTTGTCATAGCATGTGATTGCCTGGTTATATCTTTCAAGATAATGTAATGCGAGGCCTTTGTTGAGAAGACATATTGTGTGTTCGGGATTGTCTTTTAGAACAATGTCATAGCATGTGATTGCCTGGTCATATTTTCCAAGTTTTCCTAGTGCATTTCCCTTGTTTGCAAGTGCGTCAAAATGGTTTGGTTCAACTTCTAGAACCTTATCAAAATAAAATATTGCATCACGGGGATTGCCTCTCCTTGCGTGGGATAATCCGATGTTGTACAAGTGTTCTAGGTTTACATCCTCGTCATCGGATGAAAAATTAATGAACCCGTTCAACTGGTAACTCTTGAAAAATCTTTTAGATAAACTCTTTTTCTAATGCCAAAAGAACACAAGTAATATCTTTGTGGCCTGATGTGGTATCTTGTGGAAAAGATCAGAGCCTGTCCGATATGCCCTGGATGCGGTTCTAAAAAGTTTGACAGGGTACCTTCTGAAGAAACAACTGTCAAATGTGTAGTCTGTGGAAAAGAGATTATACTCTAGTCTTGGTTTTGTATGATACAATCGTATTAGCGCTGCCTTAGGCACAGTTTTTTACCTAGTCGTAAGTTTTTATTTCCATGATTTTCAGTGATCAGTATGGCTAAAAGTTGGAAAGATGCAGATGTTGATTTAGATCTAATTAAAAATCAAACCATAGCGGTAATTGGCTATGGAATACAGGGTCATGCCCAGGCAAATAATCTCAAAGATTCTGGTCTTAATGTCATAGTTGGTTTGCAAGAGTCTGGTTCAAGCTGGAAAAAAGCACAACAAGCCGGACATAAAGTAATGTCAATTCCACAGGCTTGTGAAAATGCCGACATTATTCATATTCTGATTCCCGACATGGTTCAGGCTAAAGTCTACAAGGAATTTATAGGACCACATCTTAAGGCAGGAAAAGCACTTTCGTTTTCTCACGCAGCTGCAATTCACTGGGGTTGGATACAGGCCCCCAAGGATGTGGATGTAATCATGGTCGCACCAAAGGGTCCTGGTTCTAAGGTACGTGAAACATATCAACAAGGATTTGGTACGCCCTCGATTGTTGCAGTATATCAAGATTATACAAAGAAAGCTTGGGATCGAACACTTGGCATTGCAAAAGGCTTGGGTAGTACAAGAGCTGGTGTGATAGAAACTACCTTCAAAGAAGAGGTGGAGACTGACTGGTTTGGAGAGCAAGTAGATCTTTGTGGTGGTTCTGCCTCGATGGTTATGAATGCATTTGAGACTCTGGTTGAAGCAGGGTATCAACCAGAGATTGCATATTTTGAAGTTTTGCATGAACTGAAATTAATAGTTGACATGATTCAGAGATACGGAATTGCAGGAATGTATCGCAGGGTAAGTGAAACAGCAAGATATGGTGGACTCACCCGAGGTCCAATGGTTATGGATAAAGACGTAAAAGAAAAGATGAAAAAAGCATTAAAGATGATCCAAGATGGAACATTCAACCAGGAATGGATTTCTGATTATCAAAAGAACGGCAAAAACTCTTTTGACAGATTCATGAAGGAAATAGATACACATCAAATAGAAAAAGTAGGAAGAAATATGAGAAAGATGATGTGGCCTGACTCTACAGAATAGAATTATTTTTTTGTCTTTGAAATATTTGTCTGGATGAAATCAATTATTGCTGGAAGTGGAGTTCCTGGACCGAAGTTTCCTAAAACTCCTGATTTCTCAAGATCTGGCTTGTCGTCTTCTGGTATGACTCCTCCGCCTATTACCAAGACATCTGTGATTCCTTTGTCTTTGATTGCCTTTGCCACTCTTGGAAAAAGAGTAAGATGCGCACCATTTAGAAGACTGAGCGCTACTACATCGATATCCTCGTCTTCTACTATCTGGGCTATTCTCTCAGGTGTCGCAAACAATCCTGAATAGATGACTTCCATTCCTGCGTCCCTGAATGCCCTGCATAATACCAACGCACCTCTATCATGGCCGTCAAGTCCTAATTTTGAAACAAGAATCCTGATTCTCTTTGTCTGAGACTTCTGAGACATGTGTTTTCAAGTAAATTTTCTGTTTTAAAAGCTTTATTTGAGAATGTAAACCGTTTTTTAATTATCTAGCCGCGACCAAGTCCAAGAGTGAAGTTCATCATATCCTAATGGTTATGAGTAGATGGATGAAAACTAGAGAGAAAAATAGATCAAAACATCATCAAAATTCTGATAATTTCTGACTTATATGTACATGAAACTCTCCATAATCATGTTAAAAGAGCTATTTGCAAAACTAAAATCATGCACTTGCAACAAGTCATCATCTAATGATGTAAATGCATTCAAGGAATCTGCAAAAAAGACTGAACAAGATTCAAAACCATAAGATCCTAATTATTACCACATTGAATGACTTATTGGTAAAATTAACTCTCTTTTTTAAATCCAAAAAACTATTCGCTATGAATATGATTTGGTCTTAAAGTTCCCCTAGATCAAGTTACCAAAAAAGACACGTGGATAATTTTCCAATATGGTGTTGTTTTTTATTCACAAACACAACTACTTTCCAGATTAGAGCTATAGTTGTGTTGGCATAGATAATGTAAACATTTTTCAATATTCATTGTTTCTTTGGTTGGGTGTATTTTTTTGGTTGCAATTCCTCAAGTATGTCATATATGTATCCACGATCTGACTCTTCGTTATCTCTGAGCAGTTTTATAAGATTGTTAAATGTATCCGGTTTTCCTTCTTTGTAATCCTGTTCAAACTTTGTTAATATTTCATGAGATATTTTCCTTTTTGGCTTGTTGGCCAGTCTTTCTAGCATTTCTATGGCTCTTTTCATGGTCATAACCTTTGTTTCTCCTATTAGCTAGTTTTATTCAGGTCTAATATTTTTTTCATTATGGTGTCTTTTTTGAGAGTCTTTTTATTCGCGAATGTCATGTTGTATCCTGCAACAAAAAGCAATCCATGAGGATCATGGAAATTATGGAACTTCTATTTTACTCACTATGATTACAAATATCTTTGGCAAAAGGAGGCTGGGGTCTTACATTAGCATAATTTTAAAAAAATTGTCTTTGAATTCATCCATATCGACTAACCTTTCAGATTCAATTCTGATTTCATCTATAACGGATTGGTATTCCTTCTTATGAATCTCTTTTAGTGCATCTCTCAAGTATTCTGGATGATCAAGAGATTCTAAGATTCCGCAGTTGTGATGGGCTTGGAGTTTTGATATAATCCGATTATAATTGATATTTCCATGCCTCATCAATACCAACTCTATATACGTCATAAAAGCTACTTTGTTATCTTGATCAATAGTAGACACGCCAACAATTAATGTGATATATTATAACATTTTGTGTCATACGATTCTAAAATAAAAATACCTCGTGGGCAAAGGGTGGGTAAGGAGAAGAATTTAGTATCATCCGAATAGATTTTTACAACTATAGTTAATGACATCGTGCTGGTTGAATCTCCATACTCAGAATCTGGTTAAATTCTTATATCATCTGTGACGATAAAAGGTTAGAGAATCATTGCTAGGTTGATACAGTTAATCCACCCATTAGAGTCAAACTATCAATTTTTAGGTACAGGCTGGAGGACGTGATGTTTTAGATCATTAAGAGTTTTGAAATCACAAAATATTGATATTCTCACTTCACTGTATAACAAGAAGATTTATTGTTGATTCTTTATGTGACTTTTCTATGGACATTGTGACAGAGATCAAGAAAGGAAACCGACGAGCAATTGCACGTGCCATATCTATAATTGAAAACAACGAGAAAGACGCTAAATCCATCATAAAAAAAATCTTCAAAAATTCTGGTAACTCTATGAAAATTGGTATCACTGGGCCTGCTGGAGCAGGCAAGAGCACCCTGATAAATAGGACAAGCCTTGAACTAAACAAACTGGGTTATAAGACCGCTGTTCTTGCAATAGATCCTACTAGTCACATCACTGGAGGTGCAATACTTGGGGATAGAGTACGAAT
>JAGWGC010000094.1 GCA_028867615.1 Nitrososphaerota archaeon | reverse complement strand
TCACAACCAGATTCACAAATGTATGACGCTCATAAGACAAATTGCAAGAGGCAAGTCAAACATGACTGAGATGACACATATTGAGAATACCGCATATCTGATTGCAGAAGACTTCAAGTCAATTTATAAAAGAATGGAGTAAGACTGGATAGCAATACAATAGGAATTATCCAGTAATCCTCAGACCACCTTTCCACTGATCCGGCATAGGCGCGTCAGTGATTCATTCCGTTGGTTGCTACCCGCCTAGTTATACATTTGATAAAATAAAAAGGTGATCGTTTTTGTTGCATATAGGTTGGTCGGTTATTTTCATTGAAATTTTGTGTGTCACAAACCAAGTGATGATAGCGACATTTGATAAAATCTAACATTGCCACGACCTTTAGCACGGTAATCAATACTGCCCGGAATGTAAGAAATTGTGTTTTAGACTATTTTGCAGTCTGTATTTTTGCCAGTTCTTCAGTAGCAATCACTTTTTCAGATTCATACATGATTCTTTGTAGATCACTAAGGCTTTGATCTTTGAGCTTTGCATCTACCTGATTGATTCGTTCCTGGTAGATTAGGATTGATTTAGCCGTTGCTTCTTTCTTATTCACAGTCAATCTAAGGTTAAATCGGTGATTTAGCAATATCTATTTGTCATAGACATCATTAGTAGATTCATCATCAAAAGTTGTTAAATTATAATTGATCAATCACTAGAATAATTTGGATTTAATCTTTAAAACGGATTATGTCATACACGAAAATCAAGTGTCAGAGATTACTCCCGAGCGATTACAGGCCCTAGCCCAACTTAATCGGCTAAACAACATTATCGCTCCCTCTATGTTTATCATTTACAAATAAGCATAGAGACACTTTTTTTAATTTAATTACCCAGAGTTGAAAGTAGCCAATGTTCAGACATGGATCGTTTTTTGGCATTCAAGAAATGGAAGTATCCCAGGATAGTTTTCTCATATTTCTTCTCAACATTACATAGATAACCCACCCCTAGAATTTCAGAGAGATCTGTTTCTTTTAGGTTTTAAGAGTAATGTTACCAGCGGTACGCCATATATCACAGCATTAAGACCATAGAATATAGCCCAGTGTGAACCAGTTTTAGACACGCAGTCATTCTGTTTGTAGTTTAGATCTGCCACGACGTGGTTTTGAGCAGATTCCTTGCAATCAAGACTAGTCAATGCATCATACCAAAAATATGAGATGGGCATAAATGATACGGACAGTGCTACAAGAACCAGGATTCGAATTTTTATCGATTTGGTATTTGATGCCCACAACTTTGATTTCAGCTTCTGAACTCTTCTAGTTACAAGTTTTTATTCATAAATGTTACACTTGTGTGCCTACCGATTCATCCTAAAAACAATATCCGTATATCCCAGAATCACGTATTATACCCCATGTCTACACAGACAGATTCGTATGAGAGAATAGGAAAACGACATGATGAATATCTACCCATAGGAGTAGCGCTGCTGTTGGCAAGCTGCTTGGTGACTATATTTGTGATCAATCCACAAAGTGGCGGATATGCAGGAGGCTCCAATCAACTAGCATTTTGGGAAAGTGCAGGTGTGATATGGGCAGGTGTGCTAATAGGATTCATAGCGCTAATCTTCAGATCAGTCTAGAACAATAACCAAGAACAGAATGTAACATGCCAGCATCGCTTGTGCAATTTTGATGCCTTGTCAACTTGTGTATGCATTTTTTAAAAAATTAAAAAAAATAATTTATGACACAAGTTGTCTTCCGCATTTTGAGCATTTTACATGATACATTTCCATGTATACTTGTTGTTTTGTGTCAACCTTGACACATTGTTTCCCGCCTTCTTTGCATAGATGACAAAATTCTTGTTCCATATGATATCATGGTGATTCAAAGATATAAGATTAGATCAAAAAATTTTAGTACAGGCTGTTTTTATCGAGTTACAGTCAACAAGGCTCAAAATTTTTCTCGTAATTGTCAAAACAGTATCAAAACTTGTGAAACTCTTTCATTTGGT
Organism: Nitrososphaerota archaeon; assembly: GCA_028867615.1. Classification (GTDB taxonomy): domain Archaea; phylum Thermoproteota; class Nitrososphaeria; order Nitrososphaerales; family Nitrosopumilaceae; genus Nitrosotalea. The sequence continues at coordinate 2,869 of JAGWGC010000094.1, read as the reverse complement.
GTATTTTTCTATAACAGCCTGTTCTCCAATATTGCGTATTTCACCCAGTAGTTCTTCCAGAAGACCAAGACTTTGCAAGATAAGCGTATGCTTCAATTTTCCAGTTTCTACTTTATTTTTTAGTACCAGTTTTTCATTATATGCAAAACTTGAGAGGCTGATACTATTCTGCATGTTCAAGCCCACATAGAATTTGACATAGTCAGAAACAGTTCTAATGCCCATGGCTAAAAGTATGGTTTACCAGTATTTGATTCATGTTGAAAAAGAGATCAGAATAGACGCATAATCGATCTATGCAGAATTTTACTAGATACGATGTAAAGTTGGAGAATCTGTTTCTAAAACAGTCGGTTTGACTTGCAAGTATACCGGCTCGAGGAAATTATGTGACAAAGATAATTTGACAAGTATTCGAATCTATTCTAGATGATATTCTAATCCCTCATGACTCATGGTAGAGAACCTAAGATTTCCTCTTTACTAGAAAGAAACCAGTAATGAATAGCGAGGCGCTTAAAGAAATAGAGGTTAAGTTGATCACTAGAAAACCAACCCCCACTGGGATGGGGACATATGCAGTTGGTATGCAAAGCCCATGAATGAAACTGTCGCAGGTAGGAAATCGTTTTGGGATTTGATTAGTGAGCGAAGCTGATTGACGCGTTATGACGCCTATAACATACGGAGACAACAACAAAACTAGTCCGATGATTGATTTCCGGTCAATCTTTCCAATTTTTTTAATTATTGATACCATGTCAATCAACGTAGAACATCTTTAATCTTGATTCAGATATTGGTTTTTCTGGCATGTTAAAAGCATGTGATATGCCAGTGAGTACAAGTATGGCAGACATCACAAAAGAAAGTGTAAAAATTTTCCTGAAGGTATTCATGATTTGATTCATTTTTAACAAACGATTTATTTGGTGAGTATATAATGTGTCACGATCCATCATCATGAATTCTAGCAAACATGTTCAAATTAATACAAAATGTCACATATGAAATTCCATAACAGTTACACATTCGGATTCACCACCTCTGTAAAATATTGGCTCTAGAACGTTACCAGAGACGACATATAGAGACCGTGGATGCAGATTCACCACTCTACATGGTTTTATTATTCCACGGTTTCTACTTGCAATGTTTTCACATTAGGTGGATATATCCAATAGTATGTTTAATTCAAACATACTTTCCATCATAGCCCAGAGTAGTTATTTTACAATAAACAAACATAGTCTTTTCTATGCACACATACAACCAATAATGCAGATTCTCTACAAGCGGAAGTTCTAGGGATCAATCCCTCAGAACAACCGCACTTGAATCTGATATTTTTTACATGATCACAAGTCTTTGAACCATATTATTTTTGGCTAGAAAAAATCAAGCATGCAATACAAGTGAAGACATTATGAAACGTGAAAAGATAGTTCAAGCAAATCTAGAAAACAATGAGCAGTATGGATAAGAAAATGATTGTCCTTACCTATTCCTTTTATTTTTTTTATAAACATAGTGTGCAGTGACTATTAACACGGCTGCAAATATTACAACTACAATTATTGCAGGCAATAAAATTAACCCCATATTGAGAAATTGAAATTGGGGTGATGAAACAAAAACTGTAAATTTTGCTGCGTTTATAACAGTTGGAGCATCAACTCGCAACCATATATAATAAGTTCCACCACTTGGAAAGGTATAGTTCTCTGAAAAATCTCCTCCGCGTATTGTCCTAGTCTCAAATTTATGTATTATGCCGTTTGAAGTTGAGCCGGTTTCTGGACTTAGTATTGTTATAGTTTCATTGAAGATCTTGATATGCTCACCAGTTTTTAGATCTTGAACACTAAAGATCATGGTAGAGACACTGCCTGCAGTAGGAGTAGGTGGAACAATGTCAAATTGCATATGGATATTATCGTTTTGGTTTTTCCAATCTTGATAGTTCAATCCATAGAGATGACCATATGATGGAAAACTGGGAACAAATACAATGCTGCAAAGCAATGTTATTTTTATGACTCGGAAAAAACTAGATTTGGAATTTGTTTTCATTCAACGGTTTCAGCATTATTTAGACTTATAATACATTATAATGATTTTTCTATGCGTGTAGGATCAAGGAAAACATGTATAGGACTTTTAAGGAATCCATGTTTGATATAACAAGTGAAAAAAATACGATTAATTTTACCCGTATGTTTTTGTATTTTGATCATTTTTTCATCTCATAATGCAAGTGCCAAGTTACCAATTCTTGACATGTCGGGTGAAGGCATTTTCGGGGCCATGAATTGGCAACCTGATGCATTAAATTCAGATTCTGAGGCAATAGGAAATTATGAAGTAGTTGTCGCAACAGATACATTTTCTCCCACAATAGGTCAAACGGTCCACATCCAATTCAAAGTCTACAATTACAATCAAGGCTACTATCGTGACAAATTGAATTATGCCGAGATGGGTGTCAATCACTTTACAATGGGAGTAAGAGTATATCACAATGATGTGCTCATGCATGAGTTTCTACCACAATATCATGATGGAAGTTCATGGAGTACCAATTATACATTTACAAAATCAGGAAATTACGTATTAAGAGTAGATTTGTACGATTTTGACAAAAACAACAATGTTGTAACCTATATTTTCAATATTCCAGTATCAACAGAATTTGGTCCCATTTTTCAATATATCATAATTGCAGCAGCTGCAGCATTTGCGACAGTCCTGGTTTGGGTCAAACTCACCATGATGAAAAAGTCTCAACAGCGATAACTACTCAGGACTAGAACACAAGCATCTTTTTTGCAATAGAGTAAAAAATGCCTTCACACCCATGTTGTGACAT
>JAGWGC010000093.1 GCA_028867615.1 Nitrososphaerota archaeon | reverse complement strand
GACATATCTGGAGGGAGAATACGGTCATTCTGATGTGTCTATTGGTGTACCTGCAGTTATTGGCAGAAATGGCGTTGAAAAAATAGTAGAATTAGACCTAGATTCAAATGAAAAAGAGTGGTTCAAAAAGGGTGTAGAAAGTGTCAAAAATGCCATCTCAAATCTTTGAAACTGATTAAATTTTTAACTACACACTAGTTATCAAAATGGTATTGGATCTTACCGAAATATTACATTCACTTGATCTTGGAAAGATAAGTGTCCCTCAGGCCAAGAAACTGCTTTCTCTTTACTCTGTTGAAAAAATTGAAGATTTTGCCAAGATCGATATAAGCAGAAAACTGAGACGTGGAATACCTGAAGTAATATTTGCAGAAAAAAAAGAACTTGTAGATATTAAGAAAATAATTCTCACAACCACATCTAAAGCAGATTCTGTTCTTGTTTCTAGGATAAACAAAGACCACTACAAGAAAATATTGACATTTTCTAGGAAGAATAAATTGAAAATACATACGGGCAAAAACACTACTACCATACTCTTCTCCCCAAAACTACATTTTACTGGAGGAAAAGTGGGTATACTGACAGCGGGAACTTCTGATATTGGAGTAGCCGAGGAAGCCAGACTGACGTGTGAGTCTATGGGATGTCAATGTATTTGTAGTTATGATATAGGTATAGCAGGAATTCATCGTCTTTTTCCTGTAATCAAGAAAGTGATATGTGAGGAGGTGGATGTAATTATAGTGGTTGCTGGGATGGAAGGTGCACTTGCATCAGTAGTCTCATCCCTGGTTGACATACCTGTAATTGGAGTTCCCTCCTCAGTCGGATATGGTTATGGGGAAAAGGGAATTGCGGCATTGGCATCTATGTTACAAAGTTGCACTCTTGGGTTGTCCGTTGTTAATATTGATAACGGGATAGGTGCGGGAGCATTTGCAGCTAATGTTGCAAATAGAAGCGTACGAAAGAAAACTAGGCCTTAATAATTCCAAGACTTCCCAATTCTGAGCCTATTCCATATCCTATGAGGGCAATACCTGTTCCAAGTCCTGCCATTTCTAATCCCCCTCGCAACATGCTTATGTTTGCAATCTTTGACTTTGTTGCTCCGATAACAAAAGATGCAGAAAGACTAACCCCAATTGCTACAAAAAGTGGAACATATCCACTCAGAAAGAAATATGGAATGATTGGTAAGATTCCGCCTACGAGAAAAGCACCAAACATACGAAATGCACTTTTTAGGGGACTTCCTACTATCTCTAAATTTAATTTGAGTTCTTCTGTAAGCATTGTGTCTAACCAAACTTTCTTGTCTGATGTTATTTTGTTTACAATCTTGTCCAAATCTTGACCTGTGAATCCTTTTGTTTTGTATATGTCTTCTATTTCTCTCCTCTCTGCCTCTGGTACATTATTCATTTCCCATTTTTCACGTTCAATTTCAGAATCTAAAATCTGTCTTTGTGATTTTACAGCAAGATAATTTTGAACTGCCATTGCTTTTGCACCCGTAAACATGGCAACAATAGCTGCTAGTATGATTATGTTGGAAGATACTTCTGCTCCGCCAACCCCAGCTACCAACCCTAATGATGTGTTTATACCGTCTCCAAACCCGAATACGAAATCTCTTATCGAACTACTTTCCTTTTGATGCGCTTCGACATGTCGTGGTTCTATTCCGCTCATTGTCTATAGTATGTAATGCCTGTTTATATGTCAAAAGTAAAAATTTTCAAAATGATATAGCAAGGTAAACGATTTATATCATAGTAGAAAGAACTCGAAGAAAGGAATGGCAGGAAGGAGAATAGTTCTAACTGCAGATCGTAGCCTTATGACTAACTATAGGGGTAATTTTCTGTATGGTTTCATAGCATGTGGTCCTTACGAAGTAGTTCCTGAATGGGTCTTTGATAAAGTATTTTGCCCTCCAGTTGAAACTGATCAAATAACTGGTGAAGCCAAGGTTGCTCAAGTTGGATTACGCAGAGTAGAGTCTGCACTGTTACAAGGTTACAAAAGAGAAGATGTGTTTATTGCAAATCCTGATTATCTCGAAAAATGTGTTGGTCCTGATACTAAAGTAGTTGGAATAAATGTGATGGATCCACTTGGTATGGCTCCAGTGACCACTACCATGTCACCTGAAAAGCTCTCTTATGTTGCAATGAAATTCAAGAGAATGTGTGCCAAAATAATCCAGCTAAAAAAGAAGTATAATTTTCATGTTGTCGTTGGTGGGAACGGGGCATGGGAGCTTGCAAAAACTGATAGAATGAAAATCCATGGAATTGATACTGTTGTTGTAGGGGAAGCTGATGAGTTAGCTTTGGATCTTTTCCATGATCTTGAAAAAGGTGATGCTCCTGAACTAATGCATTGTTTTGTTAAGAATATTCAAAACATTCCGATGATTCAGGGACCTACTGTTAATTCTCTAATTGAAGCAATGCGAGGGTGTGGAAGAGGGTGTGACTTTTGTGATGTTAACAAAAGATCGAAAAAAGACTTGCCGCTAGAACGATTGCAACAAGAAGCAAAAATGAATCTGAATTACGGTTTTGATTCTGTCTGGTTACATTCTGATGAAATGCTTCTCTATGGATGCGATAATAGAAACTTTCAACCAAATTATGATGCTATAATTGAATTGTGGAAAGGACTAAAGTCTCTAGGTGCAAGGTTTGTTGGAACAACTCACATGACATTCTCAGCTGTATGCGCTGATCCTAAACTTTTACATGATATGTCAGAAGTAAATGGCATGAGTGATGAAAAATGGCTTGCCACAAATCTTGGAATTGAGACGGTAGCACCAAGAATGGTTAAGAAACACCTTGGCGTAAAAACAAAACCATTTTCGACAGATGAATGGGGTTGGGTTGTAAGAGAAGGCGCAAGAATATTAAATGAGAATCATTGGTTCCCAGCAGCTACTATCATAATCGGTTGGCCAGATGAGACTCCTGATGAAACCCAGTATACTATAGATTTGATTGAGGATTTCAAGAAAACAAGAATGCGAGGTCTTGTTGCTCCACTATTGTACCAAGACTTTAATGAGAAGAATTCTATGCACTTTGGTAATCTTAATGAGGCTCAATTTACACTATTTTGGAAATCTTGGGAACACAATCTGCGCGTTATCAATGATATCATCCCTATAATTATTAGAAACAAGACATTTGGTCCTCCGATGAAACTTGTCATGTATGGCATGATAAAAGCTGGAACTTGGGCAATAATGCGATATCTCAGAGGTTTGTCTAAAGACTTGTTCAACGGCAAGCTTCCAGAAGATATAATGGAAAAATATGCAAGAAGCAGATCTGTAAATGCTCCTTCCTATACTAGGTAGATTTTTTCTCTAGTATTCTAATTGCTGCATCTGCAATAGTGTTTGATTTTGGAGTCAAAACGACAAAATAGATCTTGTCTGATCTTTCCGCACTTTCTACATTCTTGAATTTTTTTAGGTTCATGTCAAACTCTAATAATTTTCCATCAAGTTTTCCTTTTACATATATCATCAAATACGAATTTCCTGAAGCAGGAGTTAGGGGAATTATTGAAAAAATATATCCTTTGTATGAGTTTATAGGTAAAATATTCTTCATTGGTGGGGCCATTGTTGACATGGCAATAAATATGTCTTCAGGAGAATCAAATTCTTCGAATTCAAAATCCATAGTTTGTCTTTCTTTGGTCTTGTATAATAAATCTATGATTTGCATAAATGACATTGCTTGTATGTTTTTTTACTTCTTCAATTGTGTTTATGATATCATTGATTTTTTGAAGCTAGATTTGTAATGTTTTGAAAAATCTGTTGTTGTGATTTGATTGTAGTTACTGGATTTCTCTGGATCTTGAAAACATTTGCAAGTGTGAAAATACACAGTTCTAGTATTTTGGCATAAATCTTAGTCCAGTCTTTGCTGATACTGCAATTATTGATATTATTGCAATAGCAAGTACTAGAGCTGCGATTGGACCAAACTCTGGAACTATGATGGTGCCAACTATGTCAATCTTGGAATCTCCCTTGCTGAATGGAATGCTGAGTATTCTTACATTTTGATTCTTTGTTTCACTGAACTGTGTGACTTGCTTTCCATCATCTGTTACTATGAATGTAGCATCTTCTAATCCTACTGGGTTTATCTTTGTCCCAGTCAAGTTTGCATCAGGGTTTGGAGGCGGCGGTATCTTTGCATCTATCATGCTTCTAGGTAGGGTGACCGTGATAGAACCATTTGCGTTAGTGTTTAGTGCAATTTCGAGAGTGTATTGCTGTGCGTAGATGCTCATGCTGCTAACAGTACCTCCCTTTATGATGTATGGTATGTTGTAGGTCTGACCTCCTGACTGTAATGGGTATGTTCCATTGAGGGCTTTGGTAATTGTGGCACTTCCATCTCCACCATTATAATGAAAACTTGCAGTTGAATTCAAGTATAATCCATATTGAGCTATTATTGTATAATTTCCAGCATCTTTCCAATATTGTCCGGTAGCTGCAAATGTCTTGGTAAAACTTCCATCTGCTGCAGGCGACAATTGGCCAATGAAAACTAAGTTCTTTAGTGGGCTGATGACTTTGATTGTTACAGCAGTTGCGTTTATGGGATCTCTTATATGTCCCGTCATGATTACCGTGTCACCTTGACTGTATGTAGGCAAATCTGTATTGATGGACAAAGGTGCAATTGTAGATTTACTTACTCCAGTTTGGTTTGCTTCCTGTTGTAAAAGATCATAAGCAGTAGTTACATTTGCATTTGGATTGGGCGGTCCTCCTCCTACTGTTACGTTTCCATTGGTCTGTGCATAAACTGGTAATGTAATTACTGCAATGCTTACTGTAATTGTCAACAATACTAAATAAAAG
>JAGWGC010000092.1 GCA_028867615.1 Nitrososphaerota archaeon | reverse complement strand
ATCTTCATGGAATCGCAGTGGAGACAGCAGAAGCAATGGCAGAGTGGATAAACCACAAAATTAGAGAAGATCTCAAGATTGGAGAAAAGCGAGGACTACGTTACAGTTGGGGGTATCCAAGCTGCCCGGATGTATCACAACATCATATTGTATGGAAACTTTTGGAGCCACAAAAATCTGGCATGACTCTTACAGAGGCAGGCCAAATAATTCCTGAGCAATCAACTGCGGCTATTGTAGTACATCATCCGGAAGCAGAATATTTTGTTCTCTAGTGATATAATACGTGAAATGATAAAAGACAATAATGAATCATGGAAATAATGACACATTGAATGCCATAAATCTAAAACAGATATTGTCTAGCGATATTATGGCAGAACCGCAAGATGATTCTACAAGCAAACTTGCATCAGTCATGATAATTGTCTTTGGAAGTAAACCTATGGTATTGATGACTGAGAGATCTAAAACAATGAACCACCATGCTGGTGAAATATCTTTTCCTGGTGGAACTTGGGAAAAAGGAGATGGAGATTTACTTGGAACTGCAATCCGGGAGACAAGAGAGGAATTGGGACTGGAAATTTCCAAATCGATGGTAATCGGGCAACTCAAGCCAGTAACAACTCTGAACTCAGGCTTTAAGATAATTCCATTTATTACGATATTGGACGAGTTGCCAAAAATTTTGACAAATTCTGAAATTGCTTCCGTTCTTAGAATACCACTGCTTCCACTTCTGAAAACAATTGAAAATGACAAGGATCCATTACATCAGTCAATCATGGAAATGTATGCTTTCAAGTTTGATAATCACTTGATCTGGGGTGCATCTGCAAGAATGCTAAAACAAATTCATGACAAGATATTATCCTAATCCAGTCTGTGTATCTGAGATTCATTTAAAAAGAGGCTAAAATGTCAAATTTTTATGGCTGCCCGCAAGTCAACTCCAAGAAAGAACAGGTTGATGAAGAAAATAAAACAGAATTCATCTGTACCAGCTTGGATAATTGTTAGGACAAAACGAAGAGTGAGAACTAATCCTAAGAAGAGACAGTGGCGCAGAACTGATGTGAGTGTAGGATAAAATGTCTACTGAATCCATAGAAAGAATTTACACTATTAATCTCGGCAAAGTACTCTTGTCACCAAATAACCAAAGGGCAAAGAGAGCAATCAACATGATAAGAGAGTTTGCTACCAAACATATGAAGTCAGAAAATGTAAAGATCGAGGAAGAAATTAGTCACTTGGTTTGGGCACGAGGAATCCGACACCCACCAAGAAAAATTCGCGTAAAGATTACAAAAGATGATGGCAACGTTATTGTCTCAAAATATCAAGAAGAAAAAAAGACAGAAGAAACCTCTAAAAAATCAGACAAAAAATCTGATGGCAAAAAGAAAGGCGATAAGAAATCTGGTGGCAAGTTAAAGAAAGAAGAAAAGAAACCAGAAGAGAAACAAAAAAAGACTGAGGAGAAACCTAAACTAGAGGAAAAGAAATCAGAAGAGAAACCAAAGAAAGAAGAAAAGAAACCAGAAGAGATACAAAAAAAGGCTGAAGAGAAACCAAAACAGGAAGAAAAGAAAACTGAAACCAAGGTAGAAAAAAAGTCAAAGAAAGAGTAGATTCTAAATTTTAATTTACTATATTTGTATTAGACAAGATTGTTTTTTATCTAAATCTTATTCTATTTGATCTAAATCAAGATCAATTTTCACACTTGCATCAGGCTCATCCCAATCAAGCACATTGTCTTTTGGTATGAAGCCAAGTGGGTCGTACTTGTCAAAGCGTGTCTCACCTTCAATTGAAGTGAGCAGAACAACTTTGGAACTTTCCCCTGCTGTGACTGACATGCTTACTTTTGTACTGTCATCTCCAAAAATGCCGCTTATTGTATTTACCATTGAATTCAAAACTCCCACTGGGACTTTGTTTCCTCCTACTACGTACATTAATGCGCTTTTGATGCTGTTTGGCGATGCATCTTCGTATAACATCTTGATAGAATCTCTAAGTGAAGTCTCCACATCTGAAATGTCCTTGCTAGTTGAAAGTATACTTGTTTCAAGTGGTAATGATGAATTATTTAGGGTGGATATTACATGCAACAAGGCAGAATTTGTGATTCTATTGCATGCCTCTGGAGTAAGATCTGGGTTGCTCTCAAGTAATGCATCATTGTCTATTATTACCGTGCAATCTGAATTTGTCTTCAACCTCTTCAGAGAAACCCCTGAAAAGAATATCCTGTCTTTTTCAAACTTGAATGGCATGATTCCAAAGGAGAGCGTGCTCTTTCCTGATTCTTTGCTAATCTGGGATGCTATGGGTGCAAGTGCGGCGCCTGACTTTCCTGCCAAGTTGGCAATGATCATCACTGTTGAATATGCACTAATTTTCTCTTCAATAGACTCTCTTGCACCCAACGAAACACCTCTTATGAGATATGCTGACGGATTCAAAATAGGGCTAGTATCGATCAAAATCTTTGAGGCGTCATGGTTGAGATCTCTTGCATCATGACTTATCAGGAGACAGTCATGGCCTAATTTTTCCTTGATATTGACAGCAAGCTTGCATCCTGCACCTCCTAAACCTATGATTAAAACTGGGTCTTTCATCTGAAACTCCATGACTCCCTTTTGCTTACAAAATTGATTAAAAAACTTTGTTGCTTAGTTTTGATCTAAGATCGGATCTAAAATATTTAGCTCACTATGGTACCATACAGACCATTTGGAGATGCTCCGTCTATTTTCACAATGACCTTTTTCCCTAGTCTGACCTTGTCATCTATGACTATCTGCTTGTATGCAAAATTTCTCCCCTTTGTGATACCGTCTGATATCTCATCAAACAAGACCTCTCCCTTCCAACCTATCCATTCTTCATTTCTTTGCTGGGAAATCTCTTTTGCAGTGTCAAAGACTATCTTACTTCTACGCTTGACCTCAACAACATCCATCTGTTCCATCTGGGCAGCCTTAGTACCAGGCCTTGCACTATATCTTGAGAGATTTACAACATCTGGTCTTGTCTCATTTATCAAATCAACCGTTCTGGCAAAGTCTTCTTCTGTCTCTGTAGGAAAACCTACTATGACATCAGTAGCAATGGTAAATCTATCGAATCTTTCTCTAAATGCAGAATTTACATCATAGAATATCTTTGAGGTGTGTAATCTTTTCATGTCTTTTAGGACTTTGTCACTGCCGCTCTGTACTGGGATATGAAGAAACTTGAAGACTCGATCATTTGCAAAACTCTCCAAGAGGTTACTCTTGATGCGTGGGAGGTACATGGGATTCATCATTCCAACACGTATCATGAAATCATGTTCTATGTCTGAAACATTTTGTACTAGTTCAGGTAGACTTGAACCAATATCCAATCCATAACAACCATTGTCAGTTGAGGTAAGCCATATTTCCACACAACCCTCTTTGATTTCATGCTGTACTTGTCTTACAATGTCTCCTACTCTGTAACTCTGTAAATCTCCTTTGGCTATCTTTGTCTGACAAAATGTGCACTCGCTCATGCAGCCGCTTGCTATCTCTATGATGCCCACTGCTGGGTTCAGTCTAATCTTTGGAAGTCCTATCTTGCTGACATCAGTATCGGCAAGCTCTATCTTTCTTATTCCATTTAATGTGGAATTTATGACATCCAAAGTCTTTCCCAGGGAATTTGGCCCAAGCAAGCTTGCTTTTGAACTGAATTTTTCTACTGTTGACTGTTCTGCTTTAGGGAGGCAACCTGCTACAACAAGTGGATTTGATTTTAGTTTTTTAATCCTGTGTATCATCTTGTGTGCGGTAACATCTTTTACAGAACAAGTAACTATTACACTGAGATCAGAATCATTTTCATTTTCTGCAAGAGTATGTCCTCCATTCACAACTAGGCCTGATATCATTTCTGAATCTGCAAAACTTGCAGAACAACCATATGCCTCTACCCAGATCTTTGCCATTGTTTATCCCAGTAGAGCCTTTACTTCTTTTTCAGTCAACAATCCCTTTGAGATTACAAGTTGTCTGATTGTTTTTCCTGTCTTGAGAGATTCCTTGAATAAATCTGCAGATACTTGATATCCAATCTTTGGAGTAAGAAGTGTTACTATGACTGGACTATTTTCTATGTATTGACTAAGCTTTGTCTTGTTTGCAGTTAAACCACTGATTAAATTCTTTGAAAATATTGGGACAAAGTTTCTTAACATGTCCATGGAATCAAGAACTGATTTTAGCATTACAGGGAGCATCACATTGAGTTCGAACTGCCCTGCCTGTGCTGCAAGTGCAACAGTGGAATCCTTTCCAATTATGTCAAAACATATCATGTTCATACATTCAGCAAGTGATGGGTTTACCTTGCCTGGCATAATTGAAGATCCTGCATGTACTGCGGGAATTCCAATCTCAGATAGACCTGCAACAGGTCCTGATGCCATCAACCTGATATCGTTTGATATTCTTCCAAGTTCTAGAGCAAGATTTCTCAGGGTGGATGAAACTCTTGCAACTGCAAATCTGCTTTCGAGTCCAAATTGCATATCTTGTTCTGGTTTGAGTGGAAGTTTTGATATCTTGCCAAGCTCTGATATTGCAAGCAGTCTGTATCCTTTTGGAGTGTTTGCACCAGAGCCTACTGCGGTTCCTCCAAGTGCAACATGTTCTAGATCTTTTTTTGATTCAAATATTGCATCACGAGCCTTTGCAATTGCTGTGGCATATGCTGCAAATTCACTTCCAAGAGTTACAGGAAGTGCATCCATCAAATGAGTCCTTCCAATTTTTTGATAACTTGAAAATTCTTTTGCCTTCTTGATTAATGTCTTTAATAACTCATCAATTGCTGGTATTACTTGGTTTACATCAAATAAAATTGCGACATGCATTGCAGTTG
>JAGWGC010000091.1 GCA_028867615.1 Nitrososphaerota archaeon | reverse complement strand
ATAAAATGAAGATCAATAGATCACCCATTTTTGTTCATTGGGTTTCACATCACAGCCAGCAAACCCACCCCCGGTATACACCGTTTTGCTCAATGCCTTTGAGCAAGTTTTTGGGTGTTTGAGCCATGATTACTTCAAATTTCATGAAATTATCAGTTTATGACTAAAAATGGAAGGACGTGATCAGGGATAAAAATTCTTACCAAAGAGCATTTCATAAAAATAACACATGTAAAACATTAAAAGATCAAGACCTGCACATCAGGTAAGTTGTTATCTGTAACCTTGATGGTGCCGTCATTATTTTCTACAGCACATGCACAAGAAAATAGTCCAATGCAACAAGTGACACAAAGTGGTGTAACCATGCAGTTTACGTATTCCCCATCAAGCCCAAAAATCAATGATTATACTACATTGATGTTCTCCATGATAAATTCCACAACTGGAAAACAAGTACAAAACTATGTGGGATCAGTTACCATAGGCAATGTGGTTGGATTTACTGGTGGAAGTGGATATTACAACTTTAGCAAAATAACAGTTACAAACGGGACTTTTTCAGTAAGTTATGCTTTTCCAAATGATGGTGTATTTCCAGTATTCTTCCGTGCAGATCATTCCACACCAATTTATGGATCAGGCAGTCTAATCACAGTAGGAGTTTTCAAAGTAATCGTTCCCCCCCAAGCATCTTCCAGTGATGACAACACGATGATTTATGTCGTAATAGGAGTTGCAGTTGCAGCTGGTGGTGGGACTGTGATTGTCATCATAAAGAAAAGAAAACCCACCGTCCATTGATTATCAAATCTAAATTTAGTTTTTAGTTATAAAAGAGTAATTTAGCAAGTATTGAATTGAGATTTCACGTCTCAGATATTTCAAACATGCTAAAAAAATCAATGCAAATACGATTTAGTTTTTATTTTAGATTTGTCAACAACACAATAATCATAAAACCAAGTTAGATGCCGCTAGTTGCATGTAATCAGATGGATTTATTCAGATTGACATTTTAAACAAAAAAGTTGTGAAATGGGTCGACCCTATCCACGTATAAGGTCAGCCCATGATTTTCGCTCTTCCATGGGAACATCATGTGGCCTTCCTTCTGCTTTCTCTTTTATCAGATCAGCCGCCATCTCTGCCTCAATTTGTAGCTCTTCTTCAATTCTTCTTGAGAACAAGCCAGCAGGCCCAGATATTTTGTAGTTCATACTAATTTCCAAAAGAGTTGCATTTCCCAGTGCGCTCAAAAGAAAATCCTTTGTTCCAGTTATCACGCCCTTGGTCCAAAGTACATGCAATTCTCCTTTGGGCACAAGTGTAATCTTTTGTAGGCACCTGTCTACCTTACCTATGATAACTTCTCGAACAATCTCATTTTCTTTCTTTGAGATGTTTCTAATTTTTTTAGTCAAATTCCAGAACTTGGGATCATCATCAACTTTTGATACCACGTCGTACACCTTTTCTATTGGTGCACCAATCTGTATTCTGACTTTGATTTCTACCATGTCATATAATTAGTGATTCCGGAATAAATCATGTGTGTATACATTGTAAGACGATTGTGTCAGCAGGGCGAGTAATTGCTCATCGTATCATTTCTTAAATATTTAGAAATCAACTACACATCATGGAAGAGACACACCATAACAAGAAAAAAACATCCACCATAACATTCAGATTTGATTCAGATCTTATAGACAGACTACACAAAGAGGCCAAAAATCATCAAGTAAATACCAATACACTTGCAACCCAAGCCTTGAAAAGATTCCTAGAGTGGGACATCTACCAATCAAGAATAGGCTTGGTCAGCCTTAACAAATCTGTGTTTACAAAAATTTTTGATGGTTTAAGTGAAAAGAAGATAATAGAAATCGCATCCATTGGGAAAGACGAAATGCGCGATATTGCAATGTTCATGAAAGGAGAGACCGACATTGTTTCCTTTATGCTATGGTTTGAGATGCAAATGATCAACTCCTCTGTTCAGGTAAGTCACATGTCTGATAATGGGACCCATACTTTTGTTATGAAACACGATATTGGTAAAAACTGGTCATTATACAACAAGATAGTCTTAGAGCTCATCTTCGAAGAGTTGTTCCACAAAAAAATTGACGTCAAATATGACAAGAACATGTTTGCGCTCAAATTCTCAGAATGATTTGAAAATGAAATCCAGATTGCATAATTCTGAGATCATCCAACTTAATCATTTGAGGCAAGTTTCAAATGTATAAAATAAGAAATCAGGGGAAAACTCATTGGCACCAGATACTGATTTAATCTCTACCGGCATACTTTTCATAGAGGCGAATACCTTTTATTCTAAGACGGTTCAAATACTGAAAATGTCTAAAAAAATGCTAGTTTTTGCAGCTTTGTTTTCTCTTGTACTATCCATGACAGCAATACAAGAGGCAAGTGCTCTGACTAGAGGTACGGGTGAATATGGTCGTACCACGTCAATCTTTAATCCAACCCAGGTCTGTGGCAACCACATCTGCCAACCAGGAGAGAGTACCAAATGGTCATCAGCTGTATTATCATCACAGCGCCAAGGTCCAGGCAAAGCTACAGGTGCACAGTATGGATTCATCATAATGCATCAACTGGTTGTAAACTCTCTAGCAAGAACAGTCTATGCAAATCAAACTACTTGGGACCATCCAGTCATGCCAGTACATACAAGCATGAATTCCACTGGATCAAAATAGGCATTTTTATTTCAAAATCAAATTCTGGCAAAAACACAACCCAAGATAGAAAACTAGATCTAAAGTTAATGTTAAATTGGCAGGTTTGACCCAATTTCGTAATGACAGAATTTGAAGAGTTTGCACATGCCCTTTTAGATCAGCTTTCAGTTGAAATAAGCGAGGAAAAAGAGATAACAAACTCAAAGGCAAAGTCCATTCAGGCGTTTGCCTCAAAGATAAAGTTTGAAGATATTGAACCAATTTGCAGTAGGTTATTTTCAGATATGTCAAAAAAAATAGCAGAATTCACAGGAATTCCAGTATCGCAGACAAGGGTCGAGTTTCCCGAACTTGTCGAGTTCAAGCGTCTAAAAGGGCGCAAGGTGTATCCAACAAGAGAGTCTGCAGAGTTTGTAGATGAATTGTTCACCGCAATTGCAAATGAAGATGTTCTAAAGATAGCAACGCTTGCAGAAAATCAGACCTTCAGATACCTAGTTTATTCAACATATGCAAAGGGGTACATTTCACAGATATCCACCACGTATGGAGATTTTTACGAATCTGCAATATACCTAAACAAGTTCATCCTATCAAGTTATCCTCAAATCATACTATACAAGCAAGGCGAGCCCTATGAATCAAGATTTGATCAGGTAAACTCTGGATACATTGGAGCCTTGAAGATGACCATCCTCGAGGAACAAATTCACTCGATACAAAACAATCTGTACAGCATTAACAAAAATGCAGTATCTGAAGTAAATGCAATCAACGAAGAGCTTGCAAAAATAATCTTGTGTCTTGATGACACTACAATAAAGAACCTTTACAATTATTTACAACTGCCCGAAGTTCCAGATGAATATCCAGTAGCAAAGAGGGCAAACCTATTTTTCACATTAAATCCAGATAATTTCATAGTTCAAGTCTTGGGCCCAGACGTGATGACATTTACAAAGGTAACAGTCGATCCCAAAATTTCTGAGATGGTTCCACAACTCTTGGACATTTATCAGAGATGGTTAAAGCCAATCCAGTCACATCACGCAGCATTTACAACAATGGAGGGGATGGCAGAGTTTGCGGTAAAAAATATTCTACGAGATGATCAAGACTTCAAGAATTACCTAGTCACGTTTGCAAATAGTGACATCTCATCATATCAGGTTAGAAAGAGCATGGGAACGGATTTTACAGAACATGTCTTTGCAAAGTTAGGCAAGAATACATACAAGACATTAATTGCAAATCCTCCAACAACTCGGGAACTCAAAAATCCAGAAAGTTATCTAAATAGAAAATGAATGAATTTGATCCATTTGCAGCAGAGTGGATTTCTTATGCAAAAAGTCCACAATATACACTGATTGAAAAGTGTCTAAAACTATCTCAGATTCTAGAATTTCCTGATTTAGATATAACCGAATACATACAAAAATTGAGGATATTTGAGCAAGGGCTACGTGATCACATATCGGATGTCAAAAACCCCATCTACCTTGTTTCCATGTTAAATGAGTACATGTTCGATGTCTTGGAGTTTGAAGGAAATAGTGATGACTATTACAATCCAAGAAATAACTTTCTAAATGTGGTAATTGACAAGCGTACCGGAATACCTATCACATTGTCAATTATCTACATCGAGCTTGCAAAGGCAATAGGACTTGAACTTCGCCCTGTTGGGTTTCCAGGCCATTTTCTTGTAAAGTATTCAGAGGAGCTTGTTTTGGATCCATTCAATGGAGGCAGTCTATTAGATATTGAAGACCTGCAGGACATACTTGATGCCACATATGGCGAAGGTGTAGAGTTTGAGCCAGAATATCTAAATGACATAGAACCAGAAAAGATTTTGATAAGAATTCTAAGAAACCTAAAGGGTTCGTACACCGAGTCTTTCAATTATGAAAAAGCAATGCACTGTATCAACATGATACTAGGTCTTGATCCCAACTCACCAGAAGATATCAGAGACAAGGGAATTATCCAGACAAGACTATTGCAAAATGATCTTGCATTGACATCTCTTAACAAGTATATCGAACTTGCTCCAGAAGCAGATGATGTTGATGATATATTAGAGATGATAAAAAACATCAAAGAAAAATCTAGTCAATAATCGATTGTACGTCTTTTCCTTTTTTGATCAGCTTGTGTTCGTATCTTACAATTTTATTTCGAATTGTTCCTTTTAGGATATCTACCTCATTTCTCAGGCTGGCTACCTCATCTTCAAGTCTAGCTACTCTTTCATAAATTGACTCATCTTCGCCTGCCATATGTTTAATCTTCACTAGATGTGACCTTAAAAATTTATGGTTTATTTTGTTGA
>JAGWGC010000090.1 GCA_028867615.1 Nitrososphaerota archaeon | reverse complement strand
AGACGGAGCATGCATTGGAGTTTGCCCAACAAAAGCAATCTTCTGGATGAGACCAATGACTTACACTCCAGGCCAACCAGTACCTCTACACAAGAATGGTATATTCGTAAAAGGCTGGGCAGAAGACGCCGCACTATAAAAGCGGAATCTATCTTCTTTTTTATTATTTTTTCATATTGAAAAATCTGGTTTTTATTTTCAAACCTTTGGAATGGTATTTTAAAAATTCATTCTTTATCGTATAGATGTTCTTGAATTTGTTGTGTCCAAGAAACATGTTCCAAGTTTTATTAAACTCTGGAAATTCCTCTTGATTATAATCTGTATTGGATATGACATAATGTGCAGCAGGATACATGTCTGACAGTTCCAATGGGATTATTCCAAGATATGGATTGTATTGGCAAAACTGTATGTCGTCAAGATTTGAAGAAAATTTCTTTTTTAGGCTGTTGTACTCCGATGAAGCATAAAACGGTCTTACTCCTCCGTCTGGTATGATAACTAGTGTTTTTTTCTTTGTTCTAAAGTTGCGTACCAGCAAATGAAATCTCAAAATTTCAGGCCTGAATTGATCCTCTTTGGAAAAAAGAAATACTGCATTATCCTTGTATCGCGGAGTAGTTTCTGTGAAAAATGATGTATTCTTGGTAAAAATAGATATACTTTCAAACAACTTGGGATGCGCTCTTGCTTTTCTTATGGTATATTCCCATAATCGCCCCTCATGAATGGCCTCCTTTACTCTGTCCACTTCGGCCTTTATTGCATACAGATTGTGGAGTGCTATCCTATTGGTTCTTTCCTCTTTGTCTAGCGATAGCATCTCTTTTGGCTTTATCTTGGTACAGACTTCGCAATTGCAGGAAAAATAAGATACCTCAGAAATATGTGCGGTGCCATCTTCCATGATGTATCTGTCATGTTTTGCATATAACATGTAAGATGCAGAGTCAAAAGTATCGCAACCAAGAGATACTGCAAGAGGTATAGTAAGTGGGTGTCCTGCACCAAATAGGTGAAGCGGAATAGAATCTGGAATGTTTTTCTTTGCTGTCATTATCATTTTAGCAAGAAGATTGTATTCGTATGATTCCATAAACTCAACTGGACTGCCTAATGCTAACATCTGAAAACCTGAATCAACAAGTGCCTTTGTTGATTTTGTAACTAGATCAGAATGTTCACTTCCTTGAATTGGTCCAACCCATATCTGGCCATTATCGTCTCTAGAGTCCAGCGTCTCCTTTGAGACCTGGAGTGTATGTTGTACGTATTCTATTGCCTTCTTTTTTGATAGTCCAAGTCCTGTTGGACGATCTAAAGGAATTGCAATGTCTGTCTTTATCCCCTTTTCAAAATCTGCAATTTTTTTATAATCTACATCAATGTCTCCATACTCCAAGACTTGGTATCCTCCGGAATCTGTCATGATTGCGCCATCGTAATCAATTATCTTGTGGATGCCTTGCTTTATTGCCTCATCTCCATACCTCTTCAGTGTGATATACGCATTTGTTATTACAAGATCAAATCCCATATCTCTTAATTTTTTGGCAGGAATTTTTTGTTTCACTGGATGAATTACTGGCACAAATGCAGGAGTCTCAATTTTACCATGGTTTGTGTAAAGTATTCCTATCCTTCCAGCAAGATCCGATTTTTTTATCTCAAACATTTTACATTATAACCTCATATGACGTAATTTGAACCTAGTATGGAAAGAATTTTTGCATGTCTCCTTTCTTGAGAACTATCTGCAGCCAATCTACTTTATCGCCCTTTGTTCTAGTTCTCTTGAAGATTGATTCTACTTTCTTTACGGTATCAGAAATTGATCTATTACTTGTATCAATTTGAAAGGTCTTTTTCTGCCCAAATTCATGTACCGTATCATAATATGTGATACCAAGTATTTCACTGCCAAGATTTTCAAGTGATTTTTTGTTAGAATACTTTCTCCTTTTGTATGTGCGTTGAAGCTTGTATGGACTTTTTCTTAACACTATTGAGACTTCTACATTTCTTGAGGATACCACATATGGTGCAAGATGTCCTACTAGTATGGAATTCTTTGATGCTTTTTTGTCTATTATCTTCTTCAATTTGTTTACATCAACATCAAGAGTTCCATCATTTTTCCTGACCAATCCTTGCTCTATTGCAATTTTGTTGATGTCAACCATCTCAAGGTTTAGCTTTTCTGAAATCAATTTCGATATAGTGTGCTTACCTGTTCCAGGATTTCCAGTTATTATTTTCAATAAATATCATGAAATGGATTGAAATTAAACACTTTTGGAATACTAATAAGAGCATACCTCGGACTCTTTTGCATGCAAATTGGCCTATTGGGAAAAACCAATGTTGGGAAATCTACGTTTTTCTCAGCTGCCACACAGACTACTGCACAGATTGGTAATTACCCATTTACAACTATTGAACCAAATGTGGGAATTGCTTATGTGAAAACTGACTGTGCATGCAAGCATTTTGCCATTGAACATAATCATACATTATGCATTGGTGGAACTAGGTATGTAGCAATCAAGTTAATCGATGTTGCAGGTCTTGTCCCAGGAGCCCATGAAGGCAAAGGCCTTGGTAACAAATTTCTGGATGATGCAAGAATATCTGAAGTTTTAATTCATGTAATAGATGCGTCTGGTTCTACTGATATACAGGGTCAATCTGTCCCGGCTGGATCTCATAACCCACTTGAAGATGTTAAATTTGTTGAGGATGAATTTGATCAATGGATGAAACAGATACTTCAACGAGAATGGCACAAACTTACTAGGGAGTTAGAAAGCAAAAGTGGAAAGGTAATTCAGGCTATCGCACAACGATTTAGCGGACTAGGGATAGATGAATACGATGTAGAACATGTATTGCATAGCTTGAATCTACAATCAAAGAAACCACATGATTGGAGTGAAGGTGATCTCTCATCATTTGTTACAACACTTAGAAAACGAACAAAACCAATCCTGATAGCTGCAAATAAATCAGATCTCTGTCATGATCTTAGTATCCTGGATGAGTTTAGCAAAACACATCCAACTATTGCATGTAGCGCAGAAACTGAACTTCTTCTCAGAAAAGCAACAAAAAATGGAATCATAGAATATCTGCCAGGCGCAAAATCCTTCAAGATAAAAAATGGAATAAATTTGAATCCTCAACAGCAAAAGGCATTGGAGTTGGCAGAAAAAGTCATGTCAAAATTAGGTGGAACTGGAATCCAGCAGGCTCTTGATTATGCATGTTTTGATCTTTTAAAATTGATCACTGTATTTCCAGTAGAAGATGAAACAAAGCTATCTAACAAAAATGGAGAAGTGCTGCCAGATGCAAAGCTCTTACGTATGGGTGCTACCGCAAGAGACTTGGCAAAATCCATACATCAAGACCTTGCAAAAGGATTTCTTTTTGCTATTGACGCAAAGACAAAACAAAGAGTTGGTGCAGAATATCAACTCAAAAATGGAGATGTCTTGAAAATTGTATCAACTCTGAGTAGGGGATAAAATGATCTGTCTTGGAATAGAAAGTACTGCACATACATTTTCTTGTGCAATAGTAGAAAAAAAAGGAAAGCAAGGAAAAATCCTCTCTGATGTAAGAAAGATCTATAGACCTCCAGCGGGAGAAGGAATCCATCCCAGGGAGGCATCACGCCATCATGCAGAGAATTCACCAGAGGTTCTTTCAGAGTGTCTTAAAAAAGCAAATGTAAAGATTGATGATATTGATATGATATCATATGCTGCAGGCCCTGGGCTTGGACCTTGTTTGAGAATTGGTGCAGTTGTAGCTAGGTCTCTATCTGCATATTATGGTATTCCGATATATCCTGTGAATCATGCACTGGGTCATATTGAACTGGGGAAAATGCTGACTGGAGCAAAAGACCCATTGGTATTGCTTGTCTCAGGGGGCCATACAATGATCTTGGCATTTCTTTCAAAGAAATGGAGAGTTTTCGGTGAAACGCTGGATATTACTGTAGGTCAACTACTTGATCAAATTGGAAGGTATGCTGGCTTTGCATCACCTTGCGGTCCAAAGATCGAGGAACTCGCATCACAATCAACAGAGTATGTGTCATTACCATATGTTGTAAAGGGAAACGACGTGTCATTTTCAGGTCTCTTGTCTGCTACAAAAAGGGTGATTCCAAGGGGAATAGAGGCCGCTTGTTTCTCACTGCAGGAAACTGCGTTCTCTATGATGGGGGAAGCCACAGAAAGAGCACTCTCATTTACGGGAAAGAAGGAGCTCTTGGTTGTTGGTGGGGTTGCTGCAAATAAGAGATTATCCAATATACTCTCAAGTATATGTACAAGACATGATTGCAAGTTTTTTGTAGCACCAAAGGAATATTCTGGAGATTGTGGATCACAAATATCTTGGATAGGACTATTGGAATCATCAAAGAAATCTGGAATAACTATCGAAGATACTTTTGTAAAACAATCATGGCGTCTAGATGCTGTTGAAATTCTTTACTAGGGTGAGTATTTGGAAATAGCTTCTTTTATGTCCTTTTCCCATTTGCCTGTATTGTATACTCCAAACTTGTAGGTTTTTTCATTTTCTTCTGTTTTTATATTTATTCTAACTTTTTTTATTAGCCAACCTTCTTTTGCTACCTCTGTTATCTGATTCAGGTTAGCTTCAAGAACTGTTTGTCCAAACTTCTTTGAGAAATCAACTATCCTCCCAGATGTTTTGTCAAAGGCAATCCTCTTGTTTGTTAGTGTGAGAATGCCAGGACCCAACGAGTCTTCGGAACAATCTTCTTGCGTTATCCGTTTCTCGTCTGATTCCATGCCACTTGTCTTGCATCCTATGTTATAATTGTATATTTAGAAAATTATTATTTTAAAAAACTAATTCTATGACACTGCATAATTGTAACTTAAATTATGTCCAGACTTTTTGATCTCTCATTGAAACTTGTCAAAAAAGGCGCGGAGGCAGACATCTATCTTACATCTTGGAACGGTCATGATTCTATTTTAAAAATCAGAAAAAAGAAAGATTATAGAGTTCATTCACTTGATACACGCATACGGACTCT
>JAGWGC010000008.1 GCA_028867615.1 Nitrososphaerota archaeon | reverse complement strand
GAATCCCGAGGAAAGATTGCGCGAGACTTTCGTGCATTTTTCATGGGTCACAAGGGGACAATTGAGTCCAAGTATACAACAAACAAGGGCGTCCTTCCGGAAACATTGTTGCATGAAATGCGTGAAGCATTCAAGCGCAGCGAAGAGTTTCTTGATTTGGAGATCAAAAACGAGGATCCAATACTGCAACAAAAAGAAAAGATCATCGAAGCTGTTGCACAAGCTACTCCTGAAAAGATGCAAGAGATTCTCAGGCTTCTGAGTGTCTGCAATGTCTGATTCAGAGAGTGGTTTCAGAAGAGCAAGTAGAAGAGATGATCATGCAAGGGTGGATTCTAATCCATAGGTTTCCGAAAGGCCGGTACGTTTTACAACACGGTTTCCGGAATGATTGAGAAAGCGGGCCCGGGGGGATCTCAAACAATAATGTCCGTGATTACAATTCCTAGATCATATGCACAAGACAAAAATTTATCTTTTTTCTTTTTCAAGGATTTAGAGTTTTCATTTTTTCATCTCTCAATATGGAATTACATCTACCCATACATCCGGATACACTTTAGTAATTTGGGGGTTTTTGCATTCAAGAAATCCATTTACTTTTGAAGTTGAGGTTAAATTGGCATGGTACTTGTATTCCATTCCCGGTGGTATCACATTGAAAGTTTTGATCGTAGTTGTTTGATTGTTTGAGACATAGTTTACAGAGCAGTTTTCAAACGTATGAATTCCTGCATTGATAATCTCAAATGTTACATCTGATTGAGCAGGATTTCCAACTCCTTGTGCAAAATGACTTGCAAGGTCATACCCTATATAATCAGGAGGCTGGGCAAGTGGCTGCTCTCCTATTGTCAAAAGTACGCGGTCTCCTCCACAAATGCCAGGCGGGAGATATAACCAATAAGTTCCACGTGTTGCGTTTTGTTGTGCAGATATTGATGCAGTAATTGTAGCATACCCCTCAGGTCCTACTTTTGCAAAGCTTGGCGCATAGCTTAGAACCAAACCCGGATGCGCCTCACTTGCAAGAGGTCTGTTATTCCAAATAGTTGAATTGTCAAGATTGAGAAGATTCTCGCTTAGAAAGTACAAGCCACCCGCTAGATTTGCATCTTTAGAAAATTGCTGGTGTATCTGCATGACAAAAGATCCAGTGTGACCTGGCTTCAAAAGATAGTCATCAATTTCTGGAATGCCTCCGGTATCAGGTCCTGCCAAGTATCTACGGTACATGTCAAATCCAGTATAACTTATCAGAGTACCATTGTTTGGCACATCAGAAACTGGAAGACAGCTAGTAAATGTCAAATATCCTGGCATAATCTGCGTAGAATCTGCCGTAATGTTTTTGTTAGAATATAATGATGGTATTACAGTAAATTCTTTTTGATATGTTTTGTTATCCAGTATTGCAAGTATTGAGTATATTGTTGATTTTGTAATTAATGTATTTTTCTCCAAGCCTGCATAAAATGTAATTGGCCATGAATCAACACAACTCCCAGCATAGCTTCTATCAGGAGTAGGACCAAACACTATAGACTGGTCCGATTCATCCCTAACTGATATTGATGGGATTTTGCAAGTGGAATCTTGGTTTACACCTTTAAGAGTTACATGGACTGGATATCCTGCATCATAAGTTTGGTTGGAAAGATCAATTTTCAATTCATTGGTTGTTGTTTTATTCAAAGTTGATGATTCAGTTGACGTGTTTGTGACAATTTCCTTTGCCCATCCACTATGAATCAATATGTATGCAGTATCAGGTCTGACACATGCTGGAGAACCATCTTCTGCTTTGCTTACAAGTTGAAGACCTTGTTCACATTTTACGTCATTAGTTGCAATTCCTGACTTGAATTGCTTTAATGGTGATTCTATGCTTGTTGTATTGCTAGACAGTTTTATCTCTCCACCTACTGAACCTCCAAGTGTTATGACTTGACAAGAGTGTGATTCTATTGTGGGATAGCTTGCCTGTACAACTTTCATTGTTGTCATGTCTACCACTACAGTTGCCCACCAATCATTATTGCATGGAAAGGGTGCACTGTTAGAAGGTGCTTTTAGAACCACACTGGCATATTGCCATGCAAAGCCACCTGCAATTCCAACTTTATTGTTCCCACCAAACCCCATGGTCACATATTGCCAGTCATGCGACCAGTTTTGTAACTCGGAAATAGATAGTGCTACATTAACTACTGACTGATTCTCGGATGGTGACAATGATGGTACTGGAGAATGAAGTATTGAAGATGGAATTAGCGTAATGACATTTGAAAAATTTGTTACATTTTGTGCAAATGTATCATTGAAAGATGACATGGTTATCACCATTCCTATTGTTACAATTATCGAAAGAGGTAGAGATGATATACGAAATCTTTTCTCTTACCGTAGATAATCTTTGTCCATGATTTGCCTGCAGGCCGATGAAAACTTGCCAAGATATCATGGTATGTGACATCAAGGGCGTTGTAGAGAATGGCCCGAGTTTGAGCGGATATCAAACTACCTCAAGAGGGTGAATGGGAGTATTCCGCTGTTTCAGGCCATATTAGTTAATGAAAATTATATTAGGATAAAGTACAAATCAAGAGTAGCCTGAGGCAGCAGCTGTTCAATGTGTAACTACAGCATACGTAAACAAGGAAGATTTCGTATGGGAGTTTTCATTTTCTAAATTTCATCCTGTAAAATGTAATAACAGATACAATTCCAATCAACATGACTGGAACTGCAAATGAAAATTCTGGAGATTTTGTATAAGTTGGAATTTGATCAGAATTTTGATCGGATGATAATGATGAAGTATTTGTCATATTCGGTTTGACAGAAAAACCAACACTATACGTTTGTCTAAACGTACCGTCAGTGTTTTTTACGTATATGTTTGCATAATAATTGCCACTTTTTAGACTCGCTTCCC
The DNA here is from genome assembly GCA_028867615.1 of Nitrososphaerota archaeon. Classification (GTDB taxonomy): domain Archaea; phylum Thermoproteota; class Nitrososphaeria; order Nitrososphaerales; family Nitrosopumilaceae; genus Nitrosotalea. The sequence goes on along the minus strand of JAGWGC010000008.1, from coordinate 28,285 downwards.
ATTTTGCTGATTCCATCCACTCGCATTTCTTCGAACTGATATTGATCTTGTTACTTGAAATAATTCTGTTTGATGGATCATCTAATATGTCATATTTAATGACAAAGTCTTTTCCAGATAGCGTATCTACTCTAGTACTATACATAAACTGAATTGGCATGTTTGCAGTAAAAGGTGGGATGTTTCCAGATTTACCGTAATCTGTCTGTACACCATTTTGTGTCATAGTAAAGTCACTTCCCGCATAACGGTTTTGTCCTAAAACATCTGTTGCGTTACAAACATTTGGAATTATGAAAGAATTTTGTGAGTATACGTTAGATCCATCAAGATTTTTTACATAAAACAATACATGATCTCCAACATTAAATCGAGGACCAGGAGGATCAGAGTGCCAAGTTGGATCAATGATAGGTTCCCTAATTGTCATATTGTTTGAACTCTGTGGATTTTTCAAAAATTCATCTACGTGTACCGCATATTGGTCAAGATTTAGAGTATAGTTAATTTTTTCGTAAGGCGGGCCTGTGATATACTGTGTCGCCTCCATGGAGGAAAAAGTTTGCGTAATATTGCCTACAGTGTAAAATGATGTAACATTCAAGACTTTAATCGACATTATATCTCCAGTAAATATGATATCACTATAATTTGAAATATCATTATAGTGATTCCACCACAAAAACCATTCTGTTGTATTGCTAGGTACCATGGCATAACCATGATCAGCAAGATATGGAGTCAATCCCGGAGACAAGATCTCCTGAACTTTACTGCTGTTAGATATGCTTGGACTGGAAGATACTGGGAGTATGATCACAGCACCAAATATTATGAGGAGATGCAGAGTTTTCATTTTCTAATTCTATATGGGAGTTGTCCCAATGATTTCTATTTTATCAATTCCTTTTTGAAAGGAAATTAACAAAGTTCTTGCATCAAGAGTATTGTGGATCTCTTTGTACTTGATTTCTTGCATATTAGCTAGAACAATGAATGCATCATCCATATTTCCATATGTCTTGGAATCTATCAGAGTTCTTGGTAGATCAATTACTAATTGCCCATCACCAGTTGTGTTCAAAAAGACAATGATGGATTTTGATTGCATGTCTTTTTTTATTTCTGATACTTGTCCTCCCACAATGTTGTAATTTATTGTAAAATTAGTATTTACCACAGCATTAGACATTGGAACAATTCCAGTATCAAAGATTGACGTGATTTTAGGCCCAATTACAGAAAATTTTTCCTCTGTAATAATATGACGATATGTGACCGAGTCATCAAATGATGCGGTTATAGTATAATTTCCTGCCTGATTTATCGTTGTATTTGCTGACAGTCCCGTGAATTCAAAATTAGTAGGATTTGAAAAAGACGCACATTGTCTTCCAGCGCCCCAAACCTGTGATTTGTACTGTGAGTCATTTTCCTTTGTGAGTATTGCTTTTGTATCACCACAGCCTGAACCATATCCATCAACCATTACAGAGAAAGTAATAGGTTCATTTAATGTGTAATTTTCTTTTACTCCAGTTATCATCACACCTGTATCGAGGGGACCAGAATTATCATCTAGTTTTTTCATGAAAACTCCAACTGATGTCAGCACTATGATGAGTACTCCCACAATTGCAATTATTGAGAGGTGTAGGGTTTTCATTTTCTAAATTTCATTCCATAAAATGCGATTACTGATGTAATACTGATCAATAGAATAGGAATTGCAAAAGGGAATTCCGGAACTGTAACAGTGTTTTGTTCAGCAAAAACCCACTTGTTTCCGTCAAGCTGCCATGTTCTAGTATCATTATTTGTATCAGACAAAGATGGTGTGGTTATGTTGTAATCTTTTCCATTGTAGTGGTATGTTATTTCCATTGACATGTTATTCAAATACATGGCTAACGGTTCGTCAACGGGAGCAATTGGAACAGTACATTTCTCATTTGGTTTCATCTCCATCACTGTAGAATATGGCCCAATGTTTCCATACGGTCCCTGTTTCCATTTTTCTATGATTGTAAAGTTTTGCAAATGAATTGTTGTATTTAGCGTGTTATACACGTCAAACCACTGAGGCGCACTTGGTGCAGGGTAATTACTAAAACAGCTCTGGTTGGTTCCACTAGTGTATTGGCGTATTGGTTCGCAGTAACTACTACCGATAAAATATGCGCATTGAACCTTGTGTCCTGGAACTAAATCTGTAGAACAAGTATAGTTGTTGCTAAATCCAGGCTTGTCATAACATGTCTGATTGTCAGGAAAGAATGCAAATGCGCTACCAAGTTCTACTTGTGTTATTATCACAGGAGACGTTTTATTTTCAGCATAAGAGATTTGGTTCAATGGAGATCCTGTAGCTTGTTCGTTCATGAATAATTGCACCGAGCCGTCACCATAATTTGAATCCCCTATTCCAGCTATTGCATATTTTCCGTCACGCGATATTGCAATAGAATGTACAAGCCCCGACGCATGTTGCCACAGCAGATCACCTTGTTTGTTATAGAATAACACAGATGGCCCTTCGTTTGCCCACAAGCCCATTACAATGTAAGAGCCATCAGATGAAATTGCCGAGTCTCCATCTCCTGGTCGTTGCCATAAAACTCTGGCATTGTTGTCAAATAGGAAAAGTCCTCCAGAGTTATCTGCACCCCACCCTTGGGCACTAGATACTAGGTATGAACCATCTTTTGAAAAGGATGTAGAAATAAAGTGCATTCCTACCTCATCTTTCCAAATTTGTTTACCATTTCTATCAAGCAAGTCTATCCCACTAGGATCAGCACTTGTTGCCAAGAATTTTCCGTCATCTGAAAAAGTAAATGCCCCTCCAGAATCCCCCTCCGTATTTTCCCACAGTAAGGTTCCATTACTATCAAAGACTCGAAGTTTTGTGTAATCTTTTGTAGCTACCAATGAACCATCTCTTGTAATTTTCACTGGATGATCATTTGTACTAGTATCATTATGACTCCAGAGAAGTTTTCCATACTTGTCCAGATACAATATTCCTCCACTTGTGTCAACTGCCACATGAGAGCCATCAAAAGTCATTGAAACTTGGATGACTGCAGTATCATTTGCGTCATATTTCCATAGTAAGTTCCCATCTTTGTCGAAAAAGTACACCAATCCAGCATAATATCTACCAGCCCCAACGCCAGAAAATTTGGAACCAGCAGCTGCTACATGAGAACCATCATCAGAAATTGCTACAGACAAGATCTGTCTGTCTTGCATAGACTTCCACAATAAATTTCCTTGATTATTAAAATAATAGATTGTTCCTCCGTCTACTGATTTAGTGCCAATTACGAAATGATTATCGTCAGCTGAAATTGCAATAGAATTCACAGGTCCGTCTGTTGAATAAGTCAATGCCGGAGTTTTGTCAGTTTGTGCTGCTGCAAAGCCAATACAAGAGAACATGACATAAAATATACTGCAAGCCATAATAATTATTGAAAGATGTAGAGTTTTCATTTCTAAACTACTTTGGAAGCACTTCCAGATTTATCATACCTATGTACGGATCGGGTATGATGTTGGGATTCTCAAAATGTGAAGTATCCTGAATTACATCCAAATAATATTTCCCAACACGTGTATAATCTTGAGTCGCGATGGATATGTTGAAAGTTCCATTGTTTGATGCTGCGTTAGATGGAATTGCATAAGTGATTCCACAAGGTAAACGTTGGACAGTCAGTTCCATTGGTCCTACAGCCCCTCCTGTGAGATGTGTTACGGATAATTTCAGGCTGGTAGAGTCTCCTTGTTTTACTTGAATTACTGGTGGATTAGTGGAGGAAACATAGAATGGTGGCGGTATTGGAAAGAGTTGAAAATAAACAACCGCACTTTTAGTGTCGTTAACTGCATCATAGGTTCCGTCCCCCAGATATGCAGATGTAATTTTTAATGTATAACTTTCTTGGTGGTTGTTACTAGCATTGGACATTTCTTGATTTATTTCCGTATTATTCCAAGAATCAAATTGGAAACATCCCGTTGGATCAGTCATAGCATTGCCTAAGGAAATATTATTTCCAAATATTGATACCGTGCTATTTTGTACAGGACCGTTGGCTGTATAGATCATTCCTTTTACAAAATAATAGTCAAGATTGTTTGGTGGGTAATGTGATTGATCAAGTTCTACATGCATGATTGTAGATTTTGGACTTATTGCCCATTCGTGGGATTCAAGTACTAGTGCAGTACTTGACGTTACACATGCAGGAGAACCATCTTCTATTTTGATTACAAATTGAAGATCTTGTTTGCATTTTACATCATTTGCTGCAACACCTGACTTGAATTGCTTTAACGGAGAATCTTGCATTGAAAAAACATGAGCCGGATGTTTTGATAGAGTCATGTTTTTTTCCATTACATGCACATTTTGCATAGGTTGATTTTGTTGCAAATTTTGTGAGATCACAAAAATGTTAAGAGTGGTATGCACTAGTCCACTCGTTACACGGACTTGCCAAGTTCCATTGATTGCATTACTTGGGACAACAAACTTTTTTGTAAAATTACCTACAGAGTCACTTTGTAGCATAGCAGAGTTTTTGATTTGGTTAGTCGGGTCTACCAAGTCTAGGTTGATCATTGTATTAGGATTCCAAAATCCCATAATCTGAATCGTCTCATTTGGAACATAGGTGAGTTTTGATGAGATTAGATCAATTCTTTCACCACTAGGTTCCAGTCCTACGGCAAAAGATGTAGTTATCTTTCCTGTTGAAGTATTCACATTGGCTGAATAGACATCATGCTTGTATGATGATATGTCTAGAGTATAGTTGAGAACTCCAGTTGGTGGAAGTTCAATATTATGGTAAAATATGATATTTCCAGAGTGATCATCTATTTCAAGAGATTCCAATTCGTTGGGAACTCCAGTTATTGTGATAACAGGCTTGTCTGAATTTACATAAACTAACATGTCCGACTTGATTGATGAGATTTGTGTTGGTTCCATGCCTAGACATGTGGATTTTCCATTTACTATCGTGCACTGAGCATAGACATGACTTGTAAGGAATAATATGAGAAACATTGACACAATAATGGTTGAAATGTGTAGAATTTTCATTTTCTATCTATATTTGGGCTCTTCAATGACAGTAAAGTTAGTGTTCAAGATTTGATCATAAAATGTAATGTGCGTTGTATAATCACCTGTCTGGTTTATCATTATTGGTCCACCGAGGCCATTGCTTAGATTATAGGTCTGGTTAACATATACTGGATGCAATCCCATCTCTGGATCGCATAATTGTACAAGATTGTTTCCTTTCCATGTCGTATCATTATTTGAATCAAGTATTTCCACATGCGGATAATCACAGCTTTGTACAAACCCGATAAAATTAATGGAAAAGTCAATCTTGTCATCAGTATAGTAGACATTGTGTAAATCAGTAGTTATCTTGTTTACCATGGCATTATTTTCAGTTGATGTTTTATCATCAACACTTACAAGTAATTTTATTTTGTCATTATAGATAGTCATGCCAGCTTGTGGCATCACATGGTTGCCAAGAACGGTAGTTGAATTTGTAGATAAATGCGGTCCATATTGTGTTGGAATTCCTATCCCTCCTAGGACACCAGAACCGTCAGGATTTTTTTTATTCTCACCATAGATTTCTTCAGCACCATTTGGGAATGTTATATCAAGCATGATAAACGCACCACCAGGGGTAGCCATAACTCCTTCTGGGAACGCAAATGTAACATTTTGAAATAATATTGACGTTCCTTTTTTCAAATCATAATCTGCATAGTTAAGGGTGGTTTGATAGTAGGTTTGATTGTTGATTGACACAGTTGCATTATCTTTGTCTATACCATTGTAATAGTAATCATAAAGTTCGACTTTGGGCTTTATTGTGGAGCCATCATAGTAATGTGTAATTTTAGGCCCAGTTACAAGAAAATGAGTTTGAATTGACTCATTCTTGTCAAATAAGATATCAAGAGTATAAGGTCCGGGTCTTTCAAATGTAGCCGAAAAATTATCAGATTTGCTTGGGAGATAAAGCGTGTATGAGGAAGTATCATTGATTGGACATGACATTAGGGAGACTGAATAGTTAAGAATTGGCCTGTCAGGCTGGCTATCCTCGTATAACATTATTGCTGGTGTAGCACATCGATGATTTGTAAAACCACGAATCAATATAGAGAATTTAGCGGTGTTACCAACCTGATACGTGTTGCTCAGTCCAGGCGTATCAATCAATGTCCCAGAATTCCAGTCATGGGATGGCGGTAAAGCAGGAGAAATATTTCCAAAAATCATCAGAGCTGCAATTCCTGCACCAATTCCAATTGATGATACAATTGCAAGAAGTAGAGTTTTCATTTCTTATGGAATAGATTTAGCAGGTCCAGGATGAGCAATAATCGCTTCAATGCCCCATCCTCTCTTAATCAATATCTGTGAAGTATCAGACTTTACACATGCAGGATAGTAATTTTCTGCCTTGAAAATTAGTTTGAGACCTGGGTTACACGTGACATTATCTGCCGCAATTCCTGATTTGAATTGCTTTAGTGGAGACATAACAAATGAGGTAGAAGAATCCTTCTGTTCTGATGTACTATTGCCAAGAAGTTGAATATGGCCTATTACTAGAGTGATCGGAAGATCACCAATAATTTCTTTGATCTTTTCTTTATACTGCTCTGCAGATAATGTAGCTTTTGTACTATCAATTCCCACTTCCAATGTCGAATTTACTATGTTTATGCCCACCATGTTGAATGGAATGTCTGTAGTATTATTCATCATGATGTTGGATATTTTTTCTCTTGCGGCATCTAATTTTTTGTTCAATTCTTCTTTGGTTATGCCTTGTGAATTTTTATAGTTGTCATATATTGTAAACAAGATTGATTTTGAGGCGTTATAGTAAATATTGGAATAATCTGTGGCAGTCTGGTTTTTTGCATAATAGGGAAGTGTAATGTTTACAGTTGCTGTTCCCGGTTGTACTGCTTGATAAATTACTCCTGGCTTGTTTGCATTTGATATCATTACCTCACTTAGCGGATCTACTTTTTGCAATATAGCCTCTGTAGTACATGCTATGTTTGGGTAAACTTGTTTTACATGAGCATCAAACACGACAGAGAATGCAGGAGTACATGAACCACTTGTAAGGTATATCGGAAATGGTGAATTGTTGAGAATTGTCATATTGAGTGAGAATATATCGTTGACTTTGATTATGTTTGGTTGTACTTGCACATTGAGAATCTGGACTGGATCACTAGATTCTGCCTGAATTGGTTTTAGATACAACGATGTGGAAAAGATTAGGATTACAATTATGAGAATGGGTAGAGTTTTCATTGTACCACAATCATATCTGCTTTTGTAACTATGATATTTTGTTCCCATCCTCGCTTAATCAGTAAGTTTGTAGTGTCAGGTCTTACACAAGCTGGCATATTGTCATGTGCCTTTATTATCAAATCAAATCCTTGTTTGCATTGCACATCTGTCGAGTTTGATCCAAGTTGAATCTGTTCTAGTGGACTGAATCGATTTGGAGGCATAGAGATGGTTTTAGAGATTATTCCGTCATAACCTGTTATCTCTTTGGAAATCTCATCAGATATTACACCACAGTGATGAGATGGCATTGCAAATCTGAACAATGCCGATGGCAAAACATCCGATTCGTTTAGTCCAACAACCAACGGGGATTTTCCACAGGAAGAAAATAACGACATGGAGTATACTCCTTTTATGTTATTTTTTGCAGTAATTGTATAAGTGACGGTGCTATTTCCATTTAGGTTTATCAAGATAGGCACTGCTTTAACTGTCAAATCATTTGATGTGATGAGTTCTGGGTTTTGTAGTCGTGCATCATATATCCCAATCTCGGTACTCATGGTTCCATTGTGTGGAGAATTGATAGCATACTTTACTTTGATTGTAGCATTAGAGTCTGATTTCATAAACAGCATGTCGCCTGATATTGGACCCAAGTGTCCACCATACATTGTGGCATTTACCAACATCGGGCTTGATAAAACTAGGATGGTGTAAATTATCATCAGGTATAGAATTTTCATCTTGTACGCGTACTGGACATGCATGCTTTAAAAAAGTGGCGTAGGTTTACGCAAGTTTTCTATAATTTGAGCCTACAAGTTTTGATTGTCAATAATACCATTCATAATTTCAGAGGATCGTTCGGAACACGAACTTGTGTTTCCGAGTTCCTCTCTTTGGTAGATCCTACTAATTTAGTAGGATTTGCAATCTCAATTTAAAAATTATAGACTGCATGATTCAGACATTTTTTAAAGTATTAAGGATTTGCTACTGATTTATCATATACTATAGAATAATACGGTACAAAATAAGTTTCTAATTTTTCCTATGTTTCTTACCTGTGTTTTTATCAAAATACTGGAATTTACAATGCGGGTTAACACAGTGATGTATTCCTGAATGTGTATCAAATTCCAATAATTCATTCTCGCAATCAGGACACTTCAATATTAACAACGACCTATGTACGGTACTATCTATGGTTTAAAAAAAGTAGTGTAAGATTTCTCTAGAATTTGTAATTAATCAAACACTAGGTATCGGATTTTTTCTTGATGGGTAATTTGGGAATGAATTTTTCCAGTCTATCAGTTATCTCTCTTGCATACCAAGAGATGGTACTGCGTTTTTTCATTGCAAATATTCCTGTAATCGGTCCAGCTATTACCAGCATCAGATATGTGTAATCAGGTCTATAGATTGTAGTTGCAAATACGTTGTCTTTTACTGTAAAACTAACGTTGTTTGTCTTTGAATCAAATGGCAAGTTTACTCCTTCCCAGTGGTCAAATATCTGCCGTACTAGGAAGGACATTTGCCATTTTTCAGGGGCATTTAGCGTGACAGTACTTCCATATGGGTACAATCCTCCGCCTATTGCATCTGTTGCGTTTACGCTTAGCACCAGATCATATGTTGCAGTTATGTTCGAGTCTTCTTCCAAATAAGTCCTGACTTTATTTTCTGCATATCTCTGGTCGCCAATATCTATCATATGCAGCACATAGTTTTTGTTTGTAAAAATTACTTTAGGTGGTAATTCAATGTCTGTATTGCCAGCATTTACTGTTGTAACAAATGGCGTATCTTGTGTGATGGAATAATTGTTGATTGTAATCTTTGGTATGATGTGCAACTGTGTCCCATCATTTCCTTTTGCAGTCATGGATACGTCGATTATTTTCTTTGAAACAAGATGCAATGTTTCCGATATTGGCTGGAATCCGTCCTTGTGGGCAAATATGGTTACATCAAAATTTTGTTCTCTTGTTGGCGTGATAGAATATTGTCCATCTCCTTTCTTAATTACATGGAAAATGGATTGTACATCGTAGATTACATTACTTATATCTGATTTTATGTCAAATGTGTTGTCCTTTCCAACTTTGAATATAGTATTATTTGCATCCGTGTTTACACTCATGTCATTGTAAAATGCATTTATTGATTGTGTAATTGCCCCGTCCTCTGAAAGCACTGCTATGGTTACACGCCCTTCTTGATTTACTGTCATGTACTTGCCAGTCGAATCAAAATTTACCCCTGTTATTGTAGATACATCGCTTGGTACAATTCTGGCTAGTGGAATCCCAAACGCATCTGTTTTGTATGCAACATACGGGAATTTTTCCCCAACATGAACCCTTGGTGGCAGTTCAAACTCTATGTTTGTCGCTACATCAAGAGGTATGATTGAAACCATTGATGTTGGAATGCCTTGGATTGAAGCTGCAATATCTGATGGTACAGTGATTGTTCCGCTGAGTATCATGTCAGTTGATGTAAAATCCAGTGTCTTTGGCATGTTCTGTATTGTACTTTGGATGTCTACTTTTGGCGGAGATGTGAAAACACTTGACGGTTCTACCATTGCACCAGAGCTATCTGCGATGTACATTATGCCAAGATCCTGATTGATTCCAGCCTTGACTGGAAGCGGGTTTATCTTGATGCTGTATGAATCATCATATCTTGGCAGGACCATGAAATTTGCAACGCCTGGGATTTCTCCCGGACCTGATGCAGTCAGGGTATAGTTTCCAGTTCCTCCGCCTTGTATGCCAAATTCTACAGCTTGTGCCACTCCTGTCTCTTCATTGCTTCCAGGTATTACAGTAGGTATCATGTTGATCTGTTTGTCATATTGTATATCTGGTCCGTTTGATGATATCTGGACTATACTGCTATCTGCTCCAAGCGGAATGATTACACTGGTGTTGGACTGGTTTACCTGGAAGTATAATGCAACTATACCATATCCTGAATTATCAAATGTGGTTGGGTATGTCCAAATTTTTACCATGTTTGGTTTGCATGGTACAAATGAACTGCAATAGCTTGTGATGTTTTCACCCGTTGTGTGATTGTTTGTTGATGGTCCTACAATGAGGTTTGCACTTGCACTGCCAAATCCTTCCACGCTTGCTGAAATTACAGTACTTCCGGCATTTCGCGTATAGACAAAACCTTTTGCAACTCCGTCCCGGAGTGTGGTGGAATACAGTATGTCATTAAAATGGGTGACATCATAGTTGCTTCCAAACCTTGCAACATTTGTATCACTTGATGTAAGTGATGCATGGATTGCATAAGGTGGCTTGTACGGCAATCCGTTTTTTTCTAGCCACAGATAATAATATGAAAGCGAGTTTGGCAGTGCCGTATCTGGCGCCACGGCAAGCTTGATTGTCACGTCATCACGGATTTTTGTTATGGTCGTAGTTGCAACCCCAAGGCTGTCTGCTGAAACAGAAACGGTTCCACTGCCTTTTGTAATCAATGGCAATGTTGTATAATACTGTCCCTTGGGTATTGTCACAACTTGAGGCGCGGTTATCATGGACGATGTAGTTACAGTTATGTCGGTATCTTCATCAACCAGTACAGGCAGTCCGAATTTATCTTCTGAAAATACATATGACTGCATGGCTTGCGCCTTGGTTGTAGATGTGGGAACTATCATTTGTAATTTCGATGGTTGTGAGTTTGAAGTGTATATTGTAGTTGAGCTCTGAGCCAGATTTCCATTTAATGCGCCAAATACGGTTGCATTTCCGTCTTTGAGTGTCTTTATGGTAAATATTCCGTGATTTTCTAACGGGGGTATTGTCACTGTTAACGGTATCTGTAGTGTGGATTTGTCGCTTGCAGACAGGTAGAAAATATTTGCCTGGTTTGACGGTTTGTCCAAGAGTATCATCCCTTCATAATCTTGTCCGCCGATCATTTTGCCTGGGACCCATATTGTAAAGCCGCCGGTGTTCTGCTGTAAAGATGAGTCTGGGCTTGTACCGTTCAATCCTAAGTCACTCTGTCCAAGCACTTGTAATGGCGACAAAATTATACCAATGAAAAGCAGGAAAAATACTGTTCGCATGAAAATCAAAAATTATGGATAATTTAAGACGATTTTTTTGGTTTGTGTCTACATTGCCTGATAATTCACACTAATTTTCCATACTGTCATTGTTTGATTATGTTGTACTCAGGTACATGGCAATTTGACCATTTTTTAATTTCTTGGTAGTTTCAAAGAAATATTTTTGATAAAATGATGCTTTGGCTTCAGTTGTTTGAAGTGTTATACATGCACAGGCTACTCGTTCATTGACCTTACGTGCAAGTCCGATACAATGTTTGCAAATTGCATCTCCTATTTTTCTACCTTGATAATTTTTATCAACACCCATCTGACCTATCAAGAGTGCAGGATAACGAGCACTAGTCTCTTTTACTTGATTTCTTTGTGGTACTTGGTCTAATCCGATTGAACTCATTGATAATGTGAAAAAACCAACAATTTTTCCCTCATACTTGACTCGCCATAAGGATGTAAGATTATTACGACTGTATATCTGAGCCTTTGTTCTTAGAAATTCTTGAACTCCAAGTGGATCGGTACCATCTTGTTCTGTGCAATCAAGAACTGAAATATCATCACCGTCAGAAACAATGTCTATGTCTAAATCGTCTGGGTTTATTTTTTCTGGCAATACCAATTAGGTTAAGCAGACCTATATTTTACAATGTTTGGCGTATAACTTGTCTGCTTCTGCATACAATCTTATCTCTTCTGGAGATCTCTGCCTGGACAAATGTTCTAGAAACTTTTTTGCATCGTTACCTTTTAGGTGAAGTATCTCATCGCTAGGACTCGTTGGTTTTGCGTGTCTTAGTGCCATGTTGCTCATATAATGTTGGTGCCTATTAATTTTTTGTATTAAAATACAAAAAGCAACTTGCCTCTATTGAGACTTTTTTTAACTAATGCCTGTTAGGATGGAGCCGCTGGAAAGATTCACTGTGGCACTTCCGGCAGATGCCTGGCTTGTCGTGGTAAACACCCCGTAACTTCCTGTTTGCACGGGTATGGAATCACCGTATGCATCCAAGTGTGCCCTGAGATAAAATTCTACCAGATCACCCGCATGTACAGATACCTGAACCAGTCCGGAAGCAGATGATTGCGGGTAATGCATTGCCATTGCACTGGAACCTGACATTGACCAGTTGCTCACTGATGAACTTTGTTGGATAATTGGGTTTTGGTTGTTGTATACAATCTGGGATCCTACCATGATGCCATTGACAAAAGTATCAACATATACCGTAAGTGGACCGGCATGAGCTCCACTTGGGGCGTATGATATATTGTCCGCACATCCTGAAGCCAGGAATTGACCTTGTGGACAATTCGCCCTTGTATACCAACCAGTTGATGGATTGTAATCTTCATAGATGTATTGCACTGCGGTCTGCTGATAGTTGTATACCGCACTTGAGGAAAATGACGTGTCTGCGGAAATTTGTGCATTGACTAGGGCATACATCGTGCCATCTTTTGGTGCAATTGCAGCAGCATCCCCGCCGGTATCTACACTTACCTGTGCGGCCGAACCGTCAGTTTTGTATCCAGAGTTTGACGATGTACCAGGTGTCACAATCGAGATTCCAGTTGATGCCATGACCGTTGAAAGGCTTATCGTTATAGGAGATCCGTTTATGGTAAACGAGATTGTCTTCAGTCCTGGAATGATTGGAACCATCATTGACGAACCAGGCGCATAGGATTTTGACAAGTAAGGCAGTTGTGTCGCAGTGTCACTGTTGACTAGGACATTTGAAATGTTGGAGGCAGAAGGCATTGGTATCAGGACATAGGCAAACGGTGTATAGATCTGCTGGGAGGACGCAGGTATGTTGAACATTTGATTATTTACGGTATCATAGACTGCTGTGCCTATGGTTCCAATGTATGACGGAGAATTTGCATACAGATCTAATTCGCCGCTAATTGATGACTGGCCACCTGCCGCAATTTGGGAAGCGGAGAGTGATATTGTTCCAGACGGATCCGTCACACCGTGTACTCCGACTATGCCATTTTGTAATATTTGAAACGGTTTGTTGGCTGGCAAATTGGTTACCTTGAAAAACATCTGTGAGTTAGGATCATAGTTAGTTGCGCCAATCGTTGTTCCTCCGGATGTTGGAGTTACAATCAACCAATACTGGTAAGACGGATTGAAAGTTACTTGTGATTGAAAATCTGCTGCATATGTTGGAGTTTTTGTAGATGGATTAAATGGTGACTTGTCATAGAGAGTGATGTATGGTACATAGCTACTGCCATAACTTGAATATGAGCATCCTCCTCTACCACATGATTGCGAACCTCCGTGTGGATAATAATTTGCGGCATATCCATCACTAGTGGTATAGCTCACAGAAGTCACATAAAAGAAATTTCCTGATGCATATCCATTTACTGATGCAACACCTGTTCCAGAATCATAACCGCAAGACCAAGACCATCCCGTATATGCACTCATTGAACAATAAGACCAGCTCCACGTGTATGTTGCGTATGCATTGGCTGACGAACTGACATATTTGTTGATAGGAACTGTTACTGATCCTCCACTGACTGTTCCGCTTGATATCGGTGGAGTCATCATGGTATAGCCATGGGCACCGCCATCATATGCAGTAGGGGGCATGGTGGGATCTACCAGGGTTCCAAAGAATGCAGAGCCTCCACCTGTGAGGCCTGACCCTGTTACAACGGTAGAGCCCAACCCGCTATTGAGCAAAATTCCAAGAGTGCCTGGACCCGTGACACTGATTCCATTTGATGATACCGTGCGATACGGTGAGCCCGAAAGTACAGTTGTTGAACTTGGCGCAAGTACATTTGATTGCGGTGCAGCGTTGTCCTGTAACGCGCCATTATTGTAAACATACTGGCTGTTTATTTTTGGGACATACATTTTTTGAACCGCATCACTTGTCTGAAATCCTGCCGCAAATGTTCCCGTGTTAACTTTGTTGTATGGCCTAAGCGTGATTGAATTTCCAGTAGTACTGTCTGTTCCTGCAATTACAAAACCCTGCGGTTTTATTGTAACAATTTGTGCCCCAGTCCCAAGGCCATTTCCGTTGCTGGTGGAATTTTTACTCGCACTGGTATTAGTGGAATTTGCTGTTGCAGATACAGTAAAGACATTGCCATTGTCGGTAACAATTTGAATCTGGGTTGCAAAAGCACTGTTAAAAACAAATGTTGTGAATAATAATCCAAGAGCAAATAACACTATCTTTTGCATGAATTAAAAAACTTGCTTGATTTTTAAACAGTTGGTGATGATATCATTTCAGATATTGTGACGGTATTACTCCATCAAGGTTGATGCTAGAATTTGTAAATGCAGGTATCTGCTCATCATACGGTATTCTTGTAATCAAATGTCCTTGCTCATCCACGATTCTGAAATATTTTATATGCACTGGCACATTTTCTGGATTTTTGAAACTAAATGAACTTCCACTATGTGTTGCATGGATGGTTTCTTTTTCCTTGGCATTGTGGATGGCATTAACCATATTTGCCTTTTGTGTCAGTGCAACACTCTGGCTTTCTTGTACTGATATCATACCTATTGCCAGAACTGCAATTACTGCAATCGCTATTGCAATTGGTAACATGCCATCAATGTTGACCAGTCATTTAAGGAGTTAATTGACCGTATTTTGATTAACTCCTTTTATTTTCTATTCTTTTGTGGTATGATGATTGGTCTTGTAAGGGGACAAAAAGATCTTGTAGAATATCAAATACAAAGCAAGATTGGTTCTGGAAAGTTACATTTGCTTAACACTGGCATCAAAGTCGATATCCAAAAAAAAGGTCTTGGTCTCGAACTTGGTTATGATGAAATAATCCGTGTTCATGCTGAAAAAAAAGATGTCGTAATTATTCAGTGGGTTGAAGGAATCGCCACCTATGATCTAAAAATGCATGTAAAAGATGCATCAGAACTAGTCTCGAAAATAACTCAATTCAAAAACGAATCCGTACAATTAGCGGCTTTTGTTTGATTTTTGGTTGTCGCATCTGGCGATAAAAAATTATATCACAGGATGCGACATTGAATGAATGTTCTAGTGTATTCAATCTGGGATTTCTTTAATTACGTGTTAAATTCAACAAATATTGTATGTCATTAAATTTGAGATTTAGTACTACTAACTGGGTAGGTAAATTTATAAACAAATTCTGTGTATTTAATACTGATAACGTCAGCGTTGTCCTGCAGGACTTTGGTCTGAAGCGGGGTAAACAATGCTGACACTCGTTGTATATCCATGAACTCGGCTGTTTTTATTGATGCAGGCTATATCTTAGAACTCTCGAAACTTGCGAATAGACGAATTGATTTTCTAAAATTGTCTAATGAACTTACATCTGGGACAAACCGAATTAAGACCATTTTCTATGATTCACTACCAATTCAAGGTACTGCACTAGGAAATTCTCTCTATTCAGCAAGACAGAGATTTCATAGTAAGCTTAGATCTCTTAAAGACTTTGAAGTAAAATTAGGCAGACTGCAGCAAATCAATGAAAAATTTGTTCAAAAAGGAGTAGATATGAGATTAGGAATAGATCTTGTACAAATGAGCATGAAGAAACAGATCGATAAAGCAATCATAATAACAGCTGACAGCGATTTTGAATACGCTGTGGAGAAAGCTCAAGAAGATGGTGTAAAAATATCCCTCGCTTATTTTCCTAACTCAAAAATCAATTCTAAATTCTTGAAAAGTGTAAATGACAGGATTCCTCTAACTGATGAACTATTGGATAAATGTAAATTATAATTTTTTATCTATCAACTTTTTACATATTGACTCTAAAATATAATATTCATTTTTCCAAAAATTCTGAAATTTTCTATGCTGAACTGGTGTTCTATTATACTGCTTAACAAAAATTGGAATACAAATGCAAATTGTATGTTGAAGTGGAACCAAGAGGTACCACAATTGATTGTTCAAGATGTGGAAACAAGGTCCCAAAATATTTGGCAGTAATGATACATAGGTTCAACAAATGCAGTCTTGTAATTGACAGGGATTACCGTGCAAGCATTGACATACTAAGACTACCGCAGGAATTGCGGAAATCAACACCTGTAGAGATCTAAATGAGGTCTAGGAAGCAGGAAGCCCATGATTTTAGTCAGGGGTAATTCACGGTCCAGTTTCCAAAAGACTTCAAATCTTTTGTTGCCTGGCTCTGTTTGGTGGAATTGATTGGGACAATATAGTTTGAGTCACTAGTGACATTTGCCTGTACTTTTTGTGGCAAAGTCTCTTGTGGTTTCCCTGTTTGTACTGGCGGGGGGTTTTGTTTTATCGTTGGTCCATTTGCCAAAGTTGATGCATCCAGTAATTCTGTAGAAAATACTGGCGGAGCATCTGTAATGATTGATTTTGAATCATATAACACGCTGCTGATCGGAAACGGAAAGCCCTCCTTGATGTAAAAGACATTTGCTTTTGCCACTTGAAATCCTACTTCATAAGCTGGTATCTGCATGTTTCCGATGATATCTGTAGTAAATTTGTCTACTATGAATTGAGGTATCGGGGATACATAGTCGTCAGCCTGTCCCCATGACGTGCCTAGTTTGAGTTTTTGCGGTTTGTACATGTCGGCATATTTGTCCAGATAAAATATGGTATGTGAAAGCGATGTGGCATAATTCCTGCTGGTGCCATCGGTTGTAATTGTTCCAAAATCCTGAGATATATGCAAAATTGAAAACCACTGCTTGTGGGTATCATCAGGAGTAAAAATTGCTTGAACTATCCATACCTTGCTTGACTGTTCTTGCAGCAGTGCAATAAAATCAAGCTTTGCCTGGTAACAAGTACTGGCATAATTCAGGGTTGGTTTTATGGAATTATCACAAATGTGGAATGTGTAGCTCTGGCCAGGTCCTATGTTCAATCCGGTATACCATGATGGATAGTTCTTTTGGTTATTTTTTACCAGTTCTTCCAAACTGTAATCAAATCCAACCGCATATGCAAAAGCAACTGAAGAGACAAGCAACGCAAAAAGACCAACTGCCAGAATTGGTTTTAACATATTGTATAGTCTGACGGTTGTTTAAAAACAGAATTTCGCTTAAATCATTTGTACTTTAATGATACCATGTCTGAAATCCTGGGCCAAGAGTTTGTCTGGCTTGAAATAAAACCGCAACAAAAATTTGAGGACGACAAGGAAAACCAGATACTCAAAATCATACAATTTGCAAGTGAGTTTGCCTTTTTTATTTTTCGCGACAAGTCTTTCATGAGATTAATCATTCGAACTACTGATACAGATGTGACTTTATTTAATACCATACCCGGGCTTACGGTTGAACAAATAACAAAACCAAAGTTTGAAAAAATGGTTACAAAATACCTTGCATTGAAAGACCACTTTATGGTCCCACTGGTGGACCTTGCCAAAATTACAAAAAGCGATGTCTATTCCAAATTATGGCAGGAGCAGTCAAGATGCATGATGGCCTGCTATGTAGTGGACCAGACAAAAAAGATTTCAAATGCAATTCATGGCAAAGTGACGTCTCTTGACAGGCGCCTTTCAAACAAAAATCCAGTCTTTTCCAACAAGATAAAATCTGATCTTGCCGCGGCAAAAACCAAGCTAGGCGGCCATAATCTCTACAACTGCTTCATTGTTTTTGGCATCGAACGAGCCCCATACGATTTGGTTGATTTGCAAAATGAAAAGGCTGACAAGCTAGAACAAGAACATGACTTGTTCCAATTGCGCGTGGCAAACCTGAAAAAATCACTGCCTCCTGATAAATTTAAAAAAGGATATCATGAACAAAAGAAAAATTACCGTGAAACCGTCACGCAGATCAAAAAGACTTTCAAGGCCAGTACGGGCATATTTCAAAAAAATGTCGCAGATTCAACCAAGCGATTGGACAAGATGGTCAATGCTGTCTTGCTAAATGTCTTCTCGCATAGGATATCTTTGCGCAAAGTCAGATTTTCCTTGGAAAGGCAGACCTTTCGTCAAAGAATCGCCCATGTTTTTTCTGTAAAGACTGTCAATCCATATACATTTGTACCAAAAAAACTAGGTCCAAGAAGTTTGGCCCTGACAGCTAACGAATTGGCATTCTTCCTGTCGCTGCCGCAAATCAAGGATGTTCAGACAATCAACTTTAGTGTTGGTACTACACCGACCTTTGTTCACAGTCCGGCAGAAGACCTGTCCATGACTGATCTGACAATTCAATGCAGCAACCACCAAGCAAGTACGGGCGACCAGGCCAAATTATTGCGCTTAATTTCTGACACTCTAAAAACTAATTGTTCCAGGTGTGGAATACCAGTACGTGTAATCAAGGGTGCTTCAAGCAAATTGTACGTTATTCCAATTTCTGACAATGGCGATAAAACTGCATGAGCAAATCATGCAATATGCATATTTTCCAGTGCGTTCTTTTCATATTAGAAAAGCTGTAAACGTTTAGTGTTTTGAAATGATTTTGGCCTCTTACTACCCAACTTTACGCCTTTATTCACTGAAACTCTTCTTGTATGTAATTCTAAACTGTCTATCCTCACAATAGATTTCAGAGCTGGAACTCTCATACAATAATTTATGACAATTTCCTTTATCAGAGTATCAATCCCAGTATAACGAATTAGTTTAATGATTTTACCAGATCTAATTTCTTTAGATAGAATATTAGATATACTCTCACCGCTTTTCTTCTTCATTAGAAGATAAATTTTCAGCTCATTTAGAATCTCACGTGTAATGTACTGCTGATGATCTGCAAGCTCGTTTCTGTTTTTGAATAAATGATTCAGTCGGTCTTTAACATACATCGTGTATGATGTTTCACCTAGACTTTTACCAGTATGTTTTGTGTATTTGTTATTGCTTAAGTAATAATGATTTTTGCTACTGTCATCATCACAAGTATTCTTGCAATAGTAAACAATGTGTTTTTGAAAAACTTGGCAGGTGTGTTACTTTATTGCGTGCACTTGATGCAGGTACGATATGGCAGCCTGGAACTCTTGCGGGCTTGTACTGCCGTCTGCAACCCATTTGGCAGTTTCATCCACCCATTTTGGTATATAGGTAGCATCATCAATGTTCATAGATTGTAGTAATTCAGAATTTGTGATGGGGTGTGACGAGTATCCTCCCCAGTCCTTGATTGCTGAAAGTATGTCACTTGAACTAGATTCTGGCGGTGTTATTTCATTTTGTGGTGTTGTAGGCAATGGTGGTGATGTGATAGGTTGGTGGGTAGTTGTAGTCGGAGGTGTTGACGGCATGGCAGGTGCAGTACTGCCTGCCACTGCCTGCCATGCATCAAGAACGTATGTGTCAGAGCTGTACAGGTTAGCAGACCATGCCCTGATTATAATATCTGATTTTGCCATGGGGTTTGCAAATGTTATTGTATAATCAACCTCAAGCTTGTTTCCGTTCTGTGTTGTGGATACGGTTACATTCCCAAAGTAGTGGTGTGGGTCTGATATGGAAAGTGGCTGGCTCTTGTCCCATGATATTACAGTATCACTGTTCTGAACCTCTCTTGCCTTGTCCCGGAGATTTGTAAATATTGAGACATGCTGGACATCAGATGCGCCCTGGCTTCCGTAAAGCAGCATCTTTAGTACAAATGGCTTTCTTGTATGTAGTGTGACAGTAGTTCCGGTATCGGAATAGTTGTTCAGATTAAAGCCGGTCCCGTCTATTGATAGCGGGGTTTCAGACGCGGAAAATCCCGTTGTAAATGACGGTGCTGCCCCTGGGGCGCTGCCTCCATGGCCGCCAGCAGCAGAGAGGGTTCCCACCGCTACGTTGGTTCCGGTAAGAGCAGACACTGGAATGTTTCCACAGATGGTGCTTCCTGTAACCGTTATTGACGAGGCACTGGTGTAGGATGCTCCACTCCAGTACTGCATTGTGGTTGGAGTGCCAGATGCAACTGTAATGCAGATGTTGGCAGTTCCATCGGCAATTCCTGACACATGAACATCAAAGTACTTTGGATTTGGCAGTCCGCTTGTACCTACGCCAGCAAAGGGAGAGATAAGATCAGATGTAATAATAGTAGTTGGCGTCCCATCACCAGCCGAGGAACCGCTGATAGTTACCTTTATTCCTGTTGTTCCTGTCTGGTCCGCTGATGCACCTCCGCTTGATGTGGTCGTACTAGTGGTCCCCTGAGTTGAAACATTTGTTACTGTAAATGTTGCAGAAGCAGTATTGCTTGATGCGTCAGTTGCCTGGACCGTGTGGGCTCCAGCTGCAGACAATGGTACTGTAAACGTGACACCTGATGGTATGTTTCCTGATGAATCTGTTGTTACAGTTGCCGGGCTTGTGGTAACTGTGGTACCAGCATACTTTATCGTAACAGTGGATGATGCAGCAAATCCAGAACCTGAGACTGTCACTGAAGTGCCGATAGATCCTGATGTCGGGGAGAGAGAGACTGATGATGTAACTGTAAATGCCGTTGATGGTGAGTTGGTACCGTCAGTTACTGACAGTGGTTGTGAGCCAGCTGTTATAGATGGTACTAGAACAGTACCTGCTGCACCACCAGTACTGTTTGTAGTACCTGTTGCAAATGCACCGCTAGCTGTGGTTGATCCAAACTTGATTGTATAAGCATGATTTGCAAACAAGTGATTGAAATTAATTGATATTGATTGTCCCACTGGGCCTGATGTTGGTACTGCTGCATCAATGACTGGAGTTGTTATCGTAAATGCAGTAGACAGTGCGTTTGTGCCATCATTGACATTGATTGTATTTCCTGCAGAAGCTGGCACTGTAACCGTACCCTTCCATCCGCCAGTGGAGTTTGTGTTGACCGTACTGTTGGATATCGATATTGTGCCAAACTTGATTGTGGGTGAGCTGCTTGCAATGAGATTATTGAAATTAACTGATACTGTCTGTCCCACAGGACCTGATGTTGGTACTGCTGCATTGATCACAGGTGTTGTAACTGTAAATGCTGTTGTAAGATCAGTCGTACCATCATTGACATGAATTGTATTTCCTGCAGAAGCTGGCACTGTAACCGTACCCTTCCATCCGCCAGTGGAGTTTGTGTTGACCGTACTGTTGGATATCAATATTGTGCCAAACTTGATTGTGGGTGAGCTGCTTGCAATGAGATTATTGAAATTAACTGATACTGTCTGTCCCACAGGACCTGATGTTGGTACTGCTGCATTGATCACAGGTGTTGTAACTGTAAATGCTGTTGATGGCGAGTTGGTTCCATCAGATACTGTAATTGGATGTGATCCTGCCGGAGTTGCGGCTGGCACTGTAACCGTACCCTTCCATCCACCAGTGGAGTTTGTGTTGACCGTACTGTTGGAGATTGATGTTGTGCCAAACTTGATTGTATCAGCATGGTTTGCAATTAAATTATTGAAATTAACTGATACTGTCTGTCCCACTGGACCCGATGTCGGTACTGCTGCATCAATGACTGGAGTTGTTATCGTAAATGCAGTAGACAGTGCGTTTGTGCCATCATTGACATTGATTGTATTTCCTGCAGAAGCTGGCACTGTAACTGTACCCTTCCATCCACCGGTAGAGTTTGTGTTGACCGTACTGTTGGAGATTGATGTTGTGCCAAACTTGATTGTGGGTGAGCTGCTTGCAATTAGATTATTGAAATTAACTGATACTGTCTGTCCCACAGGACCCGATGTCGGGACTGCGGCATCAATGACTGGAGTTGTTACCGTAAATGCAGTTGTAAGATCATTTGTTCCATCATTGACATGAATTGTATTTCCTGCAGAAGCTGGCACTGTAACCGTACCCTTCCATCCGCCAGTGGAGTTTGTGTTGACCGTACTGTTGGATATCGATATTGTGCCAAACTTGATTGTGGGTGAGCTGCTTGCAATGAGATTATTGAAATTAACTGATACTGTCTGTCCCACAGGACCTGATGTTGGTACTGCTGCATTGATCACAGGTGTTGTAACTGTAAATGCTGTTGTAAGATCAGTCGTACCATCATTGACATGAATTGTATTTCCTGCAGAAGCTGGCACTGTAACCGTACCCTTCCATCCGCCAGTGGAGTTTGTGTTGACCGTACTGTTGGATATCGATATTGTGCCAAACTTGATTGTGGGTGAGCTGCTTGCAATGNNNNCCATCCCAGTGGAGTTTGTGTTGACCGTACTGTTGGATATCGATATTGTGCCAAACTTGATTGTGGGTGAGCTGCTTGCAATTAGACCATTAAAGTTGATTGTCACGGATGTTCCTGTAGGACCCGATGTTGGTACTGCTGCATCAATGCCTCCTAAATCATCGATTACAGAGACTGTGGTACTACCAGCATTTGCCACAAATATCTCCCCCTTGGCAGAGTCATATGCAACGCCACGAGAAGCTGTACCTGCACCAACAGTTACTGTTGCAACAACTGTATTGTCCGAGTCACGGATTACATAGACCATACCAGTACCACTACCGCCAAAGCCACTATTTATCTCAAATATTTCCCCCTTGGCAGAGTCATATGCAACGCCATAAGGACGGTTACCAACGGGTACTGTTGCAACAACTGTATTGTCCGAATCACGGATTACAGAGACTGTACTACTACCACTAATACCACCATAATTTGCCACAAATATTTCCCCCTTGGCAGAATCATATGCAACTTCACGAGGACCTGTACCAACGGTAATTGGCGAACCAACAACTGTATTGTCAGAGTCACGGATTACAGAGACTGTAGTACCATCACTAGCACCAAAATTTGCCACAAATATTTCCCCCTTGGCAGAATCATATGCAACGCCAAAAGGACCTGTACCAACAGTTACTGTTGCAACAACTGTATTGTCAGAGTCACGGATTACAGAGACTGTATTGGCACCCCAATTTGCCACAAATATCTCTCCCTTGGCAGAATCATATGCAACTTCACGAGGACCTGTACCAACAGTTACTGTTGCAACAACTGTATTGTCAGAGTCACGGATTACAGAGACTGTACCGGCACCATTATTTGACACAAATATCTCTCCCTTGGCAGAGTCATATGCAACGCCCCAAGGACTTGAACCAACGGTAATTGGCGAACCAACAACTGTATTGTCCGAGTCACGGATTACAGAGACTGTATTGGCACCATTATTTGACACAAATATCTCGTTCGTTCCATAGTCGTATGCAACGCCATAAGGATGGGTACCAACGGTTACTGTTGCAACAATTGTGAGTGCATTTGCAATACCAGAAGAAAATAAGATTACGAAAAGACTTGAGAAGAGCATTATTTTCCCAATCATTTTGAATTGGGATCTCACTTTTGGAGTCACCATTCGAGCTTCATGCAATGGCAAGTCCACTAATCAGTTCCTGTATCTTGTCTGAAATTTCCGGGATCTTTTTGCCATCGGTTCCAGGATCACATGTGACGTAAACTATGATATCAACAATACAGTAAACAAGATGCGGTACCTTCTCACGTTTTGCATGAACAGCGATTATCTTTCCATGGATCTCGTTTTCCACATCGAGTATCTGCTTCATGATGCACAGGTCGACTCGAAACATCTCGCGTCTTTGGAAATGCCCCCCCCAATCATTTCAATATTAATTCTGTTGAAAATCAGATTGGCGAAAATTAGTTGCAAGTTATAGGAGTCCAAAATGCAAAGGCATTTACCAACAAGGTTTGAAGAACAAATTAGTTCTGCCACATGAATTGATGGGATTTGGTAAAGAGAGGTAAATGTTTTCTCAGTCTGATTCAAATCCATTTATTAACTACAAATCTATAGTTTTTATGTCATACGCAGAATATTGCGCCTAAGAATAGTTTTGAACACATGTGAGAAACATTCCATATCGGTTACAGGTTTCATACATGAATTTGATGCATATATACGAATTTCAAGCTTGGTAATTTATGTTTCATTGAATCTAGTTTTTTGGGTTGTAGATTTTTTTCCTAGATGTTAGTTTTGGACTTGGGTCTATAAAGTAAAATCAGTGATGTGATACCCACTAGCAATATTGGAAGTGCAAATTGGAATTCAGGAATTGCTGAAGCATGTTCTAGTTTGTAATAGGACACAGTCAGCCCATATCCACGATTTGATTGTCCAGTAACTTCAACCTGATACAAGCCATCAGATGACATTGTAATATTTTGAGATACTGACAGATCGGTATATGTTGGCACGTCAGTGTGCTTCCAAAGTAGGGCACCAGTATTGTTAAAAACATACAGATCTCCGGTATTGTTCGATAATGTATCCCCAGCTAATACGTATCCAAGATCTGATGAAATAACGTTAGTACAAAGAGTTGAATTGTTTGTTTCATAGTGCCACAGTAGTATTCCTTGTCTGTCAAAGTAAAAAAGACCAGTATCAGTACACATTGATACAAATGAACCATCAGGGGATATTGAGATGGAATCTACTGTACTTGTTGCATTATACTTCCACAATATTTTACCTGTGTTGTCTGAATAGAAAATACCAGTATTATTGCCTGTTACAGAAAATGACTGATCATGAGATAAAGAGTGCAATCGCATGGTGGTTGGTAGTAGGTTGAGGTTATGGAAGGCCATGATTTTATGACAAAAAAAGATTTTGAGTTTACAATCCAAAACCCTGAGTTTTATTTTTTATTTTCATGAACTTTTACTGCTCACGATCTTCTCCAAATCCCACCAATGCAGCAATTGTTCTCCCATATCTCCTGATGATTCCATATGCTATGAAGACCAATATCAAAGACAATGCAAGAGCCACATATTTTGCATTGTCAAATTTTTCATCATTCCCTGATATATCTACACTCAGAGTCTTTGATGCCTTGCCTCCCCATGTGTTGTATGCAGATATGGTCGAGTTTTTGGTTTTGTCATGCAATGTTATAGCACACCCGTCTGTGCAGGTAGTGTTTTGTATCATGTTATCTGCCATGACTTTTGTATATGGTCCAAAGTTTTCATCTGGATTTATGGTTACGACTCCACCATGCCGTGTCGCGTTAAGCACATTGTCCTGGTCCATATTTATCACATATTTCCAGTTTGTATCAAACTCAAATCCTCTTACTGTGTCTGTTTTCTGTTGTTGTCCTGCCGTGATTGTTATGATATACGTCCCTATCTGTTCATACACCACGTTTAGCTGCAGATCCAGCGGGTTTTGTGCAAAAACTCGGTACACATCAGGTATCAGCAATGATGTCATGTGTGCCTGGAAGTTAATCACTCCTGTTCCGTTGGCATGATTACTCTTTCCATACATGTCGCCTAGTACAATTCCTGCAATGATACGGTCCCTGTCATGGGTTACTTTGGTCCTTATGAAATCCTGTTCATATGTGGCATTTTCTGCATAGTCTGGCGTCATTGTAATGCTCAATGGAATGTGGTTTATTGTTCCATCAGAGTGTAGCGCCAAAATTATTACATCCGTATTGAATCTAGTGTGAGGATACCCATAGGTGTATTTTGTAACGTTTGTGGTGTCATATCCTGCAAAGTTTGCAGATTGCAGCGTATTGATTATGGTAGAATTGTCGTAGCGTGTTTTTAATATGGTTCCCAATATTGGATGGACAAAAATTATTTTGCCATATCCAGATTTTACAAACATTGCCATTTTGTTTCCCGGCTGTAGCGAATCGCTCTGATATGTAAAATTTTCATCAACAAAATTTGCAGGACTTGATTCGGACCATGACATGGTAACATTTAGCGGAATTCCAGTCAGCACTCTGTACGCATAACTGGTATACGAAAATGCATTTATCTTGCTTCGCCTGAATTCGTGAATTATATCTCCCGGGTCATCCTGACCTCCACCTATTGACCCAAGATAGTGAAGTGCCACACCTGGCCTGTTGCCAAACCCCCACCAATTGTTGTCATTTAGTACGGTATACCCATAACTTGTGTACACTGGCTTGTACTGTACCACCAAGGCAGTTGTGGAATTGTCACCCTCCCCTATTTTTCGGCCCAGGTTGTAAAGATCAGTGTGGTAGTAAAACGTATGACGGCGTATGTCGCCAAGCGATGTTGAATTAAATGCAGCATGGCCTTCTTCATATCCAAATGAATAGATCCATGGATTTATGGCCGGAACAGAGAAAGTATGCGGACAGTTTTTTTCATGGCATTCGTAAAACCCAATTTGAGAAATATCTGATCTTGATACTGTTTTTGTATCAAGTGTTCTAAATCGAGCATCCTTCCACTTGTAATCTGGATTGAATATGGTATTGATTCCATCCCACACATAGTATGTACCATCGCCATTTCGCATCTTGAATCCATCACGGTCCGTGAAATTTTCAAATCTTAATTTGATGTACACTTTGGGTTTTATTATTGTAGGAGTATACACACCATATCCTGATGTGGTACCCAAATGGCACACTCCGCCTTTATCGGGTGTCCAACTGCAAAGATAACCATACGCACCCACAACTTGATGTAATGATGCGCCATATGTGGAAGGGCCTATCTCAGCATGGCCATACTCTACAAAACCACAGTCTCCCTGGCCATCGCACGTTGTTGGACCGCGGCCTATGCCGCCAAGTGCCAGCCCATCGCCAATTATCCCATGTGGGTATATTGTGATACACCACCTTGTCCATGATACCTGTATCTGAAATTCAAATGCATCGCCTGGATAGTATGTACCATCAGGATTTGCCCTGGTAAGATGTTCTCCTTTTATTGTTATTTTTGAGGGTGTTGCAGTAGGCGTTACCGTAACCACACAATTTGGAACTATCACCGCAGAAGCATTAGGGATTAGTGGTGCCGCTGATGAAAATGATGAAAACAAAATTATTGAAAGTAATGATATCGATATGAAAAAACGTCGTACTTGGTTCATTTCTAAAAAAAGTCACGTATGAATAAAAAGCAAAATTACTGCAATGGAAATTCAAATATGGAACCGATGGACGTGACAAGCTGCATTTTTGAACCCTGCTTATTGGCAGATATTATGACGGGTTCCCTGACAGGCAAAACACTAGTCGCAGTACCGTTGATCAAAGTCATGGAATAAGTTTGTTGTACTGTATCCACCATGACTGAATCAAGTTGAATGCTGGTCAGCCCGTAATTTACCACTTCTATTGATGAGCCCGTACTGGAATCACTTCCCGATACAAACGATATGCTTTCTGACATCTTTTTTTGTGCAGAATCCAGCATTTGATACGCACTCTGTTGCTGGGTGTTAAATTGATTGGATGAATTTATCATCAATACACCTGCTATGCCAAGCCCGATACTGAACATCATTATTGTTGCATAAATCTCGGATATTCCTCTTCGTTTCATTATTGTGTGAATTTGCCAAAGTTTTAAAGCGCTTGTGGTAGTTACAAGTCTACATTTTACGGTAAATATCAAAACATCTTTTTGCAGATGTTATCCTGCATTGATCTGTCTACTGGTCACATACGTAGAGCCATCACTTGTCGTACCGCCAACTCTTACGGTATAAGGGGTTCCAAAAACGACTGATGTGGACAAGATGCCTTTTTGTTCAATTGTCATGCCAGGACCAATGGCCGTCACATTTTGTGGCAAATTGTATGTTACACTGTTGATAACTATCGATAACTGGGTCTGGACAAAAGACTTGGTTCCCGTGTTTTGCACAACAATGTCATACCAAGTCATCGTACCAGATTGAATGCCCGTAAGTGATGAAGAATTGATCGTATATTGTGCATTTGAAGACAGCATATCATTTGAAGAACTCATGTTTAGATACACAAGTGCAGAC
>JAGWGC010000089.1 GCA_028867615.1 Nitrososphaerota archaeon | reverse complement strand
AGACCGGGATATTCACGTGGCTTCAAAATAGGGGCAGGCACTTCTGCGCCGGTGCGCGGGCTGGCACTCGCCTCCCATTGGGTTATTGGCAGATTTACTTGGGCGGGAAGCGTTACCTAGCTCACCGTCTCGCATGGTTATACATGACCGGCGCATTCCCGACCGGTCATATCGACCACATAAACCGCGATCCGTCCGATAACCGCTGGGTCAATCTCCGCGCCGCGACGCCATCGCAGAACTTGGCCAATCAGGGCCTCTCGAAGAGCAACAAGTCCGGGTTCAAAGGCGTCTGCTGGAATAAGCGGAAACGGAAGTGGCAGGCCGGGATTCGAATCGGGGGAAAGCAAACCTGGTTAGGCTTGTTCAGTGATCCGGCGCAGGCTCATGCTGCATATGTTCGCGCTGCCATTCGGGAGTTCGGCGAATTTGCGAGGGCTGCGTAAGTAGGGAGTGAGTTAACCGTGCGTGGGTTTTTCCGGTTGGCCGGCGGAGGGGTCGGCTTTCAGAAAGACAGCCTGCGGCCGCGCACGGGTATAGGCATTCACCGTTCAAGGCTGTCGACCTCCGCACTAATTCCATAGGCGATGATGTCCACCGCTCAACTGCTGCTGCCTCCGAAACTGGTTCCCGTGTTCACAGGCGATGCCATGTACCGCGGGGCACACGGCGGCCGCGGCTCGGCGAAAACGCGATCGTTCGCGACCATGACGGCCGTTCGCGGCTATCAATGCGCAGCGGCCGGGCAAGATGGCGTGATCGTCTGCGCGCGCGAGCATTTGAACAGTCTGGCCGATTCCTCGTTCTCGGAAGTCAAAGGCGCGATCGAGGCTCTGCCGTGGCTGGCCGACGTTTACGACATCGGCAAGGAGTATATCCGGACGCGGGACGGCCGCATATCGTTCGCCTTCGCTGGCCTGCGGCACAATATCAACTCGATCAAGTCGAAGGCGCGGATTCGGCTGCTCTGGGTGGATGAGGCCGAACCGGTCACTGAAAACTCGTGGCATACCGCCGACAACACGGTGCGCGAGGAAGGCGCGGAAGTCTGGGTAACGTGGAACCCAGCTCGAAAGAATAGCGCGACGCACAAGCGGTTTCGCGAAAACCCGCCGGATCGGTCGAAGATCATTCAGCTCAATTGGCGGGATAACCCGTGGTTTCCGTCCACGCTGAACGTCAAGCGCCTGGCCGATTTCGAAAAGCGCCCGGACCAATACGCCCATATCTGGGAAGGCGATTTCGTTTCCGTGGTCGACGGCGCCTATTTTGCCAAGCAGCTCGCCGAAACCAAGGCGAGGGGGCGAGTTTGCGCACTGCAACCTGATCCGGTGCTGCCGATCTATGCCTTTTTCGATATCGGCGGCTCGGGCAAGCGGGCCGATGCAACCGCGATCTGGATTTGCCAGTTTGTGGGGCCGCAAATCCGCGTGCTTGATTACATCGAGGGCCAAGGCCAGCCCGTCACCTATTACATCGCCGAAATGCAAACGCGAGGCTGGAAGCGGGCCATTATCCGCACGCCGCATGACGGCGGCAACATGCTCTTTACGGGCAAGAACTACGTCGACTACTGGCGAGACGCCCAATTCGAGACCATGGATCCGGTGCCGAACCAGGGCGCCGGCGCGGCCATGCTCCGCATTGAAGCGGCGCGCCGCGTTTTCCCGAATGTCTATTTCAACAACACCGAGGCCGTTGACGCCGGCCTTGAGGTGCTCGGCTGGTATCACGAAAAACGCTCAGACGATGAACGTAATATCGGGCTTGGGCCGGAACATGACTGGTCGAGCCATGGTGCCGATGCGTTCGGCCTCATGGCAATCGTTTATGAGGCTCCCGATGGCGTCCCGGAGAGGCCACGAGAGCGCTATCGTGATAGGCGGTCATCGCGCCGCGGTAGTTGGGAAAGTGCATGAGCGACGCTGCGGCCAAGACTGAACAGCCTTCTAGCGGCGAAGCCATATTCAAGCGCTTGCAGGGATGGGTAAAGGCTGACTACGGCTCCGAGCCGCAGACGCACTGGCGGAAAGAGGCTCGCGAGGATTTCGACTTCGAGGCCGGCGAGCAGCTATCGCAGGATGACAGGAACATTCTGAAGGAGGCGGGTCGACCGATCGTCATTTTCAACCGGGTCGGTGCCTATATCGACAACGTGGCCGGACAGGAAATCGCCAACCGGCAAGAGGTTCAATTCCTGCCGCGCACGCAAGGCGCGGTCAAGGTCAACGAGCTCCTGACATCGGCTGCGAAGTGGTTTCGCCAGCAATGCGACGCAGAAGATGAGGAATCGGACGCCTTCCGCGATATGGTTGTCTGCGGCATGGGCTGGACCGAAACCCGGCTCGACTACGAGGACAACCCGAAGGGCGACCCGCTGGTCGACCACACCGACCCGCTTTCGATGGGTTGGGACCGTGACGCCAAGAAACGCAATCTGCGCGATGCCCGGCGCGTGTTCCAGATCAAGCGCGACGTCCCAATCGAGGAGGCGCGCGCGCTGTGCCCGGGCGATCCGGCGCGGCCATTCGAGGATTCCGATTACCACGCTTCCTGGGTCGATGACATCGACGCCAAGCCGGAAGGCGAGCCGCACGAAAACGACGGCCGGTTCTACAACAAGGAAAATCTGGCTTCGGACGACGATAGCAGTTCCGACGACGACAAGACGGTCACGCTGGTCCGTATCCAGTGGTGGGAACGTGTCCCGGCCTGGTTGACGGTCGATCCTGCCGACCCGACCGGGCAGAACATCAAGACGATGTTTGACGACGAATACCGGGAATTTGCGCAGCGCTACAAGCTCGCCAATGCGCCCATGCCCCGCGTGGTCAAGACAACGCGCAAGGTATATCGGCAGGCTTACCTCGGCTCCGTGCTGCTCGAAATCGGCGACACGCCTTGCAACGGTCACTTCTCCTTCAAGTGCATGACGGCGAAGCGCGACCGCAACAAAAATACCTTCTACGGGCTTGTGCGCGCGATGAAAGACCCGGCGCGCTGGGCCAACAAGTGGATGTCGCAGACTATGCACATCATGAATACCACCGCAAAGGGTGGTATTGCTGTGGAAAAGGGGCAGTTCTTCCATAATGACGCGCAAGGCGAGGATAGCTGGGCGCGACAGGACGAAATTACCTGGCTCAAGACGGGCGCGCTATCTGGCGCGAACGGACCGAAGTTCATCCCAAAACCAACGTCTCAGTTCCCGCAGTCGTCTTTCGAGATGATGAATTTCGCGGTCGGTAGCCTCGGCGCCGTGACCGGGATCAACCTCGAAGCGCTCGGTATGCAGCAATCGGTCGGGCAGGCGGCAAGCCTCGATTTGCAGCGCAAGCAGGCGGTTCTCACCATCCTGCAACCGCTGTTCGACTCGTTGCGCCGCTATCGCAAGGATCAGGGCCGGGTGCTGATGTACCTGATCGAGCATTATCTCGCCGACGGCCGCTTGATCAAGATCGAGGGACAGGACCAGGCGCAGTACGTTCCGCTGATCCGGCAAGAGGCATTCACCGGAAACAGCGAATACGACATCATCGTCGACGAGGCCCCGACCTCGGCCAATCAGAAAGAGCTCACTTGGTCGCTGCTGCAACAGCTATTGCCGGTGATCGGCAAGATGCTGCCGCCGCAAACCTGGCTCGCTCTGCTCAAATATTCGCCGCTGCCGACCTCGGCGCAACAGGATATCGCGCAATCGATTCAGCAGGGCGGCCAGCAGCCAGATCCTGAGCAGCAGAAGCGCGACGCCGAATTGCAGCTCGAAAAGGACAAGGCTGCGCACAAGATGGCGTCCGACAAGGCGGCCTCTGACGCGAAAATCCAGCAGATGCGCGACGAAAGCGCGGCCAAAATCCAGATCGATCGCGAGCACGCGCACAATCAGATCGTGCTCAAAGCACTAACAGCGCCGCCGACAGTGGATGCGGAAGGCAAGCCGGTGCAAGGCTCGGGCGGCGGCGAGGCTGCGGCCGCAATCATGGGGCTGATGCAACAGATGCGGCAGGAACAGGCCGAAATGCAGCGCACGATGGGCCAACTCGCGCAAGCGCTCACCGCGCCGAAGCAGCTGGTGAGGGACGCCAATGGCGACATTATTGGCATACAACCAATGAGCGGGAATGCTTGATGCTTACGCAAGAGCGCCTCAAAGAACTACTTTCATATGATCCGAAAACCGGTGTTTTTCGGTGGATCAAGCCAACTTCAAATAGAGTTTCTCCCGGCTCGCTTGCGGGCACGATCAACATGTACGGGTACTTGGTCATCAGAATAGATCGCCGCACGTACCACGCGAGCCGGCTCGCATGGCTCTATGAAACTGGGTCGTGGCCTGTCGACGAGATCGATCATATTGATCGAGACCGGCTGAATAATAGGTGGTCTAATCTTCGTGGAAGTACTCGCTCGCAAAACATGTGCAACGTGGGCGATGGGCCTCGTGGGTTGGTTCCCTTTCGAGGGGTTACGTTCGATAAGGAGCGCGGTCTTTATCAGGCGAAAATCCGTAAAAACAAGCGAACAGTAATGCTCGGGAGGTTTTCGTCCGCCGAGATCGCTGCCCGTGCATACGACGATGCAGCTGTCCGCTTTCACGGCGCATTCGCACGGACAAATTTCCGTGATCCGCAGACCGGCGACATCACCGGAATCGCGCCGATGCAGCAAGGGTCTCTGCAATGACGACTTTCAACAAATTCAATTCATTCGTGCTCGACCTAGCGACGAAGGTTCACAATCTGAACTCCGACGTTCTCAAGGTCATGCTAACGGATTCGGCGCCGGTCGCGACTAACACAGTGAAAGCGAATATCACCGAGATTGCTGCGGGCAATGGCTATACGGCAGGCGGGACGGCGGCATCGTTCGTGTCCGGCGCTGATACTTCCGGCACTTACAAGCTGGTGATCGGCCAGCCGGTGTTTACCGCGTCGGGCGGCTCGATCGCGCAATTCCGCTATGCGGTACTTTACAATTCGACCGCAGCGAGCGGCAATCTGATCGGCTGGATTGACTACGGCGCCGAAGTCAACGTGACCAACGGAAACACCTTCCAGGTCGCGTTCGATCAGACCAACGGCGTTCTGACCCT
>JAGWGC010000088.1 GCA_028867615.1 Nitrososphaerota archaeon | reverse complement strand
TTCCTCTTCCTCAGATGGAGCCTCAGTTGTTTCAACTACTGTAGGAACTAGAATTGGTTCTTCTTCCTCTACTGGCTGAACCTCTTCGGTATCTACACTTACTTCCTCAGGTTCATCCGACATTGAGAGTTGGGATAAAGAAACGTTATATATTCATAATCCTTGTCCTCAAAAATGAGTGCAGGCTCTGTTTCCAAACTTGATTTTGTCCTATCTTTAAAGGGTAAAATGGTTCTCAATTTAGAACTAAAGCGTCATTTGGCTCCAAAAACAGTGGGTGGAATAACTCGATCAATTCCAATAGAGGGTAATGCCCACATGATGGGAAACAGCATAGCATATGTTGATACAAACATCAAAACAGGCGGAGAAAAACTCAGAACTCAATTCAAAAAGGGTGACGTTACATTCCTTGCTGCAAACGGCTCGATCTGTTTTTTCATAGATGACGTACAGGATACAAAACCCATGACGCTAGTTGGAAAGATAACAACAAACCTAGAATCTTTGAGAAACGTAAAACCCGGAGATATATTTTCAATAACTCAAGCTGGAACGTAAACGTGGTGTCCGCTATATCCACCCACTCTTTTTACTGCTCCTTTTTTTAGCAGAGCATGTAAGAATGCATTTGCTGCAGAGATCTTGACATTTGTTTGTCTCGACAATTCCTGAACTGTAAAAACTTTGGCGCCCTTGATAAAGTTCATTGCCTGTCCTTCGTCAATTATTACAGATATGTTGGTTCGTGGCTTTTGATCTTTTCTATCTCCCTTCTTTTGACCGTCTTTCTTTGTAGACTCGGCAGTTTGTGATTTTTCTGCCTGTGCTGGAGATTGTTTTTTACCGCCGCCCATGTGGAATTCTTTTCCACTCCTATTTATAAACGAACAAAAAATTTGAGAAATTCTAAATACTAGAAAAAAGTGCTTTGTACCATGGGCTTGGATGTCATAGAGGAAAAGAACCTAAACGATGTGATAACATATGCCCTTGATTATCCAACAATGGTCATATCAGAGGCAAGGACATGGCCAATCACAAATATGGAAGATTTTGCCACAGGCCTTTATGTAGGACATATAGGTGGAGTATTCTTCGACGGCTTCTTGAAGAGAAACAAGAGATTCTTGGATTCTGAAGAATACTCGGACTTTCATGCAATAATATCCAAGCGGTCTACTGAAATCAAATTAAAAATCCAGGCACACTTGCACAAGAAATAACTTTATGTTATTATCCCATATATTGTGAGAATTCCCAGATGAAGTTTTCCCTTATTGCAGACACCCTAGGTTACATGGAAAATACAACCAAGAGACTAGAGTTGACACAGCATTTGGTGGACCTGTTTAAAATTACACCGTCTGACATCATAGCAAAAGTCATTTATCTTTTACAGGGAAAACTAAGGCCTGATCATGAAGGAGTAGAGATTGGCATTGCTGAAAAAATTGCAATCAAGGCGCTGTCAAAATCATCGGGCATATCAATTAAAAAAATAGAGGACGAATACAGAGATACAGGAGATTTTGGTCAAGTTGCCTCAAAGATACTTGAACAAAAAACCCAGACAACTTTTCTGAGCCAAAACATTACAGTTGAACGAGTCTACGATACACTATACAAAATTGCAGAGCTAAAAGGAGCAAGATCACAGGACATGAAGATGAAGTATATCTCAAGCCTGCTAAATGATGCAACTCCAATAGAGGGTGGTTTTATTGCAAAAATAATAACTTCAAATCTCAGGCTTGGTATTGCAGACTATACTATACTTGACGCACTGGCTGTTGCATACACTGGTTCCAAAGAAAATAGGCCAGTATTAGAGCACGCATACAACGTTTGCAGTGATTTGGGTAAGGTAGCCAAGTCAGTTTCAGAAAACGGATTAGAGTCTCTAAAAGATTTCCAAGTTACAATATTCAGCCCGATTCGCCCAATGCTTGCGGAAAGAGTAAAGAGCCCACAAGAGGCTCGTGAAAAAATGGGCTCGGAGTTTGTATCAGAGTACAAGCTTGATGGAGAAAGAGTTCAAATCCACAGACAAGAGGAAAAAATTGTACTGTACTCGCGTAGTCTTGAAAACATTACAAATTACTATCCCGATATTGTCGAAAACATTGGCAAGGTGTTAAAGCCAGACGAGGTAATACTTGAGGCTGAAGTTGTTGCAATGAATGATGACACAGGTGAGTTCCTACCATTTCAAGAACTGATGCATCGAAGACGCAAGTATAAGATTGCTCAAGCTGTTCAAGAATATCCCATCACTGTAAATTTTTTTGATATTTTATCAATAGATAAAAAAAGCTGTTTGGACTTGCCATACATACAAAGAAGAAAACTATTGGAAAAAAATGTAATAGAAGACTCTTTTGCAAAAATAATGCCAATGGTATTTGTAAAAACAGATAGCGATGTAGAAGACAGTTTGGAAAATGCAATCAATGCAGGATGTGAAGGGGTAATGCTAAAACAATTGAATTCGCCATATCGAGCAGGTGCAAGAGCAAGCAACTGGCTCAAGCTCAAGCGAGAGTACAGAAATGAGCTTGGGGACAGCATTGACCTGGTAATAGTAGGAGCATTTTACGGCAGGGGAAGAAGAACTGGAAGATACGGGGCTCTACTCTTGTCCGCATATGATGACAAATCAGATACGTTTCCCAGCATCTGCAAGGTAGGTACAGGATTTACTGATGACAGTCTTGACCAGTTCTATCAGATTCTCTCAGATAAAATTACAGTCAGAAAGGACCCAAGGATTGAGAGCGGTCTGGAGGCAGATGTCTGGTTTGAGCCAGAAGTTGTAATAGAAATTGTGGCATCAGAGATAACATTGAGCCCAATTCACAAAGTTGCCATGGATAAGATAAGAAAAGGCAGTGGACTTGCACTCAGATTCCCCAAGTTCACAGGAAAGATAAGATTTGAAAAAACATCAGAGAATGCAACCAATATTGATGAAATAGTAACTTTGTACAACAGCCAAAAACGCGTTGTTCAAGATGAAAAAATAAGTTAGAGAAAACTTTTCTTCATCAATTCGATTTACGCAAGGATTATTAGCCGCAGACCTAGTCTAAAATCTCTAGATGTATAGCGGAGAACTTGAAGTTCAGGCAAAGAGAAAGGCCTTGGCCGTTTTACAAGACGAGATAAACAGAATTCTCAACGCAGTCAGAGATCTATCAATTCTGCCAGGTTTGATAATCAAGGCAGACAAATCTGAAATAAAACAACTACTGGAAAGAATAAAAAATACAGAAGACGAAGTAGAAGCCCTTCGTAGAAAAATAACAAGAGAAATTTCAGATGTTGGAGGTCTCATGATGAATAGAGAGAACCTTCTGAACTCAGCATATACAATGGACGAAATTGCAGGTTACATCACAGGGATTGCCTTTAAACTCTCAAACATCAAGGCAGCCACACTCAAAAAAGAAAAACTTGACAAGGATCTTACAGAACTAGTCGAGCTGGCAGTAGACCAGATTCACAAGATAAATGAGATAATCCGAGCCCTTGCAAGTAACAATAGCACAGTAGCAATCGACTTGGCTCACGAGGCACAAAAAATAGAGAGACAGGTAGATGACAAGTATAGAGCATTGAGCATCAGGGTTCTTGATGAGACTGCCACAACCAAAGAATTGCTTTTACTCAAAGATGTGGTAGAGGGGATAGAGGAAATGTCGGACAAGGTATTGCAGGTGTCAGATTCGTTCATTTTACTTGCTCTGAGCCTATAAAATTTAAGATATTCTTTTTTCCTTTTTTTGACATTTGTAAACACTAAAATCAATTGTTAAAACAAGAAATTCCATGAAAGGCGATTTGCTTGAAAATAGAATAATAATTTGGAACATCACAGACTCTAAAGCACTTTTTGTCGAGGGATATTATGGAAAACCAATTGGTATGGCAAAGCCAAAACCTGACGAGATTAATGTGCCGCTCATCTTGGACTTGATTGAAGGATATTATTTACAGGAAAAATCAAAGATCAAAGTATACCAATCAAAAAAACCAGTATTACAGAAAGATCTCCTAGATATTTGCAGAAAAGAATACCACAATTTTGATAAAAAATATGCAGTCTACAAAGATTTTCGTGACAAGGGATACATTGTAAATCCAGGCATCAAGTTTGGATGTGATTTTGCAGTATACCAAAAGGGACCTGGAATTGATCACGCCCCATATTTACTTCAAGTATACAATTCCACAGATACCATATCTGCAACCAGCGTAGTTCTAGCTGGAAGACTTGCAACAACAGTAAGAAAACAATTCATTTTTGCAATTCCAAAGGGTGACAAAGTTGACTGTCTAGCTTTGGACTGGTGGAGAGCCTGACTATTTTTTTATGTCAAGGGCAATCCGGTCATATACTGCAAACAGATCCTTTGTCATTGAGAAATTACTGCTATCCATCCACTTGCCATAAATTCGTATTCCGGCTTTTGTAGGTTCTACAACGATTTGTGCATCATTATATGACAGTTTTATCATCATGTTGTGAAGAGTATCATCAGCATTCAAAACATCTGCCAGAGAGCCCCCAATCCACGTGACTCCAGTCACTTTCTTTGATGCAAAGTGTCCCTTTGTCTGCAACCTAGACCTAGCTAGGAAATCATCTTCTGCGATATTACGATGAGATTTCACAATAAAGTGTGCTTGATATCGATCTTGAGCACCCCATGAAATTGGATTGAGATCTTGTGTCATTTGTTAGCCTTTTTGGATTATCTGTACTACAT
Organism: Nitrososphaerota archaeon; assembly: GCA_028867615.1. Classification (GTDB taxonomy): domain Archaea; phylum Thermoproteota; class Nitrososphaeria; order Nitrososphaerales; family Nitrosopumilaceae; genus Nitrosotalea. The sequence goes on along the minus strand of JAGWGC010000088.1, from coordinate 569 downwards.
CAATGTTAGAACCCTTGAGTGTAATTGTCCCAAGGTTTGTTACCATAGAAGACGTACTGCTGAAATATTTCGAATAACAACTTTCTTTTTCTACTTCATCTGTGTCGATTTCTTTTGCTTCAGCATCAACGCCAATTTGTTTCAAGACTTGTGAAAATTCTACATTTTTGTTTACTGGTTGAAAAGTGTCAGATTCTGAATCATGCATAAGTGGGTTTTATCCAGCCCACAAATAAATATGTCTGTATGACCTTTTGTAGAATCACAAGATCTAAACATATTTTCCAATCTCCAGACCATTACAAGCATAATCGAATAAATAGTACAGAACCATCCAAATGAATATCCATGTTAAAATTTCAAAATAAGATCATAGTAATTACAGGAAGCGGAACAGGCATAGGAAAGGCAATAGCCATGAAATTTGCTGAAAATGGTGCAAACATTGTCATACTAGGGAGAAGAAAAGAGCCTCTAGAAGAGGCAGCAAAAGAACTAGAACGGATAATTTCTTCAGTAAAGAGTAACTCGTTTGTAAAAATTTTTCCAGGTGTGGATGTAAGTGATGA
>JAGWGC010000087.1 GCA_028867615.1 Nitrososphaerota archaeon | reverse complement strand
CAATCTCTTCAGTAGCATCTACACTTGATATGATGGGATACAAGACAAATCCCGAAGCACTAAAAGTTGCTGAAGACAAACTCAAGTCATTATAATTCGTGTTAACTTAATATAAGGAATTCAAAGGATCGATCACGTTGACTTTCCAAAAAGGAACTTTAATTCTAGTAGATTATACTGCCAAGGTTAAAGATTCAAACGAGATCTTTGAGACAACACGAGAAGCTGACGCTAAATCAAGTTCAATTCATGATGCAAATGTCAAGTACCAACCAAGACTAATTTCCGTGGGAGAGTCTTGGGTTCTAAAGGGTCTTGATGACGCATTAGCAAATACAAAAACTGGCGACAAACTCTCAATCGAGGTTCCTCCAGAGAAAGGGTTTGGAGTGAGAGATTCTAGTAAGGTTCGTATGATTCCACTTCGAAAACTAGGAGAAGATGCAGAAAAGGTTACAGTTGGAGATACAATAGATCTTGATGACAGGACAGGTATTGTAAGATTTATCGGTTCAGGTCGAGTCCAAGTTGATTTCAACCACAGATTCGCAGGAAAAACAATTGTTTATGATCTTAATGTTATAAAATCACTTGACACAGATCAAGACAAAGTCTTGGGATTGCTCAAGCGAAGATTCCCAATTGAAGAATCAAAGCTTGCATTTGAGATCAAGGGGACAGCAGTAGATGTCACCATTCCAGAGGAAGCAATGATGATGGAAGGTCTTCAGATAGTAAAACGCGCAATTGCAAATGAGATCTTTAAGTTTGTTCCAAAACTAGACAAGGTAAACTTTGTTGACACTTACAACAAACCAAAACAGGATAAGCCAGCAGAACAAAAACCAGTTGAAACAAAACCTGTACAACCAAAAACAGCCTAGAATTATAGTACACCAGTACTTTTTGCAAGCTCTATAGCTTTTACTTCATTCATTTTTATCTTGCTGAGAATTGTATATCTCTCAGGTCTTAGCGATTGTGCAATTGTCAGAGCCCGTGCAAGAATCTCCGGCTCAAGTCCAATCTCTTTGGCCTTGGTTGGTGCTCCGACATTTTTTAGCATCTTGATTATCTTCTTCCAGTCTTGGCCTTGAAGCTTTGCAACAAGTATTGCACCAATGCCGCATTTTTCTCCATGCAGGCCAACGCCTGGCTTGAGATGATCAACTGCATGAGAAAACAAGTGTTCTGCGCCAGAACATGGCCTGCTACTTCCAGCAATGCAGGCAGCTACGCCTGAACTAATCAAGGCCTCTACAATCATTCTAACGTCTGGATGTTTCCTAAAATCTTTTGAATTGTCAATGACTATCTTTGCGCTCATTGATGCAAGATTTGCAGCATAGGTTCCAAAATATTCTCCAATGTTATCTCTTGCAAGTTCCCAGTCTCGTACTGCAGTAACTTTTGCCATAAGATCACCACAACCACTTGCTAAAAGCCTCCTTGGAGCCTTTTTCAGAATTGCAATATCTACAAAGACTCCCAAAGGTGCTGTAGCAATTATAGAATAGGGCTTGTCTCCTCGTAATGAAACAAAGGGACTTGCAATGCCGTCATGTGAAGCAGATGTTGGTATACTTACAAATGGTTTCTTTAATGTAAATGCAATCATCTTTGCAATGTCAACAGATCTGCCGCCTCCGATTCCAATTATTAAATCACTTTTGTCTTTTTTTATTTCAACAAGCGTCTTTTTTGCAGCCTCGACATCATTGCTTGTACTTCTATGCCACACATACTTGATCTTTGAATCCGAAAGTGAAGCAGAAATCTTTTTGTCAGTTATCTTTCGTACCTGATCTCCTGAAACTAGAGAAACCTTCTTTGGGTTTGACAGATCTACCAGAAAGTCTCCTATATCGGAAATATTGTTCTCACCTATGAGTATCTTTCTTGGTAGCTCCATTATGTGAGAAGCCATGGTTTTCACTTGGAACTTGGTTATTTATCGATATCCTGAATAATCCAAAGTTATTTAAGCGGGTGATATACAAACTGAAGTATCTCAAGTTAGGAGCAAGTTATTTGTCAGACTATATTGAACAACACACATACCATGGAACAACTACAGTAGGGATAAGCTGTACTGACGGTGTAGTTTTATGCGCAGATATGAGAGCAAGTGCAGGATATTTCATAGCAAATAACAATACAATGAAGATCCAAAAGATTGATCATCACGCAGGAATGACAATTGCAGGTGGCGTTGCAGATGCACAAAATGTAACAGACATGTTGCGATACCATTCAAACATACACAGAATTGACAAGCAAGAGTATCTACCGATCAAGTCAATTGCAAGACTTGCATCATTGATATTTTTCCAGAATAGATACTATCCATTTATTGCGGATATCCTCGTTGGAGGATATGACAAGCAAGGCCCATCACTTTACAACATAGATATGTTTGGATCACTTGACAAAAAAACATTCGTAACAACAGGAAGTGGCTCTCCAGTAGCATATGGTCTCTTGGAAAGTGAGTACCGTGATGGCCTAACAGTAGAAGAGGGAAAAACAATTGCTCTAAGAGCGGTAAAGGCTGCAATCACTAGAAACATTGGAACTGGTGATGGAATTAATGTAGCAATAATCGACCAGCAGGGATACCGACTCTTGACAAAAGAACAGAAAAGGGCCATAATTACGCTTTAGTGATTTAATGCAAAGAAAACAAGCACAACGTGAACTATCTCCAGCCCAAAACATAATGGCAACAATACTGCAAAGTATTCCAAAAGAAGCTGACGTAACCAAGATAGATTATGAAGGTCCAAGAATTGCAATCTATACAAAGAATCCAAAATATCTAATGGAGCACAATGAAGTAATCTCCAACATGGTAAATGTAATCAAAAAAAGAATTGTAGTAAGAACTGAAGAATCAATCAGAAAGAACGAGGAAGAGTCACGACAAATTTTAACTCAAATGCTCCCAAAAGAGGCAGAACTTGGAGGAACATTCTTTGATACTGCAACAGGCGAGATGACCGTTGATGTAAAGCGTCCATGGCTTCTTAACAACACTGATGCCTTTAACATGCCAGAACTTGTCTCAAAGACAGGTTGGAGAATACGAATTAGAAAGGCAACTGCAAGCCAGTCTTCTACCATTCAAACTATAAACTATAACCTCAAAATTTCCTCAACTGAGCGAAGTAAACACCTAAGACAAGTAGGTGAGCAAATATTTCGTCCAAAACTCTCTGAAGACGCAGAGGTTTCACTTATGACACTTGGAGGATTTAGCCAAGTGGGAAGATCTTGTATGCTGCTTACCACTCATGAAAGCAAGATCCTAATTGATTGTGGCATAAACCCTGGTGCAAAGAACCCCATAGAGGCATTTCCACGCCTTGACTGGCCAAATATGACACTAGATGAGCTTGATGCAGTAGTAATCAGTCATGCCCACCTAGACCACACGGGATTCCTGCCTGTCTTGTTCAAGTATGGCTACAAGGGTCCAGTCTACTGTACCGAACCAACCCTGCCAATGATGAACCTAATCCAGCTTGATGCGATCAAGGTTGCAGCAGCCCAAGGTCGAGTTCCCATGTATTCTGAGCGCGATGTCAAGCAAGTTATGAAACAGACCATTCCTTTGTCATATGGAACAGTCACAGATATTTCACCTGATATCAAACTGGTATTTTCAAATGCAGGTCATATTTTGGGCTCTGCAAGTTGCCACTTTCATATAGGAAACGGTAATCATAACTTTGTCTATACAGGTGATCTAAAATATGGAAAATCAATGCTCTTTGAGAGTGCATCTTGGAACTTTCCAAGAGTGGAGACATTATTGATTGAGAGTACCTATGGTGCAAAAGAAGACATCCAGTCATCACGAGAGGAGGTCGAGGCCGCTTTCATAAAATCTGTAAACGAAACATTGCGAAACGGTGGAAAGGTATTGATCCCAATTCCTGCAGTGGGTCGTGCACAGGAACTGATGATGGTAATTGATCAATACATGAAGCAAGGACAACTAATAGAAGCTCCAGTATTTACAGAGGGAATGATCTCCGAGGCAACTGCAATACATGAATCTTATCCGGAATATCTTGCACGAGAACTAAGACAAAAGATCCTTGAGACAGATGATAATCCATTTGATTCTGAATATTTCACAAACATTGAGCATTCTGATGCAAGAGAAGAACCATTGCGCGAAGGTCCATCAATTATAATGGCAACATCTGGTATGCTAGAGGGTGGACCAGTGCTTGAATACTTTAAAAATATTGCACCAGTCCAGAAAAACAAGATCTTATTTGTATCATATCAAGTAAATGGTACACTGGGCAGAAGAGTTCTTGATGGTTCAAGACAAGTCTCTGTTGTCGGAAAAGATGGAAAGATCGAGGTTATCAACATCAACTGTTCAACTGAAAAACTTGATGGGTTCAGTGGTCACAGTGATTACAACCAATTGATGTCATACATTCATAGACTGCGACCAAAACTAAGAAGAGTAATTGTAAATCACGGTGAGAGACGCAAGTGTGAAAACTTGGCAAGCTCAGTACACAGGATGTTTAGAATTGCGACAACATGTCCTCAAGTACAAGAAGGAATTAGATTACTTTAGATCGTACTCGGCTCTCCAGATCTTTACACCAGATGGAGTGACAATGATTCTTTCTTCACCAAGTCTTGCAATATCTGCATCTGCATTTTTTGCAATGTTGTAAATTTCTTCAACCGCCTTTCTAAGCTCATCCACATTTTTTTGTGCAAGTGGGGTTACCCTGAGGACTAAAATCATTCCCTTTTTGATATCCTCTTTTACACCGTGTACATCACTATAGTCTCTCAAAGTTATTGCCTTGAGGTAGGTGGGAGCCTTTTGTGTCTGCATACCTTGTTAGCGATCAACTCCCTCAAAAAGTCTTTCTAGTCAATTGCAATTCACAGATTAGCTTGCGTGGCTAAATTCTATACTGTAGGTACTCTGATTCTAAAATCGAACCAGTAGAAATCTCTGATTTTACTTCATTTTTTTCTGTCATGATTATGCCTTGCAAACCCTTTGGTGCATCAGAGTATCGTAATGTAATAGCTGCAGCTAATTTCAGATTTTTCTCAGAATCGTCTCCGCGCAAAACTGATACTGGACCAACATGATCTTTTGTCTCAAACAAAACATCGCCAGGCAATGCAAGTGCCTTTAGCATTTCATTTTCATCCTTATGTCTTCCAACAATGAATTTTGTTTTTTCATCAAATCTGAAATGTCTTCCAATCTTTAGAAGATCAATATCATTTGTATTTGGTGTCTCAATATGATGGAAAAGATCTTTTGCTCTGATTGAAAATGCAGGATCAGTAAGCAAACAACCGCCGCCTGCATTTGGTGGATTGTCAAAACCGAACTCTTGAGCCATCTTTAGCTGTTCTTTTCTTGAGCGCCCGCGGATCATTCCAAGATTTTCTCTTTTTATCAATCCATCAATTTCTGGTTTTGTTGGCGGTAACAGTGCTGCAGAAAGTGGTCTGACAATAATTCCTTCAAGTCCAGATTCTTTTTCTATTGTTCTTAGTGCGGGAGCAAATTGGCTCATTGGTCTTTGTCCCAAAACTTCACCTGATATGATAAATTCCGCACCAATGTCATCCATTACTTTTTTGCCTGCCTTGAACATCATTGATCTACAATCAATACACGGATTCATTCCAGAACCAAAACCATGTTTTGGATGCTTTAACATCTCGATATAATCATCACCCAAGTAAACAGTTTTCAGAT
>JAGWGC010000086.1 GCA_028867615.1 Nitrososphaerota archaeon | reverse complement strand
AGATTATATGAACAGATACTATCTCTTGTAGAAGGCTACCACGTTGCAAAAATTCCTCCAAAAACAATAGACAAGAGTGTCAGTAAAAACCTGTTAAACAAACTTGAAGCGGACTATATGGCCAAAGTTATAAAAAAACTAGAGGCAGACTCGTCATATGTTGACTCGTGTGATGTAAACCCAAAACGATTTGGTCTGTATATCTCAAATATTGCCAAGACTGGAAAAATCGTCTCAAGTCATCATGCTGACAGAAAATATCCTGTGGTCTCTGCAGCTTCAATCATTGCAAAAGTAAACAGGGACAGGGCTATAGAAAAACTACGAAAGAGTCACGATTTGGGAAGTGGATATCCATCTGATCCTAAGACTATGATGTTCATCAGGGAGTGGATATCTAAAAACGGAAACGTTCCTGTATTTGTTAGAAAGAGCTGGAAACCAATCAAAATTTTGCTTAATATCTCATCCTAGGTATTTTGCCACAATCATGCCATGGTCTCCTTCATATGGTTCCAGGTTTATCTCTTGAACTATCTCAAAGTTGGCAGATAGTTTTTTGGCCTCTGAGCGCATTACTTGCGCCGGCTCTCGTGTGACATCGATACTTCTTGTTTTTATTACTAACATCATATATCCGCCTTTTTTCAGATATGTTTTGCAGTTTAGTATTGCAATCTCTGTCTGGTCTGGCTGGGCGATATCTACATAGACAACATCGACAGGACCATATACTGAAAAATATTCCTTGGGACTACGTGCATCCTGTAGAATTGGAACAATGTTTGATCTAAACGAAGCTACTCTTTCCAAAAAATCTCTTGCAACTCTGCTTGAGTGCTCTACTGCAAAAACAATTCCACTTGGACCGACGATGTCTGATACATGACTTGCGGTTGTTCCAGTTGATACTCCTAAATAGAGAACATTGGACTTTCTGACAATAGGTAAAATCTCAAGACCATTCATTATTGCAGCACCGAGCTTGCTACGATAAGGATCCCATATTCTAAACTCTTCGTCATCTATCTTGACTAGCTTTTCTCTATAGACTTGATTTCCGGGCACGAGATTTATTGTTGCAAGTCTCTTTTCCCCCTCACTTTTTACCCAAAAAATGTTATCTTCTTCGTTTTCCAAACTTTTTTCTCTTGCTCTTTTGCCAGTCATTTCTCTTCTCTCCACCTCTTCCTCCTCCAAATCTTCTGTCTCCGCCTCCGAACTTTCTGTCTCTATGTTCCTCATTTCTGCGTGGCTGGAAAGCTGGCCTCTCGGGTTGGTCCTTGTATTTTTCTCCTATTTCTGTAACACGTATGTTAAGTTTTTCAAGTAACGTATCATTTCTTCCAGCGCCAAAGACATCTACTCTTGCACCAATTGCAGCTTTTGCAGCTATTGCTCTTGCAATTTTGCCCCTCTGCCATCGTGGAGCTGCGTGAACTAGTTGATGTTGAAATAGTAAACCATGCTTTGGTGGCTGTGCGCCGGTCTTGAGAGCTCTAAATAGCGCCTTTTCAGCACCAAGAACTTGGATGGTACTTGCAGGCATAGTTGCAAGTCTCTTTAGACTTCCCGCCTTGGCAAGTATTCTTGCTCCCACTGCGGAGCCAAGTATGACTGAAATGTTTGGTGCAATCAACTGCATTTGTGACTCGATGTGCTTTTCTAGTGATTGTCTTAACTCAAAAAGATCCAAGATCTGTTTTGCAATACTTTGAACTATGGCAAAATTCTCGTCTGAGATTTGACCTCCTCTGCTCTTTTTTTGCAATAGTGTTAACATCTCCGCCTTCTCTTCTGGAAAGCCTGCATCAAGATACGTGTTCTGGGTAAGATTGTCTCTTCTTCCAGCCATTACAATTTTTGAATATCCACTAATTGTGTCTATCATGTTATCAAGCTCTGGAAAATGTAGTCCATACCACTCTCTTACTCTGGAACTTAGCAAGTTGATTATCTTATCAGTTTCATCTAGCGTATTGATTGCCTGAATTATATGCAAGTCCGGACTTTCAGAAATTTCTGTAACTCTTGACGATGAGAGACTTAGTGCAAAGTCTCGCAGTTTTCCTCTGGCATCTCCTTCATTTGTTGCAAATCCAGAATCTACAAGTACTCGCAATTTTGAAGACTGGATTGTCTCTATCTTTTTTTCATCCATGATATCTGCCTCTATGGATTTTTTCCTCAAAAGTTTCAAGAGTGAGGAATCGTTTACGACAACTATGCTTCCCAAATTGGCAAGAAAATGTTCTAACTCATTTAGACTGACTTGCTCTTTTTTTATCTCTACATACTGTGTAGCTGGATTTGAAAATGGAAATGATTTTACACATTTGTTATCATCAAAAACCGCAATACCTAACTCTGTTAAAATTACAGAATGCATAGAGTGCATTTCCATGGCTTACTAAAAAATGTAACATTATAGATCCAGAACTATATCAAACGTTATAAGACAACTATTTTTTATTATTAGAAGTGAGTCCTGACATCTCAACCAATGTGGGCCCAATTGTACTTGAGAGGCCCACCATGCTTGCATCTGGCATTCTCGGTATATCGCTTGACGTTTTTGGCCGTCTATATAAAGAAGGGGCAGGTGCACTTGTTACAAAATCACTTAGCAAGGAACCGTGGGATGGATATCCAAACCCGACTGTCATTGGGCTAAAACATGGGTATCTAAATGCAGTTGGGCTGTCAAACCCCGGTGCACCATATTTTGCAAAAATGCTATCACAGAATCAAACTGTTCCGATAATTATTAGTCTTGTTGGCTCTATTCCGGAGGACTTTACATTCATGATAAAACAATTTGAAAATGTAAAAATTCTGGGATACGAGCTTAACCTGTCATGCCCACATGTTGAAAAAGTTGGGCTCGAAGTAGGTGATGATCCTGAACTTGTTCATACCATAGTCAAATCAGTAAAAAAAGAATCAAAAGTTCCAGTGCTTGCAAAAGTTGGTCTTGGCTCTTCAGACTATTTAGAAACTGTACAAACTGCATGTGAAAGTGGAATTGATGGTATAACTGCAATAAACACATTACGTGCAATGGCAATTGATGTGGAAACAGCAAGGCCTATTCTGAGTCACAAGATTGGCGGACTGTCTGGACCTCCAATCAAGCCTGTTGCGGTACGATGCGTCTATGAAATTTCATCCAAGTTTGATATCCCAATTATTGGTTGTGGCGGTATCTCAAGTTGGGAAGATGCAGTAGAATTCTTACTTGCAGGGTCAAGAGCTGTACAGATTGGTAGTGCTGTTGGGGAAAAATGGACTGGCGTCTTCTCTGAAATAAATAACGGAATATCAAAGTATATGGAAAAAAAGAACTTTAAAAAACTAAGTGAGATGGTTGGACTTGCAAAAAAGTTTTGATACTCCAAAGATTGTGACAATAGAGAAAGTGGTTGATGAAACCCCTACAGTACGCACTCTATTTTTCTCTGATGATACCATGTCCCAAGTTCTTCCAGGACAATTTGCAATGGTGTGGATACTTGGGGTAAATGAAATCCCGATGAGTGTGATGATATCTCAAGAAAATGGCAAGGCTGCATTTACAGTAAGAAAACATGGACTTGCAACGACAGAGTTGTTCTCCAAGAAGGTTGGAGATCAAATAGGTATTCGAGGACCATATGGAAATTCGTTTACGATAAAACAAGGCAAGCTACTTTTGGTTGGTGGAGGAACCGGACTTGTTCCTTTAATACGACTGGTTACATTTCTAAAGAAAACAGATGATGTAACAATTATCATGGGAGCAAAGACAAAATCTGAAGTCTTTTTTGAAGGACTGACAAACAAATTACTTGAAGGCACTCTGCACAAAGTGATTGTTGTTACAGAAGATGGAAGCTATGGACAAAAAGGCCTTGTTACAGATGTGATGGAAAATTTATTTCGCGAAAATGGGTTTGACGCAGTATATACATGTGGCCCTGAAAAAATGATGCACAAAGTTGTACAGATCGCATCTTCAAACAAGACACCTGTTGAGGCAAGTATTGAAAGGATGATGAAGTGTGGAATTGGAATCTGTGGTAGCTGTTGCTTTGGTGATGTGATGGCATGCAAGGATGGAACTGTTTTTGATGGACCCGCCCTACTTTCAAACAAAGAGTTTGGGTACACCCACCGGAGCAAATCAGGCATGCTTGATAATTATTAGAATATGGAAATGCCGGAAAACTTAAAATGCTATAAAAATCCACTCAAATTGAAAATTGGCTAAAATTGTACTAACTGCAGACCGTACATTGATGTCTCCCTATCGTGGAATATCATTGGCGACTTTCTTTGGTTGTGCCCCTGCAGTGGATCCACATAGACCAAAAAACAGTTTCTGGTATTATATCCTAAAAGATCAGGTGACTCCAAAAGTTCTCTTTGACTTTATCTGCAATCCTATAGGTCAAAAAAACGGTGTTGCAAATTATGCTCCATACGGATTAAGAAAAGTGGAAGCTGCCCTTCTCCGAGATGGATACAAGAGAGAAGAAGTTGTGGTGGCACATCCTGATCATGTGGACAAGTTCATTGGTCCTGAAACTGAAGTGGTTGGAACCTACGAAATGGATCCTCTTGGAATGGGTCCTGTAACTATGACATTTACCTATGGTAGAAAACAGACATCATATGATGAATTTTACAATCGCGACTTACACATGAAGATAAACGCTGCAAAAAAGAAAAACGGAAGCCATGCCAAAGTGATTGCTGGAGCTTCTGGAACTTGGCAGTATAATTATGATCCAAAAAAGATCCAGGAATATGGATTGTATGCAGTATTAGAAGGAGAACTGGGTGGCATTGCACCAGAAATTGATGGACATGCTGGAGAGTTCTTCAACAAACTAATTGCTGGAGAATTTGAAAACATGAATCCATTTGTCAAGAGCGATTTCAAAGTTGAAGTAAAAGAATTTGGAAAAGATGCAGAAAAGTTCCATGGCAGATTCATTCACTATTGGGATGAGCCAGATGTTGACAGTATACCAAATATCGTAGAGCCAAGTATGCATGGAATGGTTGAGGTCATGCGAGGGTGTGGAAGAGGTTGCAAGTTTTGCGATGTTACACTAAGACCATTGAGATACTATTCGCCTGAAAAAGTAAAACAAGAGATTGAGGTGAACATAAAGAAAGGTGGACAGCGTAACGCATGGCTCCACAGTGATGATATCTTTGTCTATGGCCTTGATCCTAGAAAGACAAAGAATATGGCACCAAACAGGGATGCATTGGAAGAACTCTTCAAGGCTGTCATGTCGTGTGGAATTGAGCACACCAATCCAACTCACGGTACCTTGGCTGGTGCAATTGCTGATGAAAAGTTACTTCCAAACATATCTAAGATAATTAAATCTGGTCCTAACAACAAGACTGGAGTCCAGTGTGGATTTGAAACAGGAAGCTTGAGATTGATTGGAAAATATGCAGACAGAAAACTCTCTCCATACAAGCCAGAGGAATGGCACTGGGTTGTAAAAGAAGGGGTAAAGACACTAAACGAGAATCATTGGATTCCGGCATTTACACTAATCATGGGTCTTGACAACGCGGAAACAGAAGAAGACGGATGGGATACAATACGACTCATCAATGAACTAGAAAGAGAACAACCTGAATCCCAGTTTACTGTGACTCCACTCACATTTGTCCCAATTGGATTGCTTGAAAAATCGGAGTTCTTTGATATTGGAAATGAATTGACTGCACCACAACTTGGTGTCATGTACAAGACATGGCAACACAACTTCAAGTATGGAATCCAAAAATTCATGGATAAAACCGGAAGTAATAATACTTTC
>JAGWGC010000085.1:4282-5984 GCA_028867615.1 Nitrososphaerota archaeon | reverse complement strand
GGTACCATCCTTTAGTTTCACAGCGGATGCAGTTGCCGAACTGACTGGATTTTCCAGTATTATTTCTATTCCAGACTCTTTCAGCTTTTGTGCAGTAAATTTTGAAAGGTCGTCGCTTACTTCGGGCAATATTCTATCACTTGCATTCACAAGGACCACTCGTATGTCTTTGATGTCAATGTCATTGTAAAAGCCCCTGGCTGCATCCCTGACTAGTGAGTTCAATTCGCCTACAGTCTCTACACCTGCAAATCCTCCTCCGACAACAACAAATGTCATCAGGCTCTTTCCTAGTACTCCGTCTTGTTCTATGCTGGCTTGCTCTAGCATGTCAATGACATGGTTCCGCAGAACAATTGCATCACCAAGACTTTTCATGGTGTAAGAATATTTTTTGACATCTTCCATGCCAAAGAAATTAGTCTCCCCGCCAAGGGCCAGTACTAGGTAATCATAATCCAAGGTGTGGTCATGCCAATTTGCCAGATCATCTCTGTTGCCTATTACATTTGATATGGTAGCCTGCCTTTTTTGAAAATCAATAGATCTTACTGTTGCCTCGTAGAATCTTGCCCTTTTACAAAATGCTCTTACTGGCGTTACAATATGCCTGGTTTCTATCATGCCTGAGGCTACTTCCGGCAACATGGGAGTGAAGAGAAAAAAGTTGTTATTGCTTACCATGATTAAATCTACAGTAAAATCATTTTCAAACTTGTTTTCCAATCTTCTTAAAACCTCGATTCCTGCAAACCCCCCTCCTAGGACAAGTATTTTTTTTCTATCTTTTACCTCAATGTTGTTCTTGCTGCTTTTTTTCATATGTGAATTATTAGACTCTGGCATATAATGCCATGCGAAATCTTCCAGTGTGACTGATTACTAGTCTTATATAACAAGATGATCAACCAATGGCATGAATGCTGCAAGAATTGTTAGAGTAAAAGAACCATTAGAAATACAGACACTTGAGACTCCAAAGCCAAGAGGCTCACAAGTTTTGATTAAAGTTCAATCAGCCGGTGTCTGCCATAGTGATATTCATCTCTGGGAGGGAGGATATGACGGACCTGCAGGCTCGTTCATGAAAACAACCGATCGGGGTGTAAAGTATCCATTAACTCCAGGTCACGAAGTGGCAGGAATAATTGACAGCATGGGAGAGGATGTGGAGGGATTTGCCAAAGATGAAAAGGTTCTTGTCTTCCCCTGGATAGGAGAAGGCCTCTGCCCTGCATGTAGAATTGGAGAGGAGAATCTTTGTGACAAGCCAAGATCCCTGGGAGTATATCATGATGGTGGTTATGCTGAATACTTGCTTGTTCCAAGTTACAAATATCTCATAAAACTCGGCGACATGGACACTGACACTAGTGCAACGTTATCATGTGCCGCACTTACTGCCTATGGCGCTGTAAAAAATACACGCCTAAGGCCTGCCGATAATGTAGTTATTGTCGGGGCAGGAGGCTTGGGCTTGATGGCAATCCAGCTTGCAAAAGCAGTGACAGGTGCAAGAATAATTTCAATGGACATTGATGATGAAAAATTAAAAGTTGCAAGACAAAATGGCGCAGATTTTACAATAAACTCCAAAAGCCAGGATGTGACAAAATCTATAATGGAATTGACAGACAACCTTGGAGTTGATGCTGTCATAGATTTTGTCAATGCCAGCAAAACAGTTGAAACAGATATGCAG
>JAGWGC010000085.1:0-4272 GCA_028867615.1 Nitrososphaerota archaeon | reverse complement strand
TACTTCGAAGACGAGCAAGAGTTGTTCTTGTAGGGCTCTTTGGGGGCGCATTGCAATTAAACCTCGTTACAATGCCAACACGAGCATACAAAATAATTGGCTCTTACACGGGCTCGTTGACTGACATGATTGAGTTGGTATCTCTTGCAAAAAGGGGAATAATCAAGCCAGTGGTTTCAAATAGATTCAAGCTTGACCAGGCCACTGAAGCATTGACAATGCTAAAGGAAGGCAAAATCGTTGGTCGGGGAATAATCAACCCCTGATTTGACTATATGGATTACCTAGAACTCGTTATTGTTGGCATCCTGACATCCATATTGACAATCTCACTGTGGCAGTTTTCAACAGTGAAAAAAGAAATGCGCATTCAGACTCAACAGCAGACATATGCAAAGATAGTTGAAGCACGACTTAACCTTGAAAAAACCGAGACATTTACAAAAATGGCAAAAGAAAGTCAGGTATTTGCAGACCGCTTTTCCATAGTGGACAATCCTGATGAATATTACATAGCAGTGGCATTTCTTGATTTATTTGAATTTCTGTATCTCATGAACAAAACTAAGACAATAGAACCTGGGCTTTGGTCGCGATGGCAAGAGCTAACAAAAACAATGATGACCGTACCCAAGTTCAAAAAAGTGTGGGAAAAAACAAAAAAAGTGCACATGAAGGACTTTGTAGATTTTATTGATTCATTATAGTTGTCATAGAACTGGTAACTTTTACTGCTCTAGCCTATGAGAGATTTGACAACCTGATTTTTTTGTTTTAAATTAATTTCAAGATTCGCACTTCCAATCACAAGTAAATCTTATCTAATCTTGATACCATGATTATGCATGCAGTATCTAGTAGAAGCTGAGAACGTAGATGGCCTAATTCCAATGAAGGATGTGCCAGATTACATCAACCACATTGTGATTCCAAGCTACGAACAACTGATAAAGTTGGAATCAGAAAACAAGATCAAGGGAGGACTTTTGGCAGGACAGAGGGCAGGAGCATTTGTAATGGAGGCATCCTCCTCTGAAGATCTGGGAAAAATGCTAAGGGCTATTCCGTTTTGGGGAATGGTAAAATGGAAAGTCACTCCTCTACAATCATTGAAATCTGCGTTGGAACAGGATGGGCATATTGCAAAGATGCTTTCAGGACAATAGGTCTGAAGGCTAATTCCTTTAATTTTCAAACAGAAACTGTAAGGCTAGATTCATAGTGATCCGCTAACCCAAGAATATATGTTCAAAAAACGAGTCATTTGATGAGGCACACACTCGCACAACAAATGAAGAATGGTGGTATGACAAATGAAGAAATAGCAGATGCTTTTGGCTGGAGAATGCCTGCAATAATAGGAACATTATTGCAAGACTTTGGAAAAGAAGAAAAAAGAACTTGGTTTATAATGCAAGCGGGAAAGCCCGAACCCTTTAGGGTCTGGAATATGTCAGGTTGTTCTAAAGTAATTTTTTAAGATTTTTACAAAAATGGGTCTGAAATAACGACCACGCTGGTACCGAGTCCCCCGATGTGAATGTGGTATTCCCACGGCTGCGACGGGAGATGGACTAGGGATATCCCCGTACTATATAGGGAGTAGTATGGGGATAGGGTAATCGTAATATGGGACAATCTGGTATAATTATGGTATATGTACCATAATGCTATGGTGTCACTACCATACTCGGTGAATATATGTTAGATGTAGAATTTAGGATATTGGATGTTCTCACAAGAGAGATAGGGAATTCACTGTCGATAAATAAAATAGCGGAAAAAGTCAAAACGCTGTACGGTAGTGGTGACTACAAGAATATCCATGTTACAATAAACAACATGAACGAGGATAAAACTATCATACTAGACCAGGCAGGGAATACATCCATAGCAAGTATTAATTTTGAAAACTATTTGATAATGGATCTGCTGTCGGAAATGGAACTTAGAAAAAAGCGAGACTTTCTACAACATCGTCAAGAGATGCAGATGCTTATGTTAGAGCTGGACACATATCTATATGATCAAGATCTAATACAATCCGTATCTTTAATCACTCCTGAGCGTAATGCAAAGCTAAACAAAGCTGAATTTCTCGTACATCTAAAAAAATCAAATAATAAGAAAATGGTTTATGAAACAAAGATAGGTATCTATGCTATACTAAATCATTTACAAATGATCCACACTATGCGAATAGACGTATTAGTATTAGAAGACAGTGAAGTTTTTGATCTTGTAAAATCAAATGAGGCAAACCCAGTACGCGAAATGTTTCATGATAAAATAACTATATTCAATTCACAGAACTTTTGGCTCTGGGTGAGAAACGAAATCATAAAGGGAATAAAGATAAAGACTAAGGAAACTCAAACTCATCCAGCAAAGATATCTGAAGAAGATTTAGTCTATAATCTGGCACGATTTGGATATACGGAATTTGGTCCAAAAATAAAGGAAGGGAAACAAATTTGCATAGAATATGTAATAGCAGCTATGATATTTAGTAAAGATGCAAGACGCATTGATGCTATTACAATAATACTTGCAAAGAATACCACAAGTACAAATTATGACCTACTATTGTTTATCTCACGAAAATACGGATTTGCTGAGAAAATACTGGGTATGATGAAATCATTGAGGGATCTAGTAGCACATACCAAAATGGTAGTTGAAGAGCCCATTAAATTACTTGAAGCTATGAATATAGAGGAAATAAAGGCCGATGAAAAGAGAATGAAAGATAGGTTGAAGCTATACCATGTCATTTGATAACACAAAACTGCTAGATTTCTTAGATGAGATTGAAAAAGAGCTAACACGTAAGATAGTGGTGGTTGCAGTAGGGGGAACTGCCATGACACTTCTCAAGGCTAAACCTTCCACAATAGACGTTGACTTTACAATACCAGATCCATATTATGATGATTTTCAGATTGCTAAGGAAATTGTACAGCCTGGATTTCAAGTAGATGCTTATCATCATTGTATGGTGTTTATCACTTCCTTGCCTGAAGATTATGTGAAAAGAAGTACACCTGTGCAAAAAACCAAACTTAAAAAAATAAAACTTATGACATTGCACCCTGTCGATATAATAGTCACAAAGATTGCTAGGCTTGACGAAAGTGATGAGCAAGACATCGAGTCCTGCATGAAAAAATTCAAGATAACAAAGAATCAAATTGTAAAGCGTGCTAGACAGATTCCTTCACTTGTTCATGATAAAACATTCCAAACTAATCTGAAAAATTTCCTAAAAAAATCAAGCAAAACTTGATATTTTTACAAAAATGGGTCTGAAGTAACGACCACGCTAGTACACTATTCACTGGACTCGAACACACATTGAAAGTAAGCCTGACGGGATCAAACAATTCACTTGGTTCTTTTTTTCAGTCTAGCAAGCTCCGGTAGTGCAAGTGCAAAATGGATGTGAATACAATCATCTGCTTCATCTTGACTACAAAACATCCTGTTGTTTTTAAGATATACCTCTGCTAGTTTTCCTGTCTTGTGATCTTTGAGTACCAGTGTCTCACCCACGCTGATTTTTTCAAGATACGGTGCATAGTTTTTTAAAAAATCATCCTTTTCTGCATTCAATAATAGAGTCTCATTAACGTAATCTACAAGTGATAATCCCTTTTCTTTTGCTTTACTCTTTACTTTTTGATATATTGCTTCTTCTATGGCAACAGTTGGCTTGCGTTTCTGCTTGTCTTTCATTGACATGTATCTGACATGACATCATATTAACTTGAATATATGTTTTACATGTTGATAGCGTGTAGGTAAAGAGTTGCCAACAAGTAAACTTTATTATTGTCGTGTTACATGTTACTAACATGTTAGTTACAAGTTTACGCCTTGGAAATTTTTCCAAGAAAAAATATTCCTCGATGGATGATCACCGCAAACTAACACACAGAGAACTAACGCATGAAAAAATCAATGCTAAGCCTTTGGAGGAACATGTGAATTGAGCCAAAGACAAGACATCTCAAGGTACAACATGACTGATAACAAGTGTCCGCGATGTAACAAGCTTGGCCTCTGTATCATGGATAATGAGATTTGTTGCAGCAAATGTGGAATTGTACTTGGACCTGATTACCAGTTACAAGAGACCACTCCAAGCTCCAAACTAAACCTGTACCAGATTGCTGAAGTGGGATGCAAAAAGGTGAATCTTGAATTTGCAAGGCATATCCATGAAAACAAGTCCGATGTATCACAGATATCAAATGTCTGTGTAAAGCTAGA
>JAGWGC010000084.1 GCA_028867615.1 Nitrososphaerota archaeon | reverse complement strand
CCTCTATCCTAGGTTTGAGTGCACCCTGTGGTTTTACAGTTTCACGTAATTTTTCGGTTATACCAACAGACTCTGGTCGAGTCCAGGTCTTATCGAAGCCGGTCATGCGGGGTAGTCCTAAAGTTGGTTCTTAATGGAAGGTGTATACATTCCTCAACACTAGGCTAAATTTAGCTCACAAGGTGTAAATCAGACTTTTTATCACTTCACCACATCATGACAAAGATAGCAGTCTTTGATTCAGGTCTTGGCTCCCTGTCAGTGATTAAATCAATACAGAAAAAAATCAGTGTAGAAATAATCTATTTTGCAGATCAAAAAAATTATCCATATGGTACCAAGACTGTAGCTTGTCTAGACAAAATAATAAAGTCCACAATTTTAAAACTGCAGGAAAATTTTGATCCGGATGTTATTGTAGTTGGCTCAAACACTCCATCATTATTACTAGACATTAAAAAAAAAGGCAAGATAATCGGAGTATTTCCCCCCTTAAGGGAGGCTGCATCAAAAACAAAATCTGGAAAAATTGGGATGCTGGTAACAAAGGCAGTTGCCAAAAACAAAATTCTTGATAGATATATAAAAAAAAATGTCCCATCTAAAATTCATGTTACAAAGATTAACTCTACTTTACTTGTAGATCTCGTCGAGTCTGGTAAATTTATTTCTCAAAAACAAGTGTCAAAAGATATCGTCAAGAAAATTATCAGTCCATATGTAGAAAATAACATTGATGTGTTTACTCTATCAAGCACTCACCTGCCGTTTCTTTTGCCAATTTTAAAAGAGTTGTTTCCTGATGTAATGTTTTTAGATCCTGCAGATACAGTAGCACAGAGTATTTCAAAAATATTAAAACACAAATCAGAAAAACCTAGATTAAAAATTTATGCATCAGGAGATATTGAAGCTTTTCATAAAAAATTAGTAAAGATTGGAATTAAAAACAAAGTAAACCCATTATGATTTTACTTGGGCTTTTCTATATCCATGCGTAAATGTTTTATCGTATAATTTTGAATACTCGTACGATTTTGGATTGACAACATCTCCGATTATTATAATAGCTGTCCTTGTTATTTTTTCATCGCGTATTTTTTTTGCAATGTCTTGTAGAGTTCCGGTGATTTTCTTTTCATCTTTCCAGCTTGCCCTGTAAACCACTCCAACAGGTGTTGATTTTGGATAACCTCCCTTGATTGCCTCTTGTACAATTTTTGGTAGGAGATGAATGCTGAGATAGAAAATTAGAGTTGCCTTGTGTTTTGCAAGTTCGGATATTTGTTCTCGTTTTGGCACCTTGGTCCTTGACTCTGCTCTTGTTACAATGATGGTTTGTGTAACGCCTGGTAGTGTGAGCTCACATCCAAGTGCAGCAGCAGACGCCAGAAATGACGTAATTCCAGGTACTACCTCATAGTCTATTCCTTCTTTTTTGAGATTGTCTGTCTGCTCCCTTATTGCTCCGTATATGCTAGGATCCCCATCATGTAACCTAACAACGAGTTTTCCTTTTAGTGCATTTTCTTTTAGAATTTTAAAAATATCTTCTCTTACTAGTTTTGCAGCATCATGGAGTTGTGATTTTTTGCACATCTTGATTATTTCTTGTGGAATGAGCGAACCAGAATATACTACAACGTCGGCCTTTTGGATCAGTTTTTTTGCTTTTACCGTTATTAATTCTGGGTCACCAGGACCACAGCCAACAAAGTATACTTTACGCACGTTTGACCACCATGATTGAAAAGTATTTTGTAGTCATTGTATCTTTTGTAACTTGACCCAGAGTTAACTTTTTGATTATTTCCTGATCAGTTCCTATATCTTGGCCAATTGCAAAAATTGAACTGTCTGGAAATCCAGCTTCTCGAAGTAATGATATAACCTGATCAAAATATCTTCCATCTTTTAGAAATATCATGGTATCACAATTCTTTGCAGTCTCTTTGACCCTTGATAAATCATAACAAGAGGGAATAACTGCCATGGTTTCGGCACCTTCGGCAAGACTGATTCCCACCTTGGATGCAAAGGTAAACATGGATACAATTCCAGGTATGACGCTTATCTTTATCTCTGGATATTTTGTATGTAATTCCCTATCAATGTAAATCCATGTGCTGTAGAGATACGGATCACCCACTGTAAGATAGACCACTTTTTTACCAGAAAGAACCTTTTCTGCAATGACTTGGGCATTTTGTAACCAACTGTTTTCCAGAGTATCTTTTTCTTTAACCATTGGAAAAACTAAGTTAACAACTTCTGGTTTCTTGGACTTGTCTACTAATGATTCAATTATAGAATAAACGATACTGGGTTTGCCCTCTTTAGAGGTAGGACATGCTATAACCTCAGCGTTTTGTATCGCCTTGACTGCCTTTACTGTTAAAAGCTCTGGATCGCCAGGGCCACAGCCAACACAGACAAGATCAAACATTAATTGAAATCAAAGTCGTACCTAATTAAAGTCTAGATTTTGGTTGCAGATATTATGGTTACAGGATTTCTTGCAAGAAACATGGTACCTGTCGAAGTTTTTTTGCTCTTGGATATAGTTATCTGAATTATATCAACTGATGAAAATGATAGTTTTTCAATGGTATTTAGCACAGAATATAGTGTTTCAACAAGAATTGTTCCTATCACTATTCTGCCCCCTTGTTTTAGCTTTGATTCACATAGTTTTATTATCTCAGCAGTCTCTCCACCCGTACCACCAATGAATATTGCATCAGCTATTGGTAGCTCACTAATTTTTTGTATTGCATTTCCCAAAATGACAGACACGTTAGAAATTTGGAATTTTTTCAAGTTTTTCTTTGTAAGCTCTACTGCATTTGGATCAATATCTACTGAAAAAACTTTTCCAGTAGGTCCTACTTGATGTGCAGATTCTATTGATATTGATCCACTGCCACATCCAACGTCATATACTGTCTGTCCAGATGAGAGTCTTGCCTTGCTTATTTGGATAACACGAACTTCCTCTTTTGTAATTGGCACATCATCTACCCTTTCAAATAATTCATCTGGAATTCCCGGGGTTTTATGTTGCCACATTAATTTAATGAAAACTAGTTTAATATTTAGAACTACCTGACTGTTAGAATTCCTACATCTGGATGAATTAGCGTGTTTACTAGTATCCAACAAAAGATAAACATTAGAAAATAGCTTCCATACCCGGTTGTAATGAGTTTTTTCTTGTCTGCGGGAATAATAGGAATTCTCATTGATTTTGCTATGACATAGGAAACAATGAACAGTATTATCATTATTCCAAAGCCCAATACCATTCTAGATGATTCAATTGATTGACTACTCCCAATTAGTGCAGAAAGTGATCCTGCAAGAACTCCCAGACCTACTCGTAACCAGAATAATTTATCCAGTCCGCTCTTTCTCCTTGACTCGTCAGTTGGACTAGGCGGTGATTCTACAGGATTATCCTTTGTAGTATCACCACCATTAGATTTCTCGTCTTCTTTTTTCTTTGGATGTCTTACCAACTAAATTTTCAAAATCACTCGGATTAATCCCGTTTAAAATGTTTGGTTACAATAGTAAAGGTAAATCAATGGCTAGAAGAGTTAGGTATCATGACACTTGCAGGTATAGAATTACGTTATCTAATTACGGAGATGAGCAGGCAGGTAAAGGACTATTATGTGAGCAATATTTATGGCATAAGTCGAAGCAGCCTTCTTTTCAAGTTACATCATGCAGAAAAACCAGATTTGCTTGTCATGTTCTCTACTTTTGGTTTGTGGATAACTGGAATAAAGATAAATCAAATGGAAGAGAATCGGCTGGTAAAACGATTAAGAAATGATCTTTTACGCAGCAAGATAACAGAAATAAAACAGCTTGGAAGTGAACGAATTGTTTATGTAACATTCTCAGGATTTGACCAAGAATTTATTCTAGTTGGGGAGTTCTTCGGGGATGGCAACATTATACTATGCAATAAAGAAATGAAGATTCTGTCCTTACTGCATTCAATTGATGTCAGACATAGAAGGCTCGCAGTAGGATTGAATTATGTACCACCCCCATCTTCGGGATTAAATGTTTTAGAGGTCACAGAGAAAAATATTGAAGAGATCAAAACAAGTTCCACACCAATTGTAAGATGGATAGGAAGAACATTAGGACTGCCAGGAAAATATGCAGAAGAGATCATTCGAACAAGTAATCTGGATCCAGACAAGTTGGGAAATACATTATCAGACAAAGAAATCGAAGATATTTTCCAGGCAACAAAAGGTTTGATTGACAAAGTGATAACAGGAAATCATGATGCATACATAATACGCGATGTAAAAAATTCAGATGTAATTCCCATACCCCTTGGTGACATGACCCAGAGGAGCAATGCAGTAAAAGTATCTAGCTTCATGGAGGGATTAGATTCACTTTTTTCTGAAAACCTTCTTGAGCATGGTAAATCATCTCAATCTACTACCGCAAACCAAAAAATTACAGAGCTTGAGCATAAACTTGAAGAGCAAAATAAAGCAATTTTACTAGTAAAAGAAAGATCAAGCTCAATCTCTAGCGTAGCAAAGGCCCTCCTTGAGATATCATATACTGGCATAACATCTATTTCAGATCCATCCATCCAGCCATTATTGGAGAAATACGACTCCCACACAACAAAAGAGAACGGTATTTTTCTGATAAATATCATCGGAGAAAAAATTAAGGTTGATCCACAGTCATCAATTCAGGCAATTGCTTCAACATTGTTTAACGAGTCAAAGAAACAGATGAGGGCAACTGATACAATTAATTTAGAAAAGAAAAAAACTGAGAAAAGCTTGGAGCTTGTCAAAAAACAAGCAAGCATTGCACAGAATTCCATCGTATTTGCAGTTCAGAAAAAGAAGGAGTGGTTTGAAAGATACAGGTGGTTTATCACCTCAGATGGTCGCCTAGCAATAGGAGGACGCGATTCCTCCTCAAATTCTGCAGTAATCAGGAAACATCTTAACAAGAATGATATGGTATTCCATGCAGAGATTGTGGGATCACCATTTTTTCTTTTAAGAGAAAGTACAGAGCATGATCTTGCCAGCGTAAAAGAAGTTTCACAAGCTACTGTATGTTTCAGTAGAGCGTGGAAAGCAGGCATATACGGATTAAATGCATATTGGGTCAAACCGGATCAAATCAAGACTGCTGCACCAAGCGGACAGTTCATTGCAAAAGGATCATTTGTAATCGAAGGATCTAGGAATTTTGTACAGGTAACTACATTACAGCTAGCAATCGGCTTGTACGAAAAAGATGAAAATTATCTCTTGATGTGCGGAACACCGCAAGCAATCAAGAAAAATTGCATCTATTATATTACAATAGAGCCATCCGGGATGGACATGGCAGAGTTTGCAAAGAAAGTGAAACTAGAATTCATGAAGTTCAAAGAGAAGGAGGAAATAGTGAGAGCAATTTCAATTGATGACTTTACCAGAGTACTTCCTACAGGAGAAAGTCACATAGTAGAAGCCGGTCATGGAGATGCATACTATTGAGCACACACAAACCAAATTTTATTGTGGATTCAATGTTAGGCAATTTGGCAAAAAAATTGAGAATTCTTGGATATGATTCAAAGTATTTCTCCTCAATTGAGGATGACAAACTGATTTTGATAGCAAAAAATGAAAAGCGCATAATTTTAACAAAAGATGAGCAGCTTACCAAAAAGGCAGAAAAGCAAGAGATTGAATTTATTCTCATCAGAGGAAGTGATGAATCAGAACAAATTATGCAGATAAATGCAAAGGTTAATCTCGGTATATTTGTGGCAGATACAAACAATTCTAGGTGTATTTTATGCAATGGTAACCTGCAACCAGTTGAAAAATATCGTATTATAGGAAAAATTCCAGAAGGCGTACTAGAGCGAGAAAAAAAGTTTTGGATGTGTGACTCTTGTAAAAAGATTTACTGGGAAGGAACTCATTTTAAAAAACTTCAAGAATTTGTAATGAAACTAAATGATAGAATAAATTGAGTGTACTAGATGAAGACGGCCAGAGATTGGTAAAAACTGCACGCCTAGTTGTTACAGAATATCTCAAAGAAGGAAAAAAAATAGAATTATCAAAAGAGATCAAATCCAAGTTTGCGTACAAATCAGGAGTATTTGTCACGCTAAATAAAAAAGAAAAACTGAGAGGATGTATAGGATTTCCAATGCCTGATAGAATGTTACACCAATCTCTTTTAGATGCAGCCATTGCGTCATCCACAGAGG
>JAGWGC010000083.1 GCA_028867615.1 Nitrososphaerota archaeon | reverse complement strand
GGTATAGGGGGAAATAACGAAACTATTTCTCTGCTTGAACATGTCTCTGGTCTTGAAATGGGCAAAAGCATATCATACTTTTATTATCCTCTTTCAAAAAATAACACTCCTGAAATTATTGGTTCATTTAATGCAAAAGACGATGACAAGCTTGCCAAACTGTTGGAATCTGATAAAAAAGGAAAAAAGTTTGTATCTATATCTTCAGCTGAAATCTTACATGCAATTAAAATTCTTACTCAATTTGCAAGTTTATCAAGTGTTCTGGAAGTTTCCAAGTTCGCGCAGGATTCTCAAACAAGAAATGACCTTGTTCTTACTGAATACAATGATCTGTTTCTTGATGATATGACAAATGGACTATATGATTTAAGATCACTTGGTACATCTGTAGAAGGTGCAGGTACTATGATGTATCTGGTAAATGGAAGCATAAAGGGAATCGAAGGTTATGTCAAGAGACTAATTGACGAAATTCGTTCGACGTTGAAAAAAAATGAACTAAAAGCAAGTAGAACCAAAGTGGTTTTGGTATGGACTCAGGACTCTTACGAGATGAGAGGAGACAAGGTAGATATGTTAAACTCTCTTGTTACAAAACTACGTGATTACATAGGTGATGTAGAGATACATCAAGGGCAAGAATTAGATATTTTCCATAGTGATAAGACCACAATCATAGTGGCATGCTCAAAATTCGATTATGAGAAGATTACTAAAAATGGAAAAGACTCTGATGTTATCGTAATTAAAACAAATCCTCTTTGTGAGATATTATAATAAGGGTATGTTTTAAAAAATAATAGCATGTTTGACACACCTGATGCATCTCAAAATGATTTAACCGAAAACCAAGAATATCGTAACAACAAAGACGAAATGGAATCATCCCAGGAACTTGAAACAATGAAAGTTCAACTAGAACGAGAAAAAGAAAAGGTCTCTTCTTATGAAAAAAAAATTCAATACCTGCTTGCAGATTTTGAAAATCTAAAGAAACGATCAGATGTTGATATTCAGAATCGTGTCAACTCGATTACTGATGGTGTCATTCTCAAATTTCTTGGAATATATGATGATTTTGTACGTGCAGTAGATATTTTGTCAAAACAAGATGCAAATATTCAAGGTTTAGATGCTATTTTGAAAAATATGGATACGTTTCTAGCCGAATTTGGAGTAAAATCGATTGAAGCGGTAGGCGAGATCTTTGATCCTAAATTGCATGAGGCAATATCTATAAAAGAAGATTCAACATTGGATGATAATACCATCACTGCAGAATTCCGTAAAGGATATATTTTGAAAGAGAGAGTTATTAGACCAAGCTTAGTGGAGATATCTAAGAGAAATATCAAAGAGATGAATGTAAATGGCTAAAATTATTGGTATTGATTTGGGAACAAGTAATTCTGCTGCAGCTGTTATGCTGGGCGGAAAACCTACTCTTATTCCAGCGTCAGAAGGAACCACTGTTGGGGGAAAAGCATTTCCTTCTGTTGTAGGGCTCACAAAAGATGGTCAACTCATAGTTGGTGAACCAGCTAGAAGACAGGCAGTAACCAATCCAGAAGGTACAGTAGTAGCAGCAAAAAGAAAGATGGGAACAGATCATTTTTTTAAAATTTATGATAAAGAATACAAACCTCAACAAATTTCTGCATTCATTCTACAGAAAATAAAGCGAGATGCTGAGGCATTTACTGGGGACAAGGTTGAGAAAGCTGTAATCACAGTACCTGCATATTTTAATGATAATCAGAGGCAAGCAACCAAAGACGCTGGACAAATTGCAGGTCTTGATGTTGTGAGAATAATTAATGAACCTACTGCTGCTGCACTTGCCTTTGGCCTAGACAAATTGAAACAAGATATGAAAATTATGGTATTTGATTTGGGTGGAGGAACACTTGATGTAACTATAATGGAAATGGGTGGTGGTGTGTTTGAAGTCATGAGTACTTCTGGAGATACTCAACTTGGAGGTACAGACATGGATAAAGTTTTGATTGACTACATTGTTGACAGTTTTAGAAAAACATCTGGAATTGATATCTCAAAAGATAATGCAGCGATGGTGCGAGTAAGAGAAGCTGCTGAAAAGGCAAAGATTGAGCTCTCCTCAATATTTGAAACAGATATCAACTTACCATTCATATCATATGATCAATCCTCGGGACCAAAGAACCTTGAATTAAAAATAACTAGAGCAAAGTTTGAGGAACTCATCAACCCAATAGTGGAAAGATGCAGACCTTCTGTTACAAAATCTATGGAAGATGCAAAGCTTACTCCTTCTGATATTAGTAAAATCATCTTGGTTGGTGGTCCTACTAGAATTCCTCTGGTCAAAAAATTTGTCGCTAATTTAATGGGAAAAGAACCTGAAGCAGGAATAGACCCAATGGAAGCAGTTGCCTTAGGTGCTGCGGTTCAGGCAGGAATTATTGGTGGTGAAGTTACAAGTGATATTGTACTTCTTGATGTCACTCCTCTTACACTTGGTTTAGAAGTGTTAGGAGGATTACGAGAACCCATAATTGACAGGAATACTACAATTCCTACCTCAAAGAGCAAAGTTTTCACAACTGCCGCGGATAGCCAAACTGCTGTAACTATACATGTAGTTCAAGGAGAGAGACCAATGGCTGCAGATAATGTGTCCCTTGGAAGCTTTAATCTTTCAGGAATTCTTCCGGCTCCCAGAGGTATTCCACAAATTGAGGTCAAATTCGATATTGATGCAAATGGCATACTCAATGTTACAGCAAAAGATCTAGCTACACAAAAAGAAGCAAAAATAACTATTACTGCAAGCACAAAACTTGCCAAAGGAGATATAGAAAAAATGACAAAAGATGCTGAACTCTTCGCTGAACAAGACAAAAAGAAGAAAGAAGAGGTATTGATCAAAAATGAAGCACAACAATCTATCTATGCAGCTGAAACTTTGATTAGTCAACAGAAAGACAAGATATCACAAGATCAGGGTGTTCAGGTAAGTAATGCAATAAAAGAACTAAAAGATGTTCTTGACAAAAGTGTTGGAGAAATAAAGCCAAAACTTGATTCGTTAACCAAATTGATAAACGATATTAGTACTGAACTTTACAAAAATGTCACACCACCACCCGGCGCAGCTGCACAAGGTGGACCGGAGGCAACTACCCAAAGTGAACATGGTGCGACTGGGCAAGATGCAGGTAATTCACCAAACTGATATTTATACAAGGGAATAGACACAAGTTGAATTATCATGAGTGCTAAACGTGATTATTATGAGGTTCTGGGAGTTTCAAAAAGCTCGAATCCAGATGAGATAAAATCTCAATATCGAAAACTTGCTCTAAAATTTCACCCTGATAAAAACAAATCACCTGATGCTGCAGAGCACTTTAAGGAAATTTCAGAAGCGTATGCTGTATTATCTGATGTGGAAAAACGTAAAATCTATGATACTCATGGTCATGCTGGCGTAGATGGAAAATATAGTACAGATGATATTTTTCAAGGTTCCAAAGCTAACTTTGAAGATATCTTTGGAGGCACTGGTGGTTTTGAGTCTATTTTTGAGTCTATTTTTGGTAGAGGTGGTGGATTTAGATTCGGCGGATTTGATTTTGGAGGATCTGGAAGATCACGAGGTTCTGATCTTGTGTATGAAACAGTATTAACACTTGAAGAAGCATTCAAGGGGAAAAAAGAAGAAATTGACCTGCCACGACTAGTAAACTGTGATACTTGCAACGGATCAGGCTGTGCTCCTGGTACATCTGTGAGGACATGCTCTGTATGTAATGGTCAGGGTCAAACCAGAACATCACGAAGTAATGGATTTTCTACATTTGTAACCGTACAACCATGTAATACCTGTAGGGGACAAGGCAAGATAATAGAAAGACCATGCTCAAAATGTAAGGGATCTGGCAAACAAAAAGCAACAAAGAAATTTTCATTTGAAATTCCTCCTGGAGTAGAGGATGGAGAATACAGAATCCAAGGTGAAGGCGAATCAGTTCAAAATGGTCTAAATGGAGATCTAATTGTTAGAATAAGAGTACAACCGCATGATAAATTCAAGAGAGACGGAGCTGATATTTTCTACGATGCAAATATCTCAATGATTGATGCAACATTGGGGAAGAATATTTTGGTTGAAACATTAGAGGGACCGGAAAAACTTGAGGTAGAATCAGGAAGTCAACCGAACACAATAGTTAAACTAAAAGGAAAAGGACTTCCTCGTCAGAGTGGAAGGGGTAGGGGAGATGAATATGTCAGACTTGTTATCAATATACCTACCAAGATAGATAAGCACCAACGTAAATTGCTTGAAGAACTAAAAGATAGCTTTAGCAGGGGTTAGTGACTTTGAGAATAGCGCTTGATGTAGATGGAGTTTTAGCAGATGTAATCACATCGTGGTTATCATATAGTAATAAAATAAGACCAACGATATTGAAATCTCAAATATCTGAGTGGGATTTTTGGAGAAACCACAGTATAGATAAATTTGATTTTTATAATGAGCTTTCAATTTGTTGGAAATCTTGGAAAAATATGCCCCCTACCGAAAGCAATATTGCACATGCAACTACACAACTATCAAATCTTGGTACTGTTGATATTGTAACAGCAAGAGATGAATCTACGCATAATGATGTAAAAAACTGGCTTAAACTACATAAAATAAATTTCAAAAACTATGTTGGTGTATTGGAAGGAATAGAAAAATCACGACTAGATTACGATGTATTCATTGATGATTCTCCACTTAATGCAAAAAGCATGCTAGATGAAGGAAAATCTGTGATACTTTACTCACAACCTTGGAATGAATCATTTGATGACAATAGGGCTACAAGGATCCACGAGCTAAAAAATGCGGTGCCTGTAATTGATAAAATGATCAATGGAAATGAATGACCTCAAATGGTAGGTGAATATAAAAAAGAACTTATTGTAGGATCTTAATTCTCACGTTGTTGCGGGGGTCGCCTAGCCTGGTCAACGGCGTAAGGCTCAGAACCTTATCTCTTAGGAGTTCGTGGGTTCAAATCCCACCTCCCGCACCTTTTGTTTATTTTCTATCTATCTTGATCTTTATCTTGTCTTCTAATAACTGATTTAATTTCTGACCATCTACTTTACCGCGTAATGTTTTCATGGCCAAACCCATTAATGGTCCCATAGATCTTAGTCCCTGATCTTCAATTATTTTCAAATTAGACATTATCAATTCATCTAATATTTTATGTAATTCTGTATCCCCTATTGCGCTTAACGCATTAGACTTGATTGCTTCCATGATCGTTTTTGATTTTCCACTCATTATGCTCTCAAATATCATCTCAAGTGACTCTTTTGCTATCTTTTCCTCTGCCACTAATCTAAAAGCCTCTAAAATATCTCCAGTCTTTAATTCTTGATCCATTCCTCTTCTCTCCAAGTTTGTAATTGTACCACAAAGAGTCGAGGCCACAAAATTGGGAGACACTCTCTTGTCTTTGCATATTGTCTCAAACAGATCTAGATATTCCGAGTCAAATATCTGGGCTGAGAGTTGCTGATTTAATTCATATTGCTTTTGTAATGCTATGAGATTTTCTTCCCATGATTTTGGAATTTTATCTCTTGCTTGATCTATCTCTATGTTGTTTACAATAATTGGTGGTATGTCTGTCTCTGGATACATCCTAGAAGAACCTGGTCTTGGTCGTAGAAACACTGTCTCGCCTGTGATTGTAGCGGCTCTCGTCTCTGCGGGTATTCCATTTCTTGCATCTTCAATTCGTTTTATGATGGATTCAATTACTGTGTCAAGTTTTCTCTCATTGCCAGCCAAGATGATGAATGCATCACTAGATTTTATGTCAAGCATGTTTCTTATTTCTTGAATTTCTGACTCTTCAATACCATAGTTTGGTAGTTCGTCAGAATGAAACAGACCGCCCAAGCCAAAAAATCTGACCAGCTCGCCTAACTGTTTTCCTAATCTTATTCCTGGATATGGCTCCCATCCAAACATCCCCGCATATCCTTTGATTCTCATTGCCTTTATTGAGGAACCTTCTGAAAGAGATTTTTGGATAGTTTTTGATTTACAGCTTTTGAATATGTTTGATACATCTTTTACATCCTGCACCTTCGATATTTTTTCAATTTTTAATGTTCTTAATTTCTCGGCAATGATTTTAAGACCATGCTGTCTTTTTGCCTCGTACTCGATAACTTTTTCTAACTGATCTAATTTTTGTACACCTTTTACTTCTATTACTGAACCACCTCCTTCTATTGACACATTGACATCTTGCCTAATTGATCCAATGCCTCTTCCTACTCTTTTTGTTGCACGTAACATTCGGCCCAAAGTCAA
>JAGWGC010000082.1 GCA_028867615.1 Nitrososphaerota archaeon | reverse complement strand
TCCAATGCCTTGACAAACACCCTATAGTGTCTAGACAGATTTTTGAATGAAATGTTTCCCGCACTAGATACATCTTGCAGAGTCCTTGGCACTCCAGACTCTCGGCATGCTACATATAATGCAGAGAGAATCATTCCAGAGATTGTTCTTCCTCGTATGATATTTTTTGTCAGTGCTTTTCTATACAAGTATGCAGCTCGCTCAACTACTGCATCAGATACATCAATCTTGGACTGGATCGCGCTCATTATTACAAATGCAGAACGCAGATTCCTTTCTGTAGAATTTGATTTACTCCGGCTGTCCCAAGTACGCAGCCTGTTGAAGGTATATTTCATGTATGTAGATATAGAATTCCCGGATGCATCACGGTCAGTGTTTCCAATTATAGTAGACAATCCCTTGTCATGAATAGACAGTGCAGAGCCAAGCCCTGTTCTTGTACCAGCATTGTAATCGTCCACTGAAAATGATCTTTGTTCAGGTCCATAGTCCTCCACCTTGTCTGCAAGAACTGCCCCACATCTTACACATAAGATCTCTCCACGAACACTGTCAGTTACGAATGGACCGTGTGATTTTCCATCATGCAAGCACGTCTTGCCTTTTTCAATTGCAAGTTCCTGTTTAGTCGATATCATTTGTATAGTTACTATACACTAGAAAGTATTTAAAATGGCAAGTGACTTCATGTATATCAGATTAACCGATAGTAATCTACACCAAATCTTTTGCCTAAAAAATCAGATATACTCATACAGTTTCTAGAGGTTTTGAATAGATCTCTTTTAAGATCCGTGGTTTTCCATCCTTGAATACATCCTTGGCACAATACTGCATGGAAAAGGCAGCCATGGACTCCAGTATAGGGTTCAGGGCCAATCCCTTTTTTGTAATAGCATATTCAATTTTTACAGGCGTACCTGCATAGACTCGCTTCTCAATTATTCCATTTTTTTCCATTTCACGCAATCTTGCAGACAAGGTCTTTGGGTTTATCCCCTCCACAGAATCCAGAAATTGGTTGAATCTGTTCTGGCCTAGCTTTGTCATGTTACGCAAAATATGGACGGTGAATTTCTTTCCAATAATTTTAAAGGTATTATCAATAGGGCAGGCCTTCAGGGAATCAAGGAGAACCTTGCACTCTTCTTCTTTCAACTTCTCATCTACTCACTTGGTAATCATACTATCACTTTCTGACTTATATGCTTACCTTTGTATATCAAATATAAAAAATAACATGATCAGATAATATCACTGACACCGATGAACTCACATCAAAACACCGGTCATGTCACATTGGGTGAAAATATAGGTGATAAAACTTTTCAACTTTTCAGATTCAGTCAAGCGGTTTTGATCTAAAGCAATTAATACAAATCTCAACTGTCTTTCCATACTTTACCGAGTAATATGCATCAAGTTCCCTGTGTCTGCCACACATGAAACAAAGGCCAAAATTCATGCAATAGTAATGATAACGTTTGTAATAGATTTTGTGTGTTACACTAGATATTACTTTTGAACTTGTTTGAAAAAGTAAATAGAATAATAATCATTATAAAAGATATTCCAAATAGAGGCATTGCAAGCGGACCAAATTCAGGAACTGTTGCAGTCATGGTCTTGGTTTGTGTTACAACAAATCCATTTACTTTTGCACTGGCAATGATGTTGAAATCTCCAGATGTTGCAGTAGGAGGGAGTTTAAACTGGAGTACAAAGTTCCCGTTTTGATCAGATGACACAGTTCTGATTAATATCAAGTTTCCAGACGAGTCTTTTATTTGCAAGGCAACAAGTGCGTTTGGTTGTCCTGTCACGGTGCCATTTAACGTAACAGTATCACCTGGCACATAATGATCCTTGTCAGTAGTAATCGCAATGGACTGTTCCTCCTGAGCAAACGAGTTTGAGACTACAGGTAGTGCTAGTAACACAATCACAGCAAGAAACAGTCCATTGTGATTTGCATTATGAAAGACCGACAAAATATGATAGTTCATTTGATTGTGATATTCCTCCTTTGTTTGGCCAGTCAGTAAATACATTTGCATAAACGCTGGCAAGCCCAGTTCCAGATTGTGCTGGAACATAATAAGGTAGGATTACTTCAGATCGTCCCGGGCTTAGCGCATACTGGGCAGATGCAGTACCAAGACTGCTCACATTAGAATCAAAGATATTTACTGTTATAAGGGATTGCACGCTCACGTTGGAATCAATTACAACTTTTACGTATCCTGTTTGCCCTCTAGGGATTAAAGATATTGGATTTCCTTGCTGGTCGGTTGGTTGTACCGACACGATGGAGATTCCGGTTGGTCCGGTAGAATTGTTTTCAATATTTGCAACACATGGGTTTACCCCATTTACAACAGTTAGTTGTCCCGCATTGTTAAAACAAGACTGTATTTTGCTGTCTGCAAGACCATATGCAACATTTAGTTCATTGTTCAGGCTGACCATTTGAACGTGATTTACAGTGGCATATTTGTTAAATGTTACAAGTGCTTGATCCAAGCTTCCACCACCACTAATAACAGACTGCATTGCAGTATTTGCAACTGCAATTCTCTGTTTCATGAAATTAAATTCATCTTGAAATACAGATTGGGTCCTGTTGTCAGTTACTGTTGTAAGAAAGTTGGCATATGCTGCATCCGGCGTGGTAGAGGCACTTGCCACTGCGAGCGCAGATAGGTCTTGTTTGAGCTGACTGGCAGCAGATTGTCGCTGCTGCAGGACCAACTGCTGATCAAGTTGTGCTGCTGTCTGGTTCCCCAGTATATTTGCCACTTGTTTCTTTGATGCTTGGATTTCCTGTAAAATTTTCAGCGCCATAGGATTATTTTGAATATTGGGACCTGCCAGGGTTGTAAATTGTGCAGGTCCAACTTCTGTAGTATTACCAAAAGTTCCAGCACTTGTTCCATTTGTACCAAGACTGCCAAGATTTACATTTACTGTTCCTACAGAATTGTTGGCCACATTTTGGCCAGTGTTATTTTCATATGCAAGTGCAAGAAGATGAGCCTGAGTAGGACTCATAAATGTCATAGAGTCGTTTTGGATTGCAACTCCGAGTGTAACTTCAGCTTGGTTATTTGTCATTGCAGTAGATAATACGTTTCCAGCTCCTGGTACTTTGCTGGTGGAAGTTGTACATGCATGTGGTGCAGATGGAACATATGAGGTAGGAAGTGTTGATACATCCTGAAGATCTGCTGCAAGACAAGACTCTGCAGTAAGTGGTGTCCCACCATTATTTGGCCAGTCTGAATATACATCAGTGAAGACATTTGCTACCCCTACTTGTACATTTGACGGTATGAAAAATGAGAGAGTCATCTGAGATGTTCCGGGGTTTAAGATAGATTTTATGGATGTGGTACCAAGGCTGCTTTGGTTTGCATCAAATAGGTTGAGGGTCAAGAGGGCGGGCATTCTTTCTCCTGATGAGAGTGAAACCTTGACAAATCCATTTTGGCCCTGTGGTAGAATTGAAATTGGATTTCCTTGTTGATTTGTGATTTGTACTGAGTCAATAGAAACACCGCGTGATTTGATTACGTTAAACTCGGTTGAATTTGTATAGTTTCTACCATCAACATTTGCATTCACAATATCTTGATAGACACCAGTCTGATATGTATCAGGTATCTTGAACTGTAAAGAGCCAGTACCATTTTCATCAGTAGTTATAGTTCTTGATATGATATTGTCACCACTTGGATTTGACACCCCAACTGCAATACTTTGCAAGCTTTGGCCTGGAAGATTTACAGAAAGTGTGACTACATCACCATATGCATAGTATGACTGATCAGTACTCAACAAGAGCGAATGTGGAAGTGTGATTATAGTAGATTGTGCAGTACCAAAACTACCAGAGTGTGTACTATCCCCTCCATATGTAGCAGTGATTGTAACTGTATTTGTAGAAGATGCTGATGGAGTATAAAATACAGTGCAGGCATTAGATGAAAGCACGCATGAAGTAGCATCAAAGGAACCTCCTGCATTGCCATCACTCCAGGTTACACTTCCAGTTACAATTGACGAGATGGAAGTGTCTGCAAGTGTTGCGGTGAATTGTACCTTGGATCCCTGTGCCACTGTAGCAGTATTAGGTGTAACAGTGGTAATTGTATTATGTAGCATATCTAACGCCAAAGCAGATGTGCCGGTGCTGCCAGAGTGTGTGGTATCCCCACCATAATTAGTAGTGATTGCTATTGTACCACCATAATTAAGAGGCGCTGTATATGACACGGTACAACTGCCGGATGAAATGGTGCAGGAAGAGGGGTTGAATGTACCGCCAAGATTGCCATCACTCCAGGTTACAGAACCTGTGGGAGTAATTTGTGGGTTGGATGTATCAGCCACTGTGGCAGTGAACTGTATCTGAGATCCTTGGTTTATTGTAGCAGTGCTTGGTGTAACTATTGTAGTTGTACCAGGTAGAGAATTTATTGTCAAAATAGATGTCCCAGTACTGCCAGAGTATTCATTATTTGTTGCATATGCAGCAGTAACTGTTACTAGATTTGACGTAGTTGTAGTAGGAGTATATGAGACAGTACAACTGCCGGATGAAATGGTGCAGGAAGAGGGGTTGAATGTACCGCCAAGATTGCCATCACTCCAGGTTACAGAACCTGTTTGAACTGTTGACAATTTAGAAACATCCGCCACTGTAGCGGTAAACCGTACCTGAGATCCCTGGTTTACAGTAGCAGTGCTTGGCGTTACTGTAAGAGTAGTACTGGACAAAGGATGTACCAACAAGGTAAAGGTTCCAGTACTAGTAGAAAACGTTCCATCACTTTCATAATTAGTAGTTATCAATATGTTGCTTCCATAATTTGCAATAGGGGTGTATGAAACAGTACAACTGCCGGATGAAAGAACACAGGAAGATTGGCTGAATGTACCGCCAAGATTGCCATCACTCCAGGTTACAGAACCTGTGGGAGTAATTTGTGGATTGGATGTATCAACAAGCGTTGCGGTGAATTGTACTTGAGACCCAGAACTTGTAGCAGAGGTTATTGTAGTGGTAACACTGTGAAGTGTAGTTACAGTCAAGGTGAATGTTCCAGTACTAGTAGAATGGGTGGTATCCCCACCATAATTCGAGGTTATTGTTATCAAGCCACCATAATTTGTAGGAGGTGTATATGATACGGTACAACTGCCGGATGAAATGGTGCAGGAAGAGGGGTTGAATGTACCGCCAAGATTGCCATCACTCCAGGTTACAATCCCAGAGGCAATTGTCGGCAAATTTGATGTATCCATGACTCGGACAGTGAACGATACAGGAGAACCTTGGTTCGAGGTGTCAAGATTTGATGTAACTGTACTTGATGTAGAATCAATTACAGCATTTGTATTGGCGACGATAGTGGAATTGGTAGAACTAAACATGACAGTATCAGAACTGTTCGAGTCAGGCTCAACGGAAAAAGCATATTGCGGAAAAACCAGCACTGCAACAATAGAGACAAAGAGTAAAATCCTTAGATCCATTTCGTATGATCTCCCATATTCTGCAAATAAAGAATTGTTACACATTGTTCATGAACAATGTTACCTGCAACATTAGATTCCAGAATCATCGCAATATGTATGAAGTTCATCTCTTGAAGTGTACGGTCTCACACTTGTTTAAAAGACTGACGTATGTTTTCTCCTAGTTAGGACAACGAAAGAATCATGATTTGAAATGTTAAACACATGTTATCGCATTGCAACAATAGATCGAGTACGAGCATATGGAAACATACTTGACTTTAGGGGCAATTTTAGATTCATTTCATTTTGACTTGGATGTTCTCTCCATCAACATTCATCTTTATGTTAGAATATGGATATACAGACATGTCATATTTTGATAGATCTTCATCAAATGTGGCTATTGTTTTAGAATCATTATAGATTTGTTGCAATTGTTTTCCTCTTCCGAGATCTATTAAAAAGTGGGGATCAGCCACAAGAAGTATTTTCCCAGTCTGGATATGATTAAACAATACAAACGAATAATCGTTGGGTATGTTTTCTTTATGAAATACATAATGTAAAATCCATGCATAGGTAGGACTGGCAAGTACTGTAGTATCATTACCATGTACATTTTGTAGAATAAATGACGTGGTCTGGAATTCAGAGTTTGTCACATTTACACTGATAACTAGAATGGTACTTGCCAATCCAAATATAGCAAGCCCTAAAAATACAATAGAAGGCAAGACCTTGTTCGGATTTCTCTTGTTAAGACGTTCCAAGATATTCATGATTAGTATTGATGCAGATATGCAAAATACCGGAAGTATTGGAATCCAGTAAAAGTACTGATTGTAACCAATCATGAGCAGAAATATTACAAA
>JAGWGC010000081.1 GCA_028867615.1 Nitrososphaerota archaeon | reverse complement strand
CAAGTTTGAAGAAGCAAAAGATATTGCATTAGAATTTGGTCTAAAACTGAAATTTTTAAAATACCGTCTCCAAGAAATCCAGGCGGATACTTTGGAAGAAATTGCAACACATAAAGCCATGCAAGCATTTTCCATCCGTTCAAGACCAGTGATTGTTGAAGACGCAGGTCTTTTCATAAAATCATTAAATGGATTTCCAGGGCCCTATTCATCATTTGTATTTGATACTATTGGCAACAAAGGGATTCTAAGACTTGTATCCATGAAACGTGATGCAATATTTAGATCAGTTATTGCGTATTGTGAAAAATACGGCGATGTGCATTTGTTCAGTGCTGATGTGAATGGAATCATATCAAAAAGAGAACATGGTAAACGATGGGGTTTTGATCCTATTTTTATTCCATCTGGGAAGAATAAAACATATTCTCAACTTGCAGAAAAAAACAAAATCTCTCATAGGTATTTGGCATTGAAAATTTTTTCTAATTGGTATCTGAATAAGAAGAAATCCAGCGATCCGTGAATCGTTTTTGATTTTGAAGAACAACAATTCTTGACATGTCACTTTCATCCATGATCGAATATACTTCACTCTGTTTTGAAAGCTCATTTGCAAAATGTCTTATCTCTAACATGTCTGGAGAGTTTGAATATTCTAGTCTGTTGGTTGATCTTCCTACATGCATGTATGATTTTATTTCTATGAAATGTGCGGCAGAACGTGCTATCATATCGGCATATTCTGGAATCAACTTTTCATCAGCATTATAACCTTTGATTAAAGTGAACCGTAGTACAGTTCTTGTATCAAGATCTGCAAGCATTTCTAGACTTGTATTCCATCTCTCCCATGCATCTTTGTACTTGGGTCTGTTTACAAGTGTAAATATCTCGGAGTTTGGGGCATTTGTTGATAAATACAACTGTGTTGGCAAGGCATCTTCGTCCCTTAGTCTTTCTATCATTTCAGGTTCCTGACCATTGGTTACAAGGAAAATTGACTTGGTATTGTGTAGATTCTTTAGATATTTTATTAGATCTGGCAATTGAGGATACATGGTAGGCTCACCTGATAATGAAATTGCATAATGGCTGGGAAGAAGTGATTCATCAAGCTTTTCTTTGTTACTTTTTGGATCTCCGTAGTGGCCCATGATCAACTTTCTCCGCTCTTCCATCAAGTTAGTCATGATGACCTCTGGAGGAGCAACCTTTTCTGCTGGCATTTTTAGGGCGCTGTAAAACTCCATTGGTCTCCAGCAGTATACGCATCTGTTTTCACAAAACATTCCAGCTGGAGAAAATTCCATACATCTATGAGTTGAAATGCCATAGAACTTGTGCTTGTAACACTGACCGTCATCTTTGAATGACTTTTTTGTCCAGTGGCATAGTTCTACAGTTGCATGATCTGCAATTCCATATTTTGCTTTTTTTAATTGATCTAGAATTAATGGTTTGATCTGAATGAACTCATTCTCAATTTCAACAGTCTCTCCAGAACAACTCATGACTAGGTTTTTGCAATGGTTTTAAATAAATCTAGGGTAACCTATTTCAAAAATGATACACACGGAGCATTTTCCATTGGAACACAGAGAACTGTACCTAGATATAACATGGCATAAAAGACCACTCCTGCAGCGATTCCCATAGAAACCCACCACATTCTTATCTTCATATTTTCGATTAGTTTTTCTGTTGCTAATAAACCTAACCTTGATTTTCAGAAAATAATTGATAAGCTGTGTTACAATCTGATCTAAAGACTTGCTGGATTCTGATACTCTCCACAAAACTATCTTATATGACATGTTGATAACCTCACTACGTGAATGCTGCAAGAATAGTAAAAGTAAAAGAACCTCTTGAAATCCAGTCTCTTGAAACTCCAAAACCTCGTGGTTCCCAAGTTCTCATTAAAGTAGAATCAGCTGGTGTATGTCATAGCGATATACACTTGTGGGATGGTGGATATGAGGGTCCTGCCGGTTCATTCATGAAAACAACTGATAGAGGTGTCAAGTATCCCTTGACTCCTGGACATGAGGTAGCTGGAATAGTAGAGAGTATGGGTGAGGATGTTGAAGGATTTGTAAAGAATGAAAAAGTTTTGGTGTTTCCTTGGATAGGCGAAGGTCTATGTCCAGCTTGCAGGGTTGGCGAGGAAAACCTTTGTGACAAGCCCAGATCTTTGGGTGTTTACAATGATGGTGGTTATGCAGAATATGTTCTTGTTCCACATTATAGATATCTTGCAAAAATAAATGACATGGATGCAGATGTATGTGCTCCTCTGTCCTGTTCTGCTCTTACTGCTTATGGTGCAATCAAGACTGCCAAATTAAACCCCGGTGATAATGTGGTAGTTGTGGGTGCTGGAGGTCTTGGATTGATGGGCATACAGTTGGCCAAAGCCATCAGTGGCGCAAGAATAATTTCATTAGATGTTAATGATGATAAATTAAAAATTGCAAAACAAAGCGGAGCAGACTTTACTATCAATTCTGTCAAGGAAGATCCCGTAAAGGCCATAATGGAATTGACAGGTAACTTGGGAGCTGATGCTGTAATTGATTTTGTTAATGCTACAAAATCAGTAGAAACTGATATGCAAATACTCAGGCGTAGAGCACGTGTTGTTCTTGTAGGATTGTTTGGTGGTTCTCTACAACTAAATCTTGTAACTATGCCTACTAGGGCATACAAGATCATGGGTTCATACACAGGTTCTATGACTGATATGATAGAATTGATTTCGCTTGCTCGCAGAGAAATAATAAAACCGGTGATCTCAAACAGATTCAAACTCAATCAAGCTACAGAAGCATTAACAATGCTAAAAGAAGGAAAGATAATCGGCAGGGGAATTATCAACCCATAAAC
The DNA here is from genome assembly GCA_028867615.1 of Nitrososphaerota archaeon. GTDB lineage: Archaea > Thermoproteota > Nitrososphaeria > Nitrososphaerales > Nitrosopumilaceae > Nitrosotalea. The sequence continues at coordinate 3,536 of JAGWGC010000081.1, read as the reverse complement.
TCTCTGATTGTAGCAAAAAGTAATGCGAACATACTAAAAGTTGGCATTTGCCTAGTTGAGTTAAGATTAATACTGGATTGCAAAAGATTTTCTTTATGTGGCCCTTGTAGTACAGTGGCGAGTATAGGGGACTGTGGATCCCCGGACAGGGGTTCGATTCCCCTCAAGGGCCCGTCTATACTCTTTTTGACGGAATTTTGTAAAAGGGGAGAACTAAACTGAGCAATCCTCCTAGAGTTTAGAAACCATTTTCATAACTACACAAGTCTTACTGATTCTTCTAGTCCGTCATGGACAACTCATCTAGTATAAGAAAGAAGAATTCTGCCAAAATCTTAAATTGCCATGACATAGATTTTGTACGTGATTAATTACCAGATAAAGAGCATTTTGCTCATTTCTATTCTGGTTCTTGGTTTTTCTGGTAATGTTGATATGTTTGAGAAATATGACAAGTCCATCTCGAATATTTTTCACGGTGAACCTATCATGCCCATTCAACTAGCGTTTGCTGAATCTGACGGTGAAAAAGATAGTGGTTCATCTGACAAGTCTTCTGAACAAGACAATTCGAACAATATCCATGGTAATGAATCACCATATAGTAATGAACATCAATCAGAAAATAATGGATTACAATTTAACGAAAGCAATCAAACACAAACTATGCATGAAGGAGAAAACAAGGATAAGAAAGAACTAGATCAAGAAAATAATAACAATACCAGTGAACATCAACAAGAACTAGATCAAAAATCTGAAATTGAGAATGAAAATAATAACGTCAATGCCACACACAAGGTGACAGAGCATGATCTATCTTCCATCCAGAGTGCAAAAACAAACGAGACCATAGCTGCAGAAGTTAATGTAGGAATGGGAAATGTTGACCACAAATCCATTGATAGCAACGTTACTGTGAAAACAGAAAACTTTACCAATGATTCGGTTGCTATAACAGTTAACGCTTCAAGTGGAACAGGCCCCAAAGTGATACTGATCAACCTGAACAGTACTACGATAGATGTGGCTAATGTAAAATATCTACATGTGATGTATGATGGTCAGCTAATAACACCTGCAGCAAATGTAGATGAGATATTGCATACGACAAGCTCAGACCAACCTCACTATGCAATACTGATTACCCAAAGTGGAGCACAGATACTGGTATCAATTCCACACTTTTCAACGCATACTATAACGCTAGATTCACTTTCCAAGGTAATGCCAACAGTTCCAGAATTTCCATTATCTGTAATTGCAGTCTTTGCTCTAATGATTACTACAACAATAGCCATTGCAAGAAAAAGATTGAATTTATTTACTTGAATGACAAGTATTGTGCAAACTCCTTCTAATATTATCTAAAAAGTGTATGCAGTGAGTATATTCTCATTCTAGGAGATTAGATCGTCTACTTAATATCTTATTTTTACTGCCTGTGCAACTTCTATGAATTTTTGCATTTCTTGGAAAAACTGTATCCCTTTTTCAGTAATAGTGTATGTATGATTTCTCTTATCTGTTGTAGACTCCATTAATCCAAAGTCTACTAACTTTTGGCATTTTTCGACCGCAGTATAATGTGACATGTTCGCTCTTCTAGCTATAGAAGATATTATGGTACCTTGTCTCCCACAATCCATTGCTACCTGTAAAATGTCTGAGATTATTCCCATCTCTGACCTGTATTGTTGTTTTAACATGTTGTTTAATTCCAAAGTTTGTATATTATATTTCAGGGACACTTGACTAAGTATCATACACGGTAAAAATGACAAGTCTAGCATAATGAAAAACAAGTAGACGAATTATTTTTACTACCTTCTGAAGTTCCTATTATTTTTAATAAAATCTCTATTTCTTTTTCACTATTGCTACAAAGAATAATGAAAGTATGATGAATCCCATAATCGATAATAAAATTTCCATGCTTGTTGATAGATCTAGGTCAGGAAGAAAAATATCCATTCTGGGCAATATAGCTCTGAACGCATATAGGCCAAAAGCAGCACTGACAAATAACATTCTTTTGAGATTGGTACGCCTGTAGACTATTAATGACATTGCAAACAATACTACTGCAAAGATTCCGGTTGCAAAATCAAGCGATTCTGAAATACCTGGTACTGGATCGTTTGTTTCCTTTATGATGTTGGTTAGAAACAAAATAGGTCCTAGCATCTAACGATTCTCCTCGTTTTTTGTTCCAGAAGACATCTGCAAGAAGAGATCTGCAAATCTACTCAGCATTTTATCCCAAACATTAGGATGATAAGTCTTAAGGGCAGCTGTCATGTTGTGCATATTAGTTATCGTATACCTTATCGTTCTTCCTTCTCTTATGGAGCTAACCAAACCTGCTTCCTCAAGTCGTGTCATGTGCCAGCTTATAGTGGGTGCAGAAAAACCTTTAAAATTTATTATATCGCTTTGTGTCGATCCTGGATGCTCCATAAGATATGTGAGAATATCCATGGCTGTTTCTTGTCTCAAAAAGGCAAGTATATTATGTTCTGCATCTAGTACCTCAACTGCATAATAATGTCTATAGATGTTTATTCGCCTGGATTTTACTTTACCAGATCTTTCTAAAATATCTAAATGATGCTGAGTTGCACCCATGCCCATCTCTAATTCCCTTGTAATCATTCTGAGATGTGTCCCTGGATTTTTTTTAATGTAATCGTATATGCGTTTTCTGTTTTCAGAGTCATCTTCATTTTTTTCATTTCGCAACAGTTTTCTCCTTCTACCACTGTGATTTGACTATAATAAAGAGTAATGAGAATATAGGTACAATCGACTAAGTGTTCATACTTTTATGCTTGTTTTCGTGCTATCGTATTGGATGAAAGTTAGTTGGATGTTCCTCAATTATAATATACAAAATTTGATATCTGTATTTTCGAGGTGAAACAACACAACATGAAAAATGTAAAAACACTCTTGGCAATATTACCACTAGTAACCATCGCGGCAATAGCTATTGGAATAGGAATGTCAAGCAATGTATTTGCTCAGCCAACCACACCAACAGCTGACCAAAAAGACAGTCCAAACGATGTAACAGACAGTCCAAATGCAGCTGATCAAAAAGATGGCCCAAATGATGTAGCAGATAACCAGAATGGGGCAACAGATACCACAGGTAGTGTAACAGACAACCACCAAGATGGAGAGACAAACGATGACCACAATGGTATCAAGGAAGGACCAACCGGTGACGGAGATGGAGAGCAAAAAGACTCGACCGAATTAAAGAAGTAGGGAAACTTTCTCCTCTATTTTTCTAATTCTGTCTCCAAATTTTCTTTTCTTAATGATTCAACAAGATAAACATATTCACAATTGACAACATTTGCAGTCTCCATGTTACTTGTTTTTCCGATCACAAACTCAAATGAGAACTTTCTTTGTAGCACAAACGTTGTCATAATTTAGTCAAATGTACCTGTATGGTAATATACAAAGCCAATAGAGAAACCTCAAATTGAACAAAAAATTACTTGGACTCTTTATTCTCATAATTG
>JAGWGC010000080.1 GCA_028867615.1 Nitrososphaerota archaeon | reverse complement strand
TAATTTCCAATATTATTCTGATGCAGTTGTTAAAAAGAGCGGAAAACTACTCACAAGCTCTGATGGGACAACTCAATTCAACGGTTGGAAATCTTCACATGAATCCATAGCACTGAAAATCACAGCACCAGACGGCAAAGAAATTACGCTAAAAACCACAGTCAAAAAGATCAGAGATGGAAAATTTGACATCACTCTTTCTTCTCTTAAAAGTGCAAAACCTGGCATGTATGCAATAACAGCTATTCTAACCAAGAATGGCAAAACCTACACCACTACAGACCAATACATGTGGGGTCTTGTTTCCATGAATACACAAAAGAGCATCTACAAACCTGGCGAAGTAGCAAACTTTACTATTGTAGTTCTTGACAATCAGGGACATTCCGTGTGTAATTCAAATATTGTAATGAATATACACAGTCCTGCATCTTCTACAACAACACTAAGTTCTGGAAATGGAATTACACCTGAAGAACAATGTGGTTTGTATGATGCACAGTATGTACCTCAATCAGAAGGCAACTATACCGTTGATATGGTTGCACAAAATCCATCAGGAGTTGCTTCCTTTAACACATCATTTTTGGTACAAAACAATTTTGCATTTGACATAGTCAGAACAGCACAAAGCAAGATAGACCCGGTGAACAATCCAAATTCATTTAACGTAAGACTTGATATCACTTCATACACCAACGTTACATCTGTTAATATTCAAGAAACTGTTCCATCTATCTTCAATGTAACAACTGATGCTGCAGTACAAACTGTTGGCAACACTACTACTCTAACATGGAACAAAAACCTGATTGGAAACACTACATCTGTCCAATATTCTTATTCGGTTCCATTGGAATTTCCACGGCTATATGCATTGGGACCTGCAAAGATAAGCTATGGCACAAACTCTGTCTTTACAGAGGCAAGACCATGGTTTGTGGCAAATGATCCTGCGCATGAATCTAATGCAGCTGTCAGTAGTGGAAATACTGCACTATTCAAATCATACACAGGTCCAACTTGGACTGCCAGTTATTCGGGAGTAAATAGTAGAGTACTTGTGGTAACCGTTGCACTAAATCCAGGTACTCATGGAAACACTGTCAGCACTATCCTGTATAATCCAACTACATGTACATCAAACACACCAACGGGAGGTCAAACTTTGACAAAAGCAATATCGACAATAGATACTACAAATCACGAAGAATCTGAGATATGGTACCTTGTAAACCCCACAATCAGCGGAAAACAAGTTTGTGTTGCACTTACTAGTGGATCAGGTGCCCCAACTAGATGGGATACAGATGCATATACTTTTGTCAATGTAGATTCGGTCAATCCAATATATGCAAAATCTAGTGGTACTACATTTGGTACTTCTACTACTGGCACTGGTGCTGTTTCCCTAAACACTCAACCAAAGAATGCATTAATTGATGCTGCTGCAACAGTTGGCTCACGAGCCATCAGTGTAGGTTCTGGCCAGACTGCACTCTACACAGCTACTAATAATAATAATCTAAGATCAGTGGCCTCAGACAAGGTCACATCTTCTTCTACTACTGATTCCATGTCTACAACTTGGTCTGGTGGATCGATGCACTATGCTTATAGTGTTATAGAATTACAAGGACCGCTTACATCTGCAACAGAATCGCTTGGTTTCTCTGATACCATTGCAATCTCCGCGTCACACAAGGTTGTTCTATCAGAAACCGTTACTACCTCTGATGCATTATCAACTGCCGCATCACTCAATACCACATTAACCGAAACAGTTACAGCTCATGATTCTGCAGGAAAATCTGTCAGCCAATCATTAACTGACTCTCCTATAGCAAGAGATGCACTTCTCACTTCTGCAAGTTATTCTGCGCAAGTAACTTCTATCTTGATAGATAATACTCAAACTGCAACGGGTACGGGAACTTCAATCACTATACCTAGTTTCACTGTAAGTAATGGTGCAAATAGGTATCTCCTAGTTGCTATTGAAACAAACGGAACCTCAGTAGCTGGTGTAACTTATGGCGCTCAATCTCTATCTAAGCTAAGATCAAGCAATGACTTGAATCGCATAAATACTGAGATATGGGGAGTGGTTAATCCTACCTCAGGAACTGGAAATGTTGTAGTAGACTTTTCTCCACATACGGCCATCGCTGTAGTTGGAGCATATAACATTCTAGGGGTTGACCAAACTAATCCAATACCAACTACTGTATCTGGAACCTCTGGAGTTGGCGGTGGTAGTCCCAGTGTCTTCATAACAAATCAATATGCTACAAGTATAGTCATCGATTCCGCAGGAAAACAGATACAAACAATCTCTACAACTGCTCCCCAAGTCCAAACATGGAATCTGCAGTCAGGAGGTGTAACCGGTGGATCAAGTACCATACTTCCAAACATCTCTGTCTCAAACCATTTTATCTGGACTCCAGGAGCTTCTACAGGAAGCTGGGTTGAAGCTGCCGTAGAAGTAAAAGCCTCAGGTCTTATCTCTCCTTTAGAGATAACTCATGTAACTGACACCCTAACAACAGCAGCATCAAAGAGCATAACTCTATCAGAAACAATAACTGTAGCAGATCACACTGTCTCACTATCTGGAGGCAGAAACACAACTTTAGCTGAGACCGTCACAACCTCTGATGCACTATCAACAGTTGGAACAAAGAGTACGACACTAACTGAGACTGTGACATCTACTGATCAAGCTGGAATGTCTGGAGGCAGAAGTAAGACATTCACTGAAACCATCACAGCCTCTGACACCTTAACAACAGCAGCATCACGAAACACAACCCTAGCTGAAACTGTCACTTCTTCCGATGCATTATCAACAGCTGGAACAAAGAACACAACCCTAGCTGAAACTGTCACCGCTTCTGACAACCTATCAACTTCTGTTGCAAAGAATGCCACACTAGCAGAGACTGTCACCGCTTCTGACAACCTATCAACTTCTGTTGCAAAGAATGCCACACTAGCTGAAACTGTCACCGCTTCTGATGCATTGACAACTTCTGTTGCAAAGAATGCCACACTAGCTGAAACTGTCACCGCTTCTGACAACCTATCAACTTCTGTTGCAAAGAATGCCACACTAGCTGAAACTCTAACCTCACACGATTCGATATCATTTAAAGGTGGAATTCGTATTGAGGCAAGAGATCAAAATAATAATCTAATTGCAGGTGCAATCTATACACTTTCACCAAACCCAGATGGTAGTAACACCCCGGCAGTGATAGTTGATGGGGGTATCAATGATGATGATGCTCAGAATAATGGTAGAGCAGTTGTCACATTGGTACCATTTGGACCTTATAATATCACAATGACAACAATACCTCAAGGATATAATGTACTTGGAAACTCTACAATCTACACTGTACATAATACCAACTTGAATGGTACTGCCATATTCAGACTTGCACCAATTAACTACGACCTCAAAACATTACCACCCACCGTGATAACATCAGCACCAAACCTCAATGCTACTACTCTTGATATGTGGTCGCCTTCTGGGTTTAATGCAATAAAAATAAACGGTACAGTACAGACACCTATAACAAAAGTTCAGAGCCTGCCCCCAATAATTTCAGTAGGATCATCTAATTCAGGATTAGATAATGCAATTGCCAACCAAGTAACAGTATCACTAAAAACATCCTTTGCAGACAATACAACTCCCACTACAATAATGAATACATTGGGTGTACCAACATATTCGATGCCCCAATCATCAAATGTTACGGCAGTATTGCCAAGTATTGTGGGAACAACGAGCACATCTAGTACCAATCAAGTGATAACTACTCCACCTCTCAACAAGATAATTCCTGGTCAGAAAATGATTATTCCAGTAGAAACTTCAGTAATTCCACAAACAGGTGGTCTTAAACAACTTAACGTAACAGCATGTACAAACCCTGGTCAAAATGGCTGTGCGGCATATACTCCTAGTTCATCAAATGACTGGTTTCTAGTAAAAACAGACAACAAACTTCCATCTTCAAAACCTGCACTACCTCAAAATGACAAGCTAACATTATACGTGAATGTGACATACCAACACGAAGTATCAGGAATAGGATTTGATTGGTCAAACCCTGCTAACTTTAAGACTCCTCCACAATTGACACTACAGCTACCAAAGAATCCTTCCGGAGTACAAGTAGATTCTAGTGGGTGTCCAATATCTGACATATTCTTATTTGATCCTACTGGAAATGGCGGGGCAGGTAGCTGGGTAAGCAATCCTGTTACTATAATATCCGCTGCTCCCTCTTCTGATAATAGTCTTACATGTGATGTAGTAGTATCAGCACCTCACTTTTCACAATTTGCATTGGGAGGTCATATCACTAGCAGTTCACCTGGATCAACAGTAACTACCGCAGGACCTGGAGTAGGATCTATTAGTGCCGGCGGAGGTGCCACCGGAGTTAGCACAAGTGCTGCTACAACATCAACAAGTAATGGCGGAGGAGCAGGACCGTATCTTAAGATCCAGGACATATCATATGATGTCTGTGACAAGCAGATTGTAAGAATCCAGGTGGCAACAGACTATAACAAGACAGATCCAACGGTAATAGTTCGTACATCAATCAGTGGAGTAGTCGATGCAAATCTCATCCCTGTCCAGCCATATGCGCAAGAAAATGTCAACGCCTCGGTCAGAAAGCTAGTCTACGAGGCTTCCATCAATCCAAAGGAAACGTCATTTGAGGTGGTTGCACTTGAAACAATTGGAACCAACCTGTTCTCGGTAGGAAAGACAGTCGAGGTTACAGGTTGCAACGAGGACCTGGATTTCACAAAAATTGAACTGATAACACAACCTGCCCCGATAGATCTAACTGCGCCACAGATATTTGATTTCAAGTTCCAGGTGGGCAATGGAACCAAGCAGCCTGCAACAGAGCCTACAACCCAGTTTGTGCATGGCAACCCGCTTTCTGTATATGCCATAGTGAACACGCCGACACAGATTACCACGTCAGAGCTGCAATTCACAGAGATTGGAAACAACGACTCGCAACAATACCACATGGTAACAATGAATGCTGTCCCGCTGCAAGTGTCAAACAGCACATACCTGCTGTCTGCAACAGTACCATCCGAGCTGCTGCAGGCACCAGGTATACAATACTGGGTTCATGTGGAAAACAGTGCAGGCAAAAAGACTGATTCAGATGCTGCCACGATAGGTGTAAAGCCAAGCTACCCAGTCAACGCCAAGCTGGAGCTTGATGTCTCGCAAAACAGGGCTGCAGGAACTACATCAAGGCCGTCGGCATACCTTACAATTGACGGAAATCCTGCATATGGTACCATATCCCTTCTAGTTGACGGCAAGACTGTCTATGTATCCCCAGGACAATTGTTCCCCGTGGGACAGACCCAGGTAAGGCTTGAGTGGAAGACCCAGCCTGCTGACGCACTGGTCAATCACAAAATAGAGGCAGTGGCAAACATTTACGACAAGTCATTTACCGCACAGGCAAGCGTCACCACATTCTCGTCAGTCAAGACAGAATCAATTGCACAGCCAATTGATATAGAACCAATCAACGATACAGGAGGCCATGCTGTTGCCAATCCTCAAGTCCTCTATTCCTCGTTTGACAACGAGGGTACCATGAGATACAAGGTAACAGCGCCTGACGGCACGTGTGTGATAGGCGCCTCGGACCAGTGCCTTGTAAGGGGTTCCACACTTGATGCACCAGGACAGATGAAGAGCATCACAATAGATGATCAGGTGTACCGTGTAAGGTATTCCGGAATAAACGACACTCTTGAAAGGTTTTCTATAACATCGGTTGACCCGATAGTTGGAACATGGAATGTTGAGATAGACTCACAGGTAGACCTTGTACCGCAGACACATGTTATGGATAGCGTGTCGCTGAAGGTAACGTATAGGCCAGTAACCCTACCCTTCTTATCTGAATAAAAAATTAGTTCAGGGAAATGCGGTGGCCCTTGCAAGATGGAAGTCAAGATCTGAAATCTTTATAATTTTCTGACATCACAATTTTGTATTGTGACTATTAGATACAGTCACATATCTGATAATTGTTAGCGATGATAACATTGCAAGAATAGGGTGGAGTTTCTGCAAAACTATAAGATTCCAAAATGGCCTCTCAAAAATCATATCGATTCCACAATGCCTAATAATCGTTATAATTATTGTTGATCAATGCAACTCAAAAATATCATACTGTATGGTGTAATCATGGCACTCTCTGTAACAATAGTGGGCATGTATGGATTCCAATCATTTAATCTTGGAGAATCGCAAACATCATCTGTAAATTCTGAGGATTCTTTCATTACAGGACATGTAACCATGTTTGTTACAGCTCCTGATGGCAAGATAGTAACCTATAGGCAATCTGATAACATTATTGTAAA
>JAGWGC010000007.1 GCA_028867615.1 Nitrososphaerota archaeon | reverse complement strand
AATATGGGGAAGGAACAGCTGTCTACTATAGACCCACGGCAGATGTAATATTCGCACTTCAAGATACGACATAAAAAAAGTTACACTTTGAGTAGAAAGACTCTTAAAAATCCAAAAACTAAAAGATATCATGAGCCTCATTCATGAGGTCTCAACGGATCATGGAAATACCCCCTCAAGGGGCTTAATACGTCAACTAAATTATTCATTGTGAGATTCCGGAATGGTTATATGCACTCCCGGCGCCTTTTTAGTCCAACCTGTTCATCTCGTTTGTTGTTTATCATGTGATATTTCATAGATTAATATTCTAAAATGAAAAAGATATCTCATGTTTCCAGAACGTTGCTCTGTCCGCAAAAAAGGACGAGACTGTGTAATGCCTCCAGAGTTTGTAATCTCTGTAAAATCAAATGATGGTGAATATATGGTTGGGGTAACATGTGACATACACAAAGCTACATTTACAGAAAAGTTGGAATCACTACAAAAGGAAGGTAAGGTTCCACAAGGCACAATTAATTTTACTGGTCTGAAACCTGTAGGTACCAGCTGTATCAAAGTAGATCCAAATGACTTGATCGAGCTTTGATTTGTAATTGATTTTCTGATCTTACATTTTAACTTGATAAATCATTTTTTTGCCTGCAAGCCCCAGCACTAGGTTCTTGACTGCAATCTCTGCCATTTTTTTTCTTGTTTCCGTGGTTGCACTTCCACTATGAGGCATCAATATGACATTGTCAAGTTTTGTAATTGGATTTGTGGAATCTATTGGTTCCTTTTGAAATACATCAAGACCTGCACCTGAAATTATTTTCTTTTTTAATGCAATGACAAGATCTTTTTCATTTATTATTTTACCTCTGGATGTGTTGATCAAAAATGCTGTTCTTTTCATTTTCTTTAATAATTTCAAATTTATAATTTTATGTGTCTGTGGAGTATGTGGGGAGTGAATACTCAATATGTCACTTGTCTTGAACAGACTTTCTAGCGATACGTATCTTGCTCCAAGTTTTTCTTCTTCTTTTTTTGTCAATCTAGTTCTGTTGTGATATATTACATTCATCTCAAAACCTGATGCCCTTTGCGCTACTGCTTTTCCTATTCTTCCCATTCCGAGTATTCCTAGAGTTTTTTGGTACAGGTCAGTTCCAAGAAACTCGTATGGACCAAACACCGTTTTCCATTTGTTGTCTCGAACAAGTTTGTCGCCTTCTGGTATTTTTCTTAAAAGAGATAACATCAAAGCCATGGTTAGGTCTGCAGTGGCTCTGGTCAACACTTCTGGTGTGTACCCGATGACTAGGTCTCTTTTTGAGGCAGTCTTGATGTCTATGTGATCATAGCCTACACTGTATGTGGAGATTGCTTTGAGTCTGGTTGCTGCATTGATCACATCCGAGTCTATTGAATCATAAGGATAGCAGATAAGACCGTCCTTGTCTTTAATTTTTGATATCAATAATTTCTTTGGCATTGGAATGCTTCCTGCATGGACTTCGACATGGTATCTCTTTTTGAGCTCCTTCAAGGCAAAATCATGTAGTTTTCTGGTAAGTAAAATTTTCAACTATCTTGCTAAAGACAAATGGCAATTTTAAGCGTATTATGATAAAAAATCAGTGAACCGCAAGTAAAATCCTGTAAATAAGAAGCATTTTTGCCACAACAACTCATTTATAATTAATCCTGGTAACCATATGCAATTGAAACACAAAGAAGAATTTGCTATTTGTGTACAATGTAGAAATCCTATTGAAAAATGTGTATGTGTTTGCCCGTTTTGCGGTGAACGCGACAAGTGTGAATGTGCATTGTTTGATGCAGCTACTGGCGGATAAATTTTTGTATTGGGATTTATAGTATTATTAATATTTGATGAGCGTTTAGATCCGACATGTCTTCCATTGATCTAACTTGGGTTATTGGCGGTCCTCAGGGCGGTGGTGTAGAAACTGCTGCAAATATCTTTGCTGGTGCATGTGCTGGTTGCGGCCTCAAAGTATTTGGGAAAAGGGAATATTATTCCAATATAAAAGGTGAACACAGCTACTTTGGAGTCAGAGTTTCTGACAAAATAATCCGATCAAATGTGAGTGGAATTACAATGCTTGTAGGTTTTGATGCTGAGACTCTATTCAGGCATGCAGATGAAGTATTTGATGATGGTGCTATAGTGTACGAATCTAACTTGGTTGCAATGCAAATTGATGAGGTTCCTACTCTTGATGCACAATTCAAGGCACGCCTAAAAAAACACCTTGTATCTAAAAACAAACCATTTACCATTCAAGGATTGCTTGACGAGTCCAAGGAAAGAGGAATCACTCTGTATCCCGTATCGTTCAAAGAAATCTTGGCTAATCTATCTGATGAAACCAAAAACCCCAAGATACGCGGCATGTTTCGCATGCAGAACGTTCTTGCTGTCTCTGTATCAATTGGACTGTTGGGACTACCACCAGAAACATTATTGAAATCAGTAGGATCGATATTTTCAAGAAAAGCCGATATCGCAGAGATGAATAAAATTGCGGCAAACTATGCTTATAATCTTGCTACTGTAAAATACTCCAAATTCAGGTATCAGTTATCACAAATTCCAAAAGAGGATCATACTATGCTGGTTCAAGGTTTTCAATCAACAAGTCTTGGAAAAATAGCATGTGGTTGTAGATTCCAATCGTATTATCCAATCACACCTGCATCGGATGAAAGCGTATTTTTGGAATCAAATGAAATCTTTGAGGTAGAAAACAATCGACCTGGATCTACGTTAGTTGTACAAACAGAAGACGAAATATCTGCAATTGGCATGGTTATTGGCTCTGCCCTGACTGGGACTAGATCTTCTACAAGTACCTCCGGACCTGGCTTTTCTCTTATGGCAGAAGCTCTTGGCTGGGCTGGGATAAATGAAGTTCCAATAGTTATAACTTTATACCAACGAAGTGGTCCTTCAACAGGTCTTCCTACACGACATGGACAAGATGATCTACAATTTGCAATACATGCTGGGCATGGTGACTTTCCGAGAATTGTCTATGCCTCCGGGGATACTGAAGAGGGATTTTATGATACTGCAAAATGTTTCAACTTTGCCGATGTTTATCAAATTCCAGTAATTCACATGATGGACAAATTTATTGCAAGCACGGTTTCAACCGTGAAGAGATTTGATTCTACAAAAATAACAATAGAACGTGGAAAACTGTTGGAAAAAATTGGAGAATCTGGATATCAGCGATTTACGCCGTCTCCAGATGGGATATCTCCAAGATCAAGACTAGGGCTTGAAAATGGAATATTCTGGAATACTGGAGACGAAAGTGATGAAGCAGGACATATATCAGAAGATCCTGAAAATCGCATCTACAAGATGGATAAACGTGCTCACAAACTCGAGGTTGCATTAGAGAAAATACCTAAAGAAGATCAGGCTACAAATTATGGCATATCGGATTTCTGCATTCTCAGCTGGGGGTCCACAAAGGGTCCAATCTTGGATGCTATTGATATGCTTAAGAAAGAAGGGCTTAAGGTTGGCTTTATTCAGATTAAAATGTTACATCCATTTCCAGCCCAGTATATTCAATCCTTGCTTTCTGGAGTCAAGACAATAATTGATATCGAAGCAAATCAATCCGGACAAATGGGTTCGTTGCTTAATGAATATTTAGACAGAAAAGTTGATTATTACATATTAAAATACACCGGAAGACCGATTACTTGTAATGAAGTTTTTGATTCTATCAAAAAAATTATCGACAACAAGGCAGAGAAAAAACAGGTGTTAACATATGGTATCTAATGTAGCTGATTACAAAACTGATGTCCACAATGACTGGTGTCCTGGTTGTGGGGATTTTGGGATAGTAAGTGCAATTCAAATGGCTCTTGCAGAAATGGAAATCCCAAGACACAAAGCTGCAGTATTTTCTGGTGTAGGATGTTCCGGAAAGACATCTCACTATCTTAACACATATGGTGTCCATACTTTGCATGGCAGAGTATTACCATTTTCGCAAGGAGCAAAGCTTGCAAATCCTGAGATGACGGTAGTTGCGGTAGGCGGAGATGGAGACGGGTTGGGAATTGGTGCAGGACATTTTGTTGCAGCTGGTAGAAGAAATGTGGATATGACATACATTATATTCAACAACGGAGTTTATGGCCTGACCAAGGGACAGGCATCACCTACACTCAAACTAGGATTGAAGACAAAGTCTCTCCCAGAACCAAATGTCAACCAATCAGTAAATCCGATCGCACTGGCAATTGCAAGTGGATATACATTTGTTGCAAGGGGATATGCATATGATGTTAGACAACTCAAGGATCTAATAGTTGCAGCAGTAAAACATAGGGGCCTCTCATTTCTTGATGTGTTACAACCATGTCCAACTTACAATGATATCAATACTAGGGATTGGTTTTCAGGAATGGATAACATTGATGAGATGACCAACAAGCCTAGACCAAGAATCTATAAACTTGAAGACACTGGATATGATGCGTTTGTTCATATTGATTCACCTGACGAAGAAAATGAAAAACTAACTCAGGCTTTGATAAAATCAAATGAATGGGATTCAAAAATTCCAACTGGTATATTCTACAAAAATGAAATAATTGCACCATATGATGAGCGAATGTCCGCAAGGATTCCCAACTATCTTGAAAATCCTCCTGCATACCAAGAGATTTCGTATGCAGGCAAGTCACTGACTGATATATCTAAAATGCTGGATGCACTAGAAATATAGTTTTTGCTAGCCACTCAAACCTAATTTGTTAGATTTTTTGTTTCTAATAATGATATAAGTTATTAGCATGTTCTAAAAAAGAATAGTTCTAGTTTGAATCTGGAAGAAGTAAACAAGATATTTCGAAAATCTATCATCGATGGATATTTCGAACCAAACCTTGTAAAACTAGATTTTAAAAAATCGAATATAAAACATCCAACAATTAGAGATGATGGATTAATGCAGACAAACATCTTGCATCTTTTTTTTGACATCGATACGGGTTCTGATTATCCTGATGGCGATGAATGGTTTATGGCAGAGTTTCTTTTTCCTTATAGTATAAAAATTCCTGATAGCCTGAAGGGTCCTGATTACTTTAGCACGCTATCTGTTGGAGAGGGAAAAAACTTTTGGAGACATAGAGAGCTCATCCGATACAAGTATGGTAAATCCAAAAAATTGGAAGAATCCATAGATTTTATTGAAAAAAAATATCGTGAATTACAATCTATGCTAGAACCTCTAGAAAAAGAAATCAAGTAACTTTCCATTCATTTTCTGTAAAGTGATATGTTTGGTCTTCTGAATTTGCATTAATATTCCATTTCCCAGTTGTGTCATCAAATTGATATGAAACTTGCGTGATCACTTTTGGAATTTTGTTTGGATCTAGATGATATGGCAATAGCTCCAACACGAAATCTATCTTATCTACTGCAGTATCAAATGAATGTCTATCATCAAGATCTATCACAAATACAATGTTTGGATTTGCACTGAATCTGATGTAGACACGTAAACTTTTTCCTCCTCCTCTTCGCCGCTTCATCTCTTTTATAATGCCCTTCATCTTGTCCCATCGTGCAACTCCAAATTGTTTGAAAAAAATCTCATTGAATGCTAGTGGGTATGTAACATCAATCATAGTTGTAAAATCTTCTTCTTGTTCTGCATTGGGATATTCTTGTACGTTGAATAAATTATGTAATAGACTGTAGAGAACTTCCAACTCCCATGGGGAGATACCATAAAATTTCAAGGAAAGTGGAAGTTTTGGTGCACTCATTTACAGATGATGATGAAAATTTCTAATTAAAGGTTCACTACTGGAATATTCTTGGTTAGTTTCTCTGACAAATATGGATATCAGGATGAATTGAAATACTTTAATGCGTCTTGGATGGTGTTTATCTCAATTACTTTCATTCCATATTTACTTTCCATTGCTGGAGAAAGTGGTTTTTCTTCTGTAGTACACGTTTGATACATGACAGGACCTTCGTTTGTTTGATTGCATGTTTGAACTGGCATTACACCCTGTCCTTGCGGGACTAGAAAGATCTTTGCACCAAACTGTCCTGCCGCATCTGCTTTTTCTGTTGCAGCACCAATTGGTCCTATTGTTCCGTCTGCTTGGATGGTTCCTGTCATCAATACTTGGCTGTTTATGGATTTGCCAAGTATGTCTGAGATGAGAAGAACTGTCATAGCACCCCCTGCACTACCTCCATCCACCGCCTGTAAGTTTTGATTATTTCCAGTACTGATTGAAAAAATAACATCTTTCTTGGCTAGATCAATTCCGGTAATGTTATGAGCTACTGTTACTGCTGTCTTTGCAGAGGTCTGAAAATCCACTCCTGTTGGAATGGCGGTATTTACCAAAACAAGTCCTGTACCATCTCTGACATCTACTGTAATTTTGAGTACTGCCCCCCGGTATGTCGTAGTCTCAAAAAAGCCATCACTTTGAATCACTGGGCTTACTGCAACAGCAGATATTGTTGCATTATTCTCCTCGTTTGATGAATGATCACCAAGGTTTCTTACTTGTTGAACTAGTAAATTGTATTTTGTTTCAAGAGTATCATATCTAGTCTGTAAATCGTTTAATTTTACAGCAAGTTGATTGCTTGAAACTCCTGACATGTTATCGACAGAGTTTGATTGAGTGTACTGACTAGAAACTTGAAGAATGTTGTTGTCAATCAAATATTGCATGGTCTGCAAGAAATCTGAATCGGTAGTTTGACCTTGTGACCACCACTTTACAGTGTTTTTTACCCAGCCTGGAATTGCGGGTTCTTGTGCAGAGGCTTGAAGGGAGTACCAAATGGTGGGCATTCCAATCAAAATCATACATGATATTATGATTACACTTAGTTTTATAGAGCGCATAGTTTTAGTTTCACCGCAATGATAGAAAAATAGAAATTTAAATTTTATGCAACAAAATTACACAAGCAATATATCCCGTTTTTAAAATTTGAAAACAAAGCGATTGTTACTTTCAGAACAATCGGTAGGAGATGTGATGATAATCTTGATTATCATCGAACACGATATTGTAAAAAAATCAAATGATTTATTTTTAATCAGCTTGTTGCTTGACTGTTCTAAACTGTCATTAGATACTTGAACAGGTACAATCCGCCTATTGTAGAAATTACATATACCATGGGCTTCCATGCTAATACTGGAAAACTTGGAGTTGCAAGTTTAATTTTATAATTGTCGAGAACTGTGTTGACATATTTTCTTATTCGATCATTCCAAATTTTGTATTCGATCTGGTGTTTTTTTAATAGTGTCTCTATCTCATAAAATACGGGAGTTCTCTGACAGAAAAGATGTTGCAGATAGTCGCGTGAAACCTCTACCTCTGCTTGAATTGCAACAAGGCCTTTTTTCATTTCTAAAAGTCTAACATGCATCTCCCATGGTTTTTTCAGCTTCAATGAAAGACCGCTACCGATCTGCGTTTCTTGCTTGTGTTCAAACTTTACGTGAGTAAAACCTTCATTGGAAAAGATTTTTAGCATTTCCTCCACACTTTTCTTTACAACTATGGTGAGTTGCTCAACTCCTTTTGTATCTACCTTGACTTTGTCTCTCTTACCATCGAGAAAGTACATGGTCTTGGGATATCTTGTAAGGAATTCTACCATAGCTTGGCGTCCATTTTAGCTCTATTAAAACTATAGTTGTTTTAAATTCTTGTTCCTAGTCCACGAACATAGACACATTGTTCATACGAGATTGCCATCTCATTTTCTCTTATCTTCCTGTCAGTAATCATTGCATCTGAATTTCTAATAAGTACACATGGAGTTGCGTCTGAACCCTCCCCCATCTTTAGATTGGCAATTGATGCAAGATCATCTGCAACCGCTTGAAAAGTGACCTTGAGAGCATTTCCATACAAGTCCTTTTCTCCCCGGAGATCGGACGTGGGTTCTATGCCTGAACATGCTATTGCAACTCCAACAGTCCCAATCCTGCCCGGCATTAGTCTGCTATCTGCAATGATTATGCCCACGTGAACATTATACTTTAGCAGAAATTTTCTTTTGAGATGTTCTGCTCCGAGATATGGCTCATTTGGATATAAAACCAGGGTCCCACTTTTTGTATTAGACTTGTCTATTCCTGCGTTTGGTGCCATGATATTATCTGACGATGTTATGACAAATCCTGGAATTCCACCAAATATTGTATCTGATTCTCTCAGAATTGTCTCTACAATGCTGGGCCTCATGCGGAACCTCTTGGCAATTTTTTTTGCGCTAGATGAAGGCACTACCTTACTATATTCTAAAACTCTTCCCTGTGAGTTTGCAATATACTTGCTCGAGATTACCACTACATCACCGTTTTGGGGAACGATGCCGGCATCCGCTAGATCTTCTACAATGCTTTCAAACAAATGGAATAGTTCTTTTTTCAATGTAGATTTTACGGGCAAAACTGTTAGTGGCATGTGTCCTTTTTAGATGGTAATTACTATTTAGCGTTCTGCAAACATTTTAATTTCTTCAAAGTTGATTTTTACTGTTGAACATTACTGAAAAGATTCTAGCTCGTGCTTCTGGCAAGACACAAGTTTCACCAGGGGATGTAGTCTTTGTCAATGTGGATAAGGTAATGGTTCACGATGTATCAGGACCAGGAGTATTAGCAGTATTTGAAAAATTGAGAAAGAAAGGAATGGTGATTGACAAAGTATGGGATCCGGAAAGAGTGTGGGTTGCAGAAGACCACTTTGTACCTGCAGCTGACAAAATATCTGCACAAAATGTTGTACTATTGACAAATTTTACAAAACAATTTGGAATTAAGAGACATTTCAAATATGGCATGGGCCAGTATGGAATCTGTCATACTTTATCACACGAGGAAGCAATGGTGCTCCCAGGAGAAGTATATGTCGGAGGCGATTCTCACACAAATACAACCGGAGCTCTTGGTGCATTTGCAGCGGGTCTTGGACATACCGATGTTGCATATGTCTTATTGAATGGAAAAATATGGTTCAAGGTGCCTGAGACATTATTCTTTAAGATTAATGGAAAACTTCCAGATCATGTGATGGCAAAAGATTTGATATTGAAAATAATTGGCGATATTGGAACTGATGGGGCAGCATACAAGACTATGCAGTTTGGTGGAACTGGAATATCTGAAATGTCTGTTGAGAGTAGATTGACTTTGACAAACATGACTACAGAAGCTGGTGCCAAAAGTGGTATAGTTGAGCCAGATCTAAAACTACGAGAATATCTTGCAGCAAGAGGGGTTACAAAATATGATGAAGTTCATGGTGATACAGATGCACAATATGAAAAAATTTACGAGTATGAAGGTTCTGAAATGGAACCTATTGTTGCAAAACCATTCTCACCTGAAAATACTGCTGTTGCAAGAGATCTATCTTCTGTTGAACTTGACAAGGCATACATTGGTTCATGCACTGGCGCAAAGCTAGAAGATTTACAAGCTGTAGCAAAAATTCTAAAGGGAAGGACGGTAAAAATAAGAACTGAAATATTGCCTGCGGCAATGTCCATATTTAGAAAAGCAATGGATACTGGACTGTTGAAAATTTTCATGGATGCTGGAGTGGTTGTAGGACCTCCTACATGTGGTGCCTGTTGTGGTGCTCACATGGGTGTTCTAGCAAAAGATGAAATTTGCATCAGTACGACAAATAGAAATTTTCCAGGAAGGATGGGGCATGTAGAATCACAGACATATCTTGCATCCCCTCTTGTTGCGGCAGCATCTGCAGTTACAGGAAAAATAACTGATCCGAGGGATCTAAAATGAAGGGCTCTGTAATAAAATATGAACGTGACAATATTGATACTGATGTAATCCTACCAGGTCCTTACCTGAAAATTCATGATTATGCAGAGTTGGCAACACATGCTATGGAGGGGTTGGATAAGGACTTTCACAAGCGTGTCAAGCCTGGTGATTTCATCGTTGCAGGAAGAAACTTTGGATGCGGTTCTTCTAGGGAACACGCTCCAATTGCACTATCTTATTCTGGAATAAAGGCAGTTTTGGCCCTGTCTTTTGCAAGGATATTTTACAGAAATGCGGTAGATGGAGCCTTTTTACTCCCAATTGAGATAGATGAGGGCGCGTACAAGGACATCTCTGATACTGATTTGCTTGAAGTTGACATATCTACAAACGAGATTAAAAATCTGACAAAGAACAAGATATACAAAATGAAGCCTTTTCCAGAACTAATCGGCAAAATAATAGAAGCCGGCGGATTGTTCAATTACAAACCCTAGTTTGGATCTTATACTATTATATCTCGATCTTGATTATGATGATCTAAATGTCAAAGACGTTATTTGAGAAAATTTGGGATTCACATATTGTTGTGGAAGAAAATGGAAGATCATTACTTTATGTTGACAGGCATCTTGTTCACGAGGTTACATCTCCGCAAGCTTTTGATGGTTTACGCCTCAATGGGAGAACAGTCAGGCGCACTGATCTTACTTTTGCCACCATGGATCACAATGTACCTACTAGTGATAGATCATTACCTATTATAGATCAGACATCATCAACTCAAATTAAAGCACTGGAAAGAAACTGCAAGGAATTTGGAATTACTCTCTTTGACATTCACAGTCCAAATCAAGGCATAGTGCATGTTATAGGTCCGGAATTGGGGATAACGCTTCCTGGAACAACTATTGTCTGTGGGGATAGCCATACATCTACACATGGTGCCTTTGGAGCACTTGCATTTGGAATAGGTACAAGTGATGTCGAACATGTATTGGCAACTCAATGTATAATGATGGAAAAACCAAAAACTTTTGAAATTAACATTAATGGAAAGAGAAAGAATCCACATGCTGTAACTGCAAAGGATATCATCCTCTCAATCATTCGAAAAATTGGAACATCTGGGGGAACAGGAACTGTGATTGAATATCGTGGTGAAACAATATCTGAATTGACAATGGAACAGAGAATGACCATTTGTAATATGTCTATTGAGGCAGGAGCACGTGCTGGATTGATTGCCCCTGATGAAAAGACATACCAATATCTCCGAGGAAGAAAATATGCCCCGAAAAATTATGACGAATATGTCAGTCTCTGGCGTGAAACCCTGAAAACAGACAGCGGAGCAAGATTTGACAAATCCTTTACACTCAGTGCAGAAAACATTGCTCCTCAAGTGAGTTGGGGTACAAACCCTGCAATGACAACTGATGTTACTGGTGTTGTTCCATTCCCGGACGAATACGGAAAAGGAAATTCTGAAGAGGAAAAGGGTGCAGAAAAAGCTCTCCAATACATGAATCTAAAGGCTGGTATGGCAATTACTGATATTGCAATTGACAGAGTATTCATTGGTTCATGCACCAATTCAAGATTGGAAGATTTGATGGAGGCGGCAAAAGTTGTAAAAGGGAAAAAGGTTTCATCACGAGTACGGGCAATGGTGGTACCAGGGTCTCAACTTGTAAAGAAAAACGCAGAAGAGATTGGTCTTGATAAAATATTCAAAGATGCTGGATTTGAATGGAGAGAATCTGGCTGTAGCATGTGTCTTGGCATGAATCCTGATATTCTGGCATCAGGAGAGAGATGCGCAAGTACTTCAAATAGAAACTTTGAGGGACGACAAGGTACTGGAGGAAGAACACATCTTGTCAGTCCAGTAATGGCAGCAGCAGCTGCAATACATGGACATTTTGTCGATGTACGGGAATTGGATTTGAATTAGAATGCAGCCATTCCAAAAAATAAAAAGCATTGCCACACCACTTGACAAGGTAAATGTTGACACTGATCAGATAGTGCCAAAACAATTTCTAAAACTAATTCAAAGAACTGGATTTGGTCAATACTTGTTTTATGACTGGAGGTTTGAGAAGGGCACTCCGAGAAAAGATTTTGTCTTAAATGATCCTGCATACAAAAACTCTAAGATCTTGCTTGCAAGAGATAACTTTGGTTGTGGTTCTAGCCGAGAGCATGCAGTGTGGGCCCTTGATGACTATGGCTTTAAGGTGATAATTTCTACATCGTTTGCTGATATTTTTTACAATAATTGTTTCAAAAATGGAATTCTTCCGATACAAGTCTCTGATGAAACTCTGCAAAAATTGTTCTCAACAAAATCAGAAATTGAAGTAGACTTGGAGAATCAATCTCTAATGGTAGATAATGTGCCAATCTTGTTTCACATAGAACCGTATAGGAAAAAAATTCTGCTTGAAGGCTTGGATGATATTGCAATGACCTTGCTACACGAAGATAAGATTGCGATCTATGAAAAATCTCACAAAATCTAGTCGAATTTCTTTATTATTGAATTAATCAACTCTTTGTTTCTCTCAACACGTGTCGGAGAATCAATGTCTAGCCACTGAATTTTTCCTATATCATATGCCGCAATTTTTCCTCTCTTGGATAGTGGCTGCAAAATATCATAAGAAAGATTCAGATCTTTTTTTCGTTGTCTTTTGGCCTTTATTGTATTGATTATTCTGGAATCTATTATGTATATTCCCAGGCACTCTGCCATCTGTAATTCAATTATGGGTTTTTCCTTGAATTCATGAATTATCCCGTTCTTGACTATGGCAAATCCTGTCTCTTCCTTTCTATATCTTCTCACAGCTATTGTAGCATATGTCTTAGAATCCTTATGAAACTGATACATCTTGTTTATGTCAACTGGGCACAAGTTATCCACGAACCATAAAAGAAATTCTTTGCTTTTGCCAAGAGATGATCTCAAGTGAACAAGATCTCCTCCTGTTCCACTCTGTGAATCTTGTATGAATTTTATAGTTTTTTTAAACGAGATGTGATTTTCAAAGTATTTCTCTATCTGTTTTCCAATGCCTGAAAAGTTACCTAGTATGATTATTTCATCGACTATGTCAAACTTGGAAAGGTACTTGGCAATGTGATAAACCAGTGGTCTTCCATTGACTGGAATCATTGCTTTTGGAATGTAATCTGTAAATGGCCGTCCGCGTGTTCCGCGGCCTCCTGCCAAAATTACAGCTTTCAAATCTATCTATATGATTTCTGTTTTCTTCTTCTGGCACCAGGACCTCCAAATTTCTTTGGTTCCTTTCTTCTATCATCTCCGCTTAACAGGTGCTTGTCAAATTCGCTCAATCGTTTTCTAAGGTCTTCTCTTACGGTTCTTGTGAGTGGATGATCTTTTGGTTCTTTTCTAGACTTTGTCCAACCTGTCATGGCTCTTGAAATTGCAATTGCGCTTGCATAAGATTGTCCGACAAAACCTCCACCTTTGACCTTTACTGAAAGGTCAATCTTGTTCCTGAGATCTCCCGCAACCTCCAATGGACCAAGCATGATTTCTCGTGCTACCTCTTGTTGAACCATTTCTACTGGAATGTTGTTAATTCTCACACGACCTACGCCCTTTGTGATATATGCATGTGCACGTGCGGTCTTTCTAGATGCATAATAACTTTCTAATTTTACCATTATTCGTGCCACCCAACCATTTTGCCTAATTCTCCAAGAGTTGTATAATATGGAGAAGGTCTTCTAATTTTAGCATCGTCAAACTGTGTTGTTTTCTTTGATCTTAATTCATTTGGTACACCGAGATAAGCTCTTAATCTTTTCAAAGCTGTTTTACCAGATGGTTTATTCTTTGGTAACATCCCTCGTACCATTCTGCTTATCATGGTGTCCGGTCTTCGGGGATGGAATGGACCAAATTTAGGATTATTGATGCTGGCAATTTCCAAGAATTTTCTATATTCTTCGATAATTGTTTTTCTGTCTCCTGAAATCATGATGTTTTCAGAATTGACAATTGATACCCTGTTTCCTTTTATGAGTAATTTTGCAACATGGGAACAAAGTCTACCTGCAATCATGTTTGTTCCATCAACTATGATTGTTTGTGATGATGCCGTGTTCTTTTCTGATGATTTTACTTCAGTAACTTGTTTAGCCAATTATTTTTACTCCTTTTCCAGTTGGGTGATCCTTAATGATCTGAGATATGTCTGATATTTTTCCGCCTGACTGAGTTATTTTTTTTGCGCCAGTAGTTGATATTGAAAATGAACATAATGTTATTTTATGTGAGAGATTTCCAGTCCCTAAAACTTTGCCTGGAACTATGATGATATCATTGTCGGACACAAATTTGTCTAGTTGACCCAAGTTTATCGTTCTTTTTGCTCTGGTTGGTTTTAACGCCAGATCTGCTAATCTTTCCCATATGGGAGCATTGTTTTTCTTTGAAGCTCCGCGCAAGGTCTTTACCATCTGAATGACAATCTGATTAGTCATGTGTAATAACGCCCACTTTTACCCAAATATATAATATATGACACTCGAGTTATCGCGATATGTCATAATTGCCAGATATTTTAATGTGAATTGCCCTTTTTGGCAATACTGTGAAGGTGACACAATGCGTTTGGCAATATCATGACAGAAAAGGCGATCTAGAACCAATCTTTGATTATTTCAGATACTGTGCAAACGAGGCAATTCGAGTTGGCATAGAAAAGAACCTGTCATCAAAGTACAAACTGCACTACCAATTGTACCATGAATTGCGTCTAGATTCTAAGTTCCATTCAAAATATGTCTATGGTGCACTAGAATGTGCTGCCTCGAAACTAAAACTGTATGAAAGGACACAAGAAAAAGCCAAATGCCAAGAAACCCTATATTTCAAAGGATCATCTGATACTTGACAACCAGTTATATGATATCAAACATGATACCGTCCGAATACCAACAGAGCCTACTAGGTATATCTTCATCAAGTTGACAAGATATGTTTGTGAGAAGATCATGGGTACAAAGCTTGGAAATGTTACCATGACTGATGACAAGCTGATAATCTCATACTCTAAAAATGTCACACAACAGAGACCATCTAATTTTATTGGTGTAGATAGAAACTTGGATAATGTAACTACATGTGATTCTCAAGGAAAATATGTTGTTCATGATCTATCAAAAATTCAGAAGATAATTACTTCATATAGTACAGTAAAGAGCAGGTTCAGGCGCAACGATTCCAGAATAAGACAAGATATTTCAAAAATATGGTAGACTGCAGAAGAACCGAGTTCACAATATCTTGCATCATGAATCAAAGAAGATCGTATCGCAAAATTGTGGAATCATGATGGAAGATCTCAAGGGACTACGCAGACTGTACAGAAAGGGAAATGGTCAAGGAAAAAGATACAGAAGAAAGATGAACTCGGTCATTTTATGAACTACAACGACAGATCGAGTACAAGGCAAGATGGTTGGTCTGCCGGTACGATACATCAGACCAGGTGGACAAGCTCAAAATGTGCGGTATGTGGGTCAAGACTAGTACCCGAAGAGCACCGAGCGATATTCTGTCTCACCTGCAAGAGAAGTGTTGATAGAGACATCAATGCTGCTCATAACATCTTGCTTCGAGGCACACGGGTCGTACCAAACGGGGCTGCAAGTGAAGCGGCGATGACAGAACTTGGTAATGGGGAACCTGTAATCTGTCTAGTCGATACAGTCAAGTGATGAGATTTATCTGCAGCAAACTTGACAGACCTAATATATGCTTCAATCAAGTGTAGCTACATTCTTTTGGAATTCGCCTAGTCTTTTTTCGAGTTCTTCAACGGATGCACGTAGGACTTCTTTTGGAGTCAAGCTACCTGTAGTCTCTATGGTCAAAATATGTTCGTCGGGATTATTTGTAGATGTTAGGGCTGAAACTGTAGCGGAATTCCACTTGGCATGATCGCTACCTCTGCCTAGTCTTGCATATGCCTCTACTTTTAATTTCTGACTTGGAGCCAGTGCGACAATTGGAATATTGGGGCTAACTGGCTTGACAATTTCATCCTCTGAGCTGATTTCTGCTGAGGTAATAGTGCGAGTTGTATCTGAATTGCCAGAATCTAGCATGAGCAATACTCTGCATCGACTACAGCCAAGTTCACTGTGGCAATCACATGCTGATGGTTCCACAAATCTTTCAAGATCTGTTCTAAGCGGCATCATTGCAAGCCTGTGGGCTACTCCCTCATCAGGCAGAACTGAGGAATTTTCGATAATTATAACATCGTCAACAGAAAATGTAGGAATCCCTGCCAAGCAAATTCGCCTAAGCGCATTAGCATATTGAACAGGTATACCCTTTAACTTAACAACCATATTGTTACCACTTTCCTGTACAATCTCTAAAGAAGTCAAATCTTACGAAAAAGGACTGAAATTCCAAATAAAAATCTAGCGAGTTTTTCTTTATAGATAAATACCAAGCATGATTACCTCAATTATGGATACTAAAGTAACAATTGTCAGATTTTCAGTAGAAGGCGAAAAATTTGAGATATTGGTAAAACCGGATCCTGCCTTGGAGTTCAAGCTAGGCAAGCGAAAGGATATTTCAGGTATCATGATTTCAGATGAGATTTACTCTGATTCTAATAAAGGTACTAGAGCGTCTACAGAGAAATTGATGAAGGCATTCAAAACTACTGATGCAACTGCGGTTGCAACCATAATGCTTCAGAAAGGAGATCTGAATCTTACTACAGATCAACGAAGAAAAATGGTCTCTGAAAAACGTAAACAGATAGTGGATTTTATCTCCAAAACATATGTGGATCCAAGATCACATCTGCCACATCCGCCCCTTAGAATAGAACAAGCTATGGACGATGCAAGAGTATCAATTGATCCTTTCAAAAATACTGATGAACAGATCAAAGAAATAATTGAACAGATTCGTTCTATAATTCCATTAAAATCTGAAAACATGCTTCTTGAAATTTTGGTGCCAGCACAATTTGCCGCTCAATCTTACTCTGTCTTAAAGTCATTTGGAACTTTGAAAAAAGAAGAATGGCAAGCAAATGGTGCACTTAAAGTAATACTAGATATACCGGCGGCGGCAAGGGCAAATGTAATGGATAGGTTAGGCTCTGTAACGAAGGGTACTGCTTCTATTGAGGTTGCAAAATGATGGATGTAAAAAGAAGATACGTTATTCCAGGTGATGTGATAGCCACTGGGCCTTTACGACCTGAACAAAACGTGTATCAAGATGGCGATAGAATGATTTCAACATGCGTTGGAATATCTGAAATTTTTGAAAATTCTGTTAAAGTGATTCCTCTTACTGGAGGATACATGCCAAAGACAAATGACTTGGTCATTGGTAAAGTAATTGGGACTTCGCCACTTTCTTGGGAATTTGACATAAACTCATGTTTTGTTGGATTTTTACCTGCACAAGATGTTTTTGGCAGGGACTATTCTCCCACTAAAGATGAACTAAAACAAAGACTCGATATTGGTGATTTGGTTGCAACTAGAATTGCTAATTTTGATAGATCTCGAGATCCTCTTCTTACAGTACAGGACAGAGATCTTGGCAAAATTGAATCAGGTGAGCTAGTAACGATATCACCAAGCAAAGTACCTAGACTGATTGGTAAACGCGGTTCTATGATTCAAACAATAGAGATGGCTACTAAAGCAATTATAACAATAGGTCAAAATGGATGGATAGTAATATCCTGTGAGGATTCCGAGGGATTATTAAAGGCAGTAGAAGCAGTGAAAATGATTGATGCCCTTGCGCATACGCCGAACTTGACTGAAAGAGTCAAATCCATGCTTGGGGTATCAGATGGTGAAAATAATGACACAATTAATGACTGAAGATGGAATTAGATGTGATGGACGGAGATTAGACGAGCTTAGAAATATCTCTATTAAAGTTGGAGTACTAAAGAATGCAGATGGTTCTGCATATATTGAATTTGGAAAAAATAAGATTTTAGCAGGAGTTTTTGGCCCCAGAGACGTTCATCCAAAACATATGGCAAATCCAGATTCTGGAATTCTTCGCTGCAGGTATCACATGTCTCCTTTCTCTGTAACAGAAAGAAAGAATCCTGCTCCATCAAGAAGAGAGATTGAGATTTCCAAAGTTATCAAGGAGGCATTGCAACCTGCAGTAATACTGAAAGACTATCCGCGTACGGTAATTGATGTATTTATTGAAGTTCTTCAAGCAGATGGGGGTTCAAGATGTGCTGCCCTTGATGCAGCAGCTGTTGCTCTTGCAGATGCTGGTATACCAATGCGTGACTTGGTATCTGCTTGTGCAGCAGGTAAGGTCGCAGACAGGATAGTCTTAGATGTAAATAATGAGGAAGATCAGGAAGGACAAGCAGACATGCCAGTGGCATTGATGCCAAATATGGGAAAAATTACGCTTTTGCAGCTTGATGGTATGCTAAAACCAGAAGAATTCAAAACATGCATGCAAACTGCTCTAGTAGGTTGCAAACGTGTTTATGAAGTTCAGCGAAAAGCATTAATGGAAAAATACTTTCAAAACGGTGAGCAATAAAATTGGGTTCTCAAATACTAGATCAACTAAAACGAGATAAAATTCTTGATCTCCTTAAGACGGGAAAAAGAATTGATGGGAGGGCACTTGATGAACAAAGGCCACTAGTTATTGAAACCGGAGTTATTCCAAAGGCCAATGGTTCTGCCAGAGTAAAACTAGGAGATACTGAAATTATAACTGGCGTAAAAATACAACCTGATAAACCATTTCCAGATCTTGGAGACAAGGGAATTCTTATCTGTACTGCAGAGATTCTACCATTGGCAGATCCAAATGCAGAACCTGGGCCACCAAATGAAGAAGTCATCGAACTTGCAAGAGTTGTTGACAGGGGAATAAGAGAAACTGAAATGATTGATTTACATCAACTAGTTTTAATTGAAAATAAATCTGTCATTGGAATGTTCATTGACAGCAGCGTGATTGATTCTGGCGGAAATCTATTTGATGCCTGTTCTTATGCATCGGTAGCTGGTATTCTTTCTTGCTCTGTTCCAAAATATGAAATAACAAATGATGCGCCTGTTCTTGTAGAGGGGGTAACATCCAAGCCTCCGATAAAGACATTGCCTGTATCTGTTACCATGGCAAGAATTGGTGACTATATTGTCATTGATCCTACTAGAGATGAGGAGTCTTGCATGGATGCAAGAATTACAATTACGACCAATTCTGATGGCAACATTTGTGCTGTGCAAAAGGGGGGAAGCGATGGATTTACAGCTGAACAGCTCTTACAGTGCTCTGAAATGGCACTTGTTGTAGGAAGAAAAATAAGGAAGCAATTTGAGCAGTTGATGTAGATATGGTAAAAAGTAAAACTGCCTCACTCAAAGGACTTGGTCAGAAATATGGTCTCAAACCAAGAAAAAAATATACCTCAGTACATAGACAACTAAAAGCACAGAGAAAATGCCCTGAATGTGGTTCTGAGAGATTTGGAAGAGAGGCAGTAGGAATCTGGGCTTGTAAAAAATGTAGTTTTAAAGTAGCAGGCTTGGCATATGATGTCAAACTATAGCGCCAAAATAGAAATCTCTGCTGGAAAAAGAACAAAATCAATTTTTCACTCTATTGAAACTGATAACAAATTTTACGATGAGAATCCGACAAAAACAAATTTTTCACTTGATAAAAAAATAATGATTATGATTGATGCACAAGAAATTTCACACCTACGCGCCAATCTGAATTCTACATTGAGGCTTGTACAAGCAAGCAATGACTCGATTGAATCGGTAAAGATATAAGCAAAACAGATGGTCAGACAGTCATGTCTGCAGGAGAACAACAAATTCCTCCGTGGTTGCAAGAACAAGTAGGCAGACTGCAACAATTGCAACAAAATCTCCAGTCCATAATGATGCAAAAACAACATCTTGAATCAGAACATTTGGAAACTGAGAGAGCACTTGAAGTTCTACAAAAGACAACTGATGATGATACTGTTTACAAAACAGCAGGATCAATTCTTGTCAAATCTACCAAGACTATACTAGTTTCAGAATTAGAAGAAAAAAAAGAGCTTGCAAATACAAGGCTTACAGTGTTGTCTAAACAGGAATCTAGAATAAAAGAAAACCTCAAAGAAGCCGAAACCAAAATACGAGAAATGTTGAGAGGACCTACTGCGCCGTCAGGACCGCAAAAGACAGATGCTCCTAAATAAAATATTTTACAGAAACATGATGGTTTAATGAAAATTGACGATCTTCGAATGGTAATTGACGAAAGGGAAAGAAAGAGTGGAATCCCTGATCTCATAAAACACATTGGAGTGAAAGTGGAGATGGTGACTTTGCCTGTTGGAGACTATATTGTCGCACCTGAAACCATAGTAGAAAGAAAAAGCGTTAATGACTTTATCTCGTCAGTTTTTGACGGGCGATTGTTTGATCAATGTAGTAGACTAAAAGAACACTTTGAGCATCCTGCTATTGTGATTGAAGGAAATGTTGACGAAATAGACAAAATTACGGAAAATCCACTTGTATTTTATGGCGCAATGTCATCTGTAATATTGGATTTTAAAATACCTGTAATCCCGACTCCTAATGCATCACATACTGCTAAATTGTTGATATCCATGTGTGCAAGACAAGGCGCAGTAAAGGGACCATTTCTTAAAAAAATTAGAAAGTCTGGTAATCTAAAACAGCAACAACTATCAATTTTGTGCAGTTTGCCTGGTGTTGGAGAAAAACTTGCTACGCGAATGCTGGAAAAATTTGGCTCTACGAGCAATTCGTTGAATGCATCGTCTGTAGAACTATCAAAAATAAATGGAATGGGAGAAGCTCGTGCTCAAAAGATACGCAAAATACTTGATGCCCAAGACAAGGATGAAAAAAAGACCGATCAAAAAACATTACATGATGTGTGACACGCTATTCAAATATGTCACAATTATTCTAATCAAATAATTGATTTCTTCACATCAGTGGTTGGCAGAACACTACAATGATCCGGATCTTGTGATATTGGATTCTCGTGGAAATATTCCATACTCGTATGCTCATATTCCAAACTCTCAACCTTTGGGAATTGAAAAAGTTGTACAAACTAATCAGTATGGGGCAAATCTCGTAATTGAGAACGATCAAGCGGCAACTCTGTTTGGCTCACTTGGGATTGATGAATCAAAAACTGTCATAATATATGGAGACTATCTGGATCCATCTGCTGCCAGAATAGCTTGGACGTTTTTATATTTTGGGCACGAAAAGACAAAAATTCTTGATGTCGGAATGATGACATGGCAGAAAAAAGGTCTTCCAATTACCCGAGATATTTCAAAACCTACGGCCGTAACATTTGTTCCAAAAATAAATTCTTTGATAAGAATTGAAGCAGAGGAACTTTATAAAAAACTTGATACCGTCACTATTATTGATACTAGATCTCTTCAAGAATTTATGGCAGGTAGAATACCACACGCAATACTTTTTCCTTTTACTGATGGTTCGGGAGAAGAGGGCTATCTCTTTAAAGACAAAAATGAACTCTTGAGAATTTTTAATGAGCAACAAATATCGCGAGACAAAGAATTGGTATGCTACTGTGCACTTGGCCATAGGGCCGCAAATGTTTTTACTCAATTACGACTAGCTGGATATGAAAACGTAAAGCTATATGATGGCTCTTTTGCGGACTGGGTTGGAAGAAGACTTCCGCTGGGATGATTTTTTCCTTAATTTACTTCCACATATTGGGCAATCTGACATTTTCTCAAAGTTCTTGTTACAAGCAGGACAAGAATACACGCTATCCAACGCCTTGAATATCCCCTTGGTCATTATTGGGATGACTCTGAAATTCAAATGTCTGGCAACATTTGATACGGTATAATCATCAGTCACTAATTCACCGTTTAACTGCATGCACAATGCAAGTACCGATATGTCTTCTTTTGATAATTCAGAAAGATCTCCTGTTTGTTTTGACTTTTCCAAAACAATACTAGTGAATTTTTCTTCTGGTTCTATGATCTTTAATCTGCCTAAATCGATAAGAGTTTGCACCGCACCATGACTTTTTTTGATGTGTTTAATCTCTTCAAAAACTAGAGGAGTTGTAAATCCTTGTTCTTGTGAAGAGAATGGTACCCCTGCATAAAATGAGGTGGCATCTAATATTCTAGAAACCAAGCTTACTCATCTGTCTTAGGCCCTGTTTTTTCAGTCTTACAAATACTGCATGTTTCTTGTATTTTCTAATGGTTATCACTTCATCAAATCTGGCAGTTTTGATAACTTGGGCATCCATGATTATGTTTGAATCATGATTACTTATGATCTCAATTTTCTCATCAGGCACCACAATTGATGGTAATTTGTTGACTGGTGCAACCGGCGTTATGATTAGGACATCTAAACTTTCATGAAGAATTGGACCTCCTAATGAATATGAATGGCCAGTTGAACCGCTCGGAGTTGCAACAATTACTCCGTCCATTTTCTGTGTTACGGTATCACTCTGGAATTTGATCTCAAACAATGATGTCTTTGTCAAATTCTGCCTGTTAATGTAAATCTCATTTAGTGCTGGAGGAAAGTCTTGTCCTCCACAAGAAGCAACTACTCGAATTCGCTTGTCAAAAAAAATCTTGTCTGCAATAATTTGTTCAATGGCGGTATCGATTTGAGGAAGTGTTATTTCTGATAATATTCCTCTATTTCCTCCCACATTTATTGCAAGATTTGGTACCTCGTTTTCTAAATACCTAAAAGTTCGTAAAGTTGTTCCGTCTCCTCCCAAAGTGATTGTCAAATCAAGTTTTGTGGTCTTGAGATCTTCCAAATCATTGATTTTTTTGGCTCCATCCACATCCACAGGCGAAACGGTGTATACCTTGATTTTTTTTGTAAGTAGCTTCTTTGCAACTTTTTTTACTGCGTCCTCTGATTCCTTTGAACCAACTTTGCTTACTAGTGCAACATTGTGTAATTCCAATAGAAAGTACTAATTTTAATTTCACTTAAAAAGCATCTGATGAGCATAAAATATTAAGAACCCTTCAAGCCTAGTATGATAGAGACAAAATGAATTATGTACAACAAGTTTTAGTTGATACGGAAACCATCTCAAAGAATCTGGGCAATAACTCTTTGAAAATTGTAGAAGTGGACTATGATCCTGAGAACGCATACAGACAAGGACATCTACAAGGGGCAAGTCTTATCTGGTGGAAGCGAGACATTAATGATCCGGTAACCAGGGATATTGTTAGCAAATCACAGTTTGAGGATTTATTGTCAAGAAATGGAATAACAACGCAATCTGAAGTTATTCTGTATGGTGATTTCAATAATTGGTTTGCCGCATTTGTGTTTTGGATATTCAAGTATTACGGACATGAAAATGTGAAGATAATGAATGGTGGAAGAAAAAAATGGGAAATTGAAAACAGATCTTATACAAAAGATGAACCACAAATACAAAAAACAAACTATGTTGCACAGCCACCAAATGAAGGACTCCGTGCATATCTCTTTGATGTAAGAAGATCACTTGACAAAAAAGATACTGTTTTAGTTGATGTGCGTTCCCCCAAAGAATTCTCCGGTGAAATAACTGCTCCTGCGGAATATCCGATGGAGCATGCTCAAAGAGGTGGACATATTCCAACTGCAAACAATATTCCTTGGGCCAGCGCGGTAAATGACACTGATGGTACTTTCAAATCAGTAGAGGAACTAAAGAAAATTTATGAAACAAAAGGCATTACGCCAGACAAGGATGTCATATGTTACTGTAGAATTGGAGAGAGATCTTCACATACTTGGTTTGTTCTAAAATATTTACTTGGATATCCTCAAGTTAGAAACTATGATGGATCATGGACTGAATGGGGTAATATGATTGGAAACCCAATCGAAAAATAACGAAACAGGCCAAGAACTGCCAATTCTAAAAAAAGGTATATTCTATGCTATGCTTGATGATCCAATCCATATCATATTAGAAGACAAGACTAAACGTGGTCTGACTGTACAAGAAAGATCAGTTGATGAGAAATACGGTGTCTATTCGGATAAAGGAATGATCTATGATATGGATGGAATAGGACATAAGGTGGGAATCAGATGGTACTTTCCAAGGGACAAGTATAGTTTTGATAAAGTACTAGAGTACGCAACTGAGATAGAACAGCGATATAGAAAGATCCGAGAAGAGACCTGTCCTGATTATTAGGAAGCATTTTTAAACTCTTTTTCATTACACTAAACAGATGTCACTCCTGTTGAAGGATAAAGTGTATACAGTTCAATCGGCCACATCAAAAAGAGGAGTCTATCCTTTACACAGCTATAAACTTGGTCTTTATCGTCTTCCTATAAAACTTGAAGATAGCTATGAAATTGATTCTATTGTTTCTGGGTTTAAGAAAGTCTTTGAAATGGATAAATTTGCTGATAGGATTTATGCCACATATCGCTGGAAAGAAGAAAACTTGCCAGATCCTGATGATTCAGGATACAAGTCTATAGATCTCGAGGTTCAGGTTGAGATAGTAACTGGAGAAGTAGTAGATATGATCTATCAAATATATCCCGTTGAAAAATATGGTGATGGTCTCTGGGTTAAAGATTACCGAAAGAAAGCTGATGCAAATGCAAAGATGATAATTGATACGATTTTACGAAATAGTGTTCTTGCTGATAAAATGTTAGAGCACGATGTAAAAATAAAACAAATGTCGCAAGAGCAAGCTCTGAAGACATTGGAAGAGATGACTCCATTAGCTCAGATAGTTCCTAACGCAAAACCCAAACCAAAACCAGCAGCTCCACAGCCTGGACAGCAGGTAGCACAAGCGGAAGAACCTGAGACGCCTTCTGGAGCCAAGCCAGGTCCAATCGACGTTGACTTTAAATCAAAACTCAAAGTTGTTGAGACCTTTACCGCACCGTCTAGTCACAAGATCAAAGTATTTGGTCAACGAAAGGGTAACGAAATACTTGGAATTTGGGGAGAATTTGTTTCAGTTGATTATGACATATGTGTAGGCGATGGTGCATGCATAGATGCTTGCCCTGTAAAAGTTTACGAATGGGCCGAGTTTGCAGGCAATCCTGCCTCTGATAAAAAACCGTTGATGGCAAGAGAGCCTGATTGTATATTTTGTCTAGCTTGTGAAAACGTATGCCCAGTTCAAGCAATAAAAATATCAAAGAAAGGATAATGAAAATTTTAGCGGTACGGCTATAAAGACTCTAGAGTTGAAAAACTCCAAATGCTTACACACGTTCTTCCTAATACTCTAACACAATTTCTCTGGAATGTTTTCATTGGAATGGCAATGATAATTACACTTTATACATGTAATTTTTATTATCTTGTTGTAATTGCTAGGCGCCATAAAAAAAATAGTTCTATAGAACTAAAAGAGACTCCGACTGTCACACTTCAACTTCCGATATATAATGAAAAATATGTTGCATCTAGATTGGTCGATGCAGTTTGTGCATTGGATTATCCAAAAGATAAACTATGCATCCAAGTGCTTGATGATTCTACTGATGAGACATATGATCTACTTGAGAATCTAATTTCAAACTACAAAAACAAAGGATTTGACATACATCATATAAGAAGATCAAACAGGAAAGGATACAAGGCGGGTGCACTTCGAAATGCAATGAAGTTTGCAAAGAGTGATTTTGTTGCAATTTTTGACGCTGACTTTATTCCACCAACATGGTTCCTCAAAAAAGCTCTCTCATACTTTTCTAATTCAAACATTGGATTGGTTCAATGTCGATGGGGCCATATTAATGAGAGATATTCTCCACTGACAAAGGCACAAGCACTCAGCCTTGATTTTCATTTCCTAGTGGAACAAAAAGCAAAAAGCAACTCTCATCTCTTTATGAGTTTTAATGGCACTGCTGGTATATGGAGAACACGATGCATTGAGGACGCTGGAGGGTGGCACACTGCTACACTGGTTGAAGACTTGGACCTAAGTTATAGGGCACAGATGAAAGGTTGGAAGTGTGTCTTTATTCCTGATATTGTAGTAGATGCAGAACTCCCAGTGCAAATGAATTCGGCAAAAAGGCAGCAATTTCGATGGGCAAAAGGTTCCATTCAATGTGCAGTCAAATTACTTGGCGATGTTGCAATAAAGAAGATGCCTGTTGACACAAAAATTCAGGCGTTTGTTCAACTCACACGACATATTGTGCATCCACTAGTTCTGGCACAATTTTTAATTTTACCAATACTTTTGGCTTCAAAAATAAATCTCTATGTGATAAGTGGATTGCCAGCACTCACCATAGTTGCTTACTTGGCAATGGGACCTGTGGCATACATCTTGGTCATTCAACAAATGTATGCAAAAAAATGGAGATCAAAGACACTTTCCTATCTGTATTTGATAATCTATTCTGCTGGCATGTCTGTCAACAACACCGTGGCAGTTTTTGATGCGCTCTTTGGAAAAAAAAATGAGTTTCTACGTACACCAAAATTTGGAATAATAAAAAATGATGACGATTGGAGAGACAAGGCTTATGCTCTTCCATTTACAAAAACTACTCTTCTTGAGATATTTTTTGGTGTGTATGGAATAGTTGGTATGTTTGTCGCAATATTTTCTAATAATCCTATATTCGTACCAATAATTGGAATTCAGGTAGCTGGATTTCTTTACATTGCATATCTTAGCATCTCTCATTCAACATTTAAAAAAGGCAAATCAAGAGGTAGAGTCGAATCAAAGGCAGAAAAAATGGCAAACAATTACTATAAAATAGCATTGGCAGGCATAATTGGATTGATCGTAATAGGTGTGGTCATGGCCTTTGAGGAATATGGTAGTACCATTTATCCACTTGATCAATCTAGAGGAATTCTGAGTAGAATTCAGGCTACCTCTGATCCACAAATCATTGCTGATGATATCAAAACCGTTCAACAACTACTTCCAAAATCTGGGAATCCTGTTTGGATATTTCCTACACAAGATACAGACTTTGGAATGATGCAAAGAGATCTTAGTACCATGTCATCTACACTTGACAAAGTTTCAACTACTTCTGCAGATACTGCCGCATTTCACACTGGCATGCTGAACATTCATTCTCAAGCTACTACTATAACATTCAATT
Organism: Nitrososphaerota archaeon; assembly: GCA_028867615.1. Classification (GTDB taxonomy): domain Archaea; phylum Thermoproteota; class Nitrososphaeria; order Nitrososphaerales; family Nitrosopumilaceae; genus Nitrosotalea. The sequence continues at coordinate 5,007 of JAGWGC010000007.1, read as the reverse complement.
TGCTTGATGCTACGCCGTACATGTACGTCAGCATTTCTAACATGTTATTTGGTGTTGTCTGGGTTGCAGTAATTATTGGAATCTTTGCACTTTTGAAGAAGAAAAAACAGAGCCTTGACAAGGACGATGAAAGCTAGGTAATATTCAATTCACGTCTTATCTCGTCAACTGCTCGTATTCCGAAAAGATCACGAACCTGTTCTATTCTAATTGTTCTTTTTACAATGTCTGAACCAAGTTCTGTAATCAAAAGTCTGAATACATCTGTAAACCTTATCTCCCACCTGTCTGCACAGTCAAGAATTTTGGATATACTCCATTGTTTTACCTCTGTAGGCAATGGCATCTTTGATTCCACTTCGATAGAAATTCGATCAAACAGATTCACAATGTCTTTAGTTTGCACCACCATTTTCTCAATATCATCCAGCGTACCATACTTTGATTCAGAGCGCATTCTAATGTTTGACTGGAATTCTGACAAGCGAAGCAGGCCCATGACCTCATGCGATGTGTTTTGAGCCGTCTTGTGGGTAACATTGCGAACATCCTGTAGTTGTTGTGCAATCTCGTATGTTTTCTTGTTAAACTCTGATATGGATGCCGAGTTTTTATTTAGTAGTTCTGCAAAATCTGATATTTTTTCGTCAAGATTTTTACTCTTATTAATCATGTTTTCTTGGAAGTTGATAAACTCCGAATTTATGTTTCTAATGTCATCCCCAAATGAAGACAAAGAATCTGTTTTCTTTATAAGCGAATCAATCTCAGAACCGACATTTCTTATTTGAGAACTCAAACCTGATATGGAATCTGTCTTTGTAGATATGGTGCCAATCTCGCCTTTTAAGTTTGACATGCTCTCCTCTAATTCTGACATTTTTTCAGTTTTTGAGGATATTTCCTTTGTATTTTGTCTTATTTCTTCAATCTCTTGATGTAGGTTGGAAAGTGATTCTGTTTTGGTTGATATGTCACTTGTACTTTTTCGTAACTCTTCAATCTCTTGATGTAGGTTGGAAAGTGATTCTGTTTTGGTTGATATGTCACTTGTACTTTTTCGTAACTCTTCAATCTCTTGATGTAGGTTGGAAAGTGATTCTGTTTTGGTTGATATGTCACTTGTACTTTTTCGTAATTCTTCAATCTCATTACTAATATTGGATAATGATTCTGAACTAGTCATTACATTTTTAATCTCTTCACGCACCTTCTCCGTTTTTTCTGATACATGCATTATCATTTTGGTATTATTCCTAGTAGAATCTAGATTATCGGCAATACTCTGCATGATTTTATTGGTATCTGGCATAGATTCTTGTTTATCTCGAATTTTCTCTACGTGATCTTGAAGTTTGTTTATTTGACTATTTATTTTGTCTATCAAGTTGGAATGTGCTTTGACTTGAGTCATTCCAGAAAACAGGCGCTGTGTGTCTTCTTCAATTATGTTTATTTGTCTAGAATTTTTCTGAATCTGATCTAATGCAGAGTTTACTGATGATATCATATCTTTAAGGGAGATTAGGATTTTTTGATTTTCTGCAAATATTTTTGACATTGTTTTCACTTCAGAAGCCAGCGTCTTGGTAGCGTCTGAAATTGAAGACATTTTCTTGACAACATCATGTGTAGAATCTTTTGGTTTTGATTCTACACGTTTTGCTTTAGTCACTTTAAATTAGAATGAAGGCAACCGATAAAAGAGTTAGGGTTTGATTTTGTATGGTACAAAAAAAGAACCAGACTTAGTTATTCACTAATTCTGGATCGTGGAGACTCTCGTGAAATGTCTTTGCTACCAACCCGTTTGCAGTTTCAAAAAACTGTTTTGGACAAAATTCGCAATTTAACATATATTACGGTATCATACGGTACTATTAATAACAAGGTAACTTTGCTATTACCACACGGCATAATTTATTTTTCAAGTTTCAGAGACACAGAATTTATACAATATCGTAAACCTGTAGGATCCGGACCGTCATCAAAGACATGTCCTAAATGGGCACCACATTTCTTGCATAATACCTCCACTCTTAACATGCCGTGACTTGTATCTTCTTCTGTCTTTACATTGTCTGCAATTGGTTCCCAGAAGCTTGGCCATCCGGTTCCAGAATCGAACTTTGTCTCTGAGCTAAATAATTCGGTCCCACAACATAGGCATTTGTAAATCCCTTTCTCCTTTGAATCATGATATATTCCAGTAAAAGGTGGTTCTGTACCTTTCATTCTACACACAAAATATTGATCCGAGGTAAGTTTGCCTTTCCATGGATCATTTTGTGGTTCCATTGACTCTTCTATTGGGCCATTTGGGATTTAATTCTTGAGTTAACATGCCTAGTATCATATTTTTCATGCAGTCAGATACCCCAGGTATAATTCATCAAATGATATCAGAATACCCAATCATCATTCTGCAATGACACCTTATCTTATTATGCCTTATATTGTGACTGATCTGGCATTTTTAGGATAATTTCTTATGCATAACGCCTGTTCTGGTGTCAGAGATAACAAATCTTCACCAAATTGTTATCCTATGTCACCTTGGATATTAAATAAAATTTTGTAGAGCCTTGTATGTGAAAGGGGAAATATTGGAGAAAATCAGCGCTTCTGGAATAAGTGGGGTAAAGAAGGTTGATCTGAAAAAAATATTTGGAAAAGACTGTGAGAATATACTTGAGGAATTAAAGGCCGATGAGCAAATCTTTATTGAAAAAAAAGGCGTGGCATACTTTGTTTGGACAAAAGAGAATTATGTTCAGCATGTAACACAAAATGATCCAAAATTCAAACTAATGCTTAACATGTTAGCAGGTGTGAATCAATCCATCGCAAAAGTGAAGGCGCATACAGACGTTCTACAAGAAGAATTGGAACGATCTTCGCTACGTGAGAATGTGTCAAAAAATGATGATTTTGAAGGAGTCTTTAACAGTTCGTTAAATGAATCTTCTACATCTATTGGATGGATTCCATTTAATAAAATCAGAGAAAAGGTTTGTGAGAATCAAAATCTATCTAAAGAAAAATTCTATCAAATGACAACAAGTTTGATTGAGAACCACCAAGATAGGTATGAAATATCATCAGGAGGTCAAGAGGGTATTGTAATGCGCGGACTAGTTCATGGCTATGTGAGGAAAATCTGATGTATCCCTATGATTTAGATCTAAATCCGTATCCGAGCAGCCCGACCCCCACGGAAAAAGATGCAAAGATACTTGGAGGCAAGAGACATAAGGAAGCAAAAGCTGCCGTGGTTGAATGCATAAAGGAATTAAATAGAAAAGTAGAGGGCAAGACTGCTGAAAATGGCGATTTTCGTATGATCACCGTTGTACAAGATGTGGGTTCTGGCAAAACTCATTTGGCTCTGCATGTCAAGAGCCTCAAAGGTAGATACAATGCAGAATGTTCCTATGTTGACTTGTCTACAATTTCACCAAAGACCGTATCCGGAATTTATGATGCAATATTGAAGGGATTTGATAATGAATTCTTTGTGCAATTACGATCAAAGTTCTTGAATTATCTGAAAGAAAATGCGGAACAAGGGGATAACTCTGCAAAAAAGGCGCTTGATTATACATTTGTAAATAAACTTACTGGCATGACAATAAAAGAAAAAACTGAGTATATACTATCTGGAAAACAGTCTGTATCTTTAGAACACTTGACCGAATTTCTAATTCACAAATTTGACTATCATGAATCTATCTTGATTAAAAATGTTATATCTAACTCATTTGATGAAATCAAAAATCTGGAGACACTAATTGGAATGCTGTCCTCTGTATCTAAACTGACTCATAGATTTTTGGGAAAAATTCTAGTCTTTGAAATAGACGAGCTTGACGGAAATAAGGATTCAATTGAATTCGTCAAGGGTGTGATAAATGCCCATCTTCCGGCATCTGTGCTATTATTGATAACTACACCATCCGGTTACTTGGAAATTCAAAACGTTAATCCATCTGTGTTTGATAGGCTGGAAAAAGCAAATTATAAAATTGATCTGGCAGGATCAAACTCTAAAGATGAACTTGCCGAGATTGTTACAGAGTACATAAAACACAGTGATAAAAATGGTAAATTTGGATCTGAAGAGCAACAAGAATTGAATGAAAAAATTCAGGTCTTGTATGATGAATTTACAGAATTTCGAAATGTACGCTCTGTCATCAATATCTTGTATCAGGCAATGGAAAAGGCAACCCAGTCAAATTCTAAAAAAATTGACGAATCTGTAATTGATGATGCGATAAGGCAATCATATCCAGGACTTAGAGTGAGAGGAAGTATAATGAATATACCAATATCTGATTTCTTGACAATACGCAGAAATGAAGGAAATAATGAAAAGGAGATCAAAAACGCAGTAAAAAGTCTAACTGTTTTTGCTCAGGAAATGGGTAATATACAAAAACTAGAGAAAAAAAATCTACTTCTTGATGCAGTTTATCAAGACAACTTTGGATCAAAAGTTGGATTGGCCGTGATTGCTAATGAATTAGGTATTCCTGACTTGGAACAAATCTCTGACATATCAAAATCTGCAGTAGTTGACAGGCTAGTCATACTTACAAACAAAAAGATTCAGACTCCATACAATGCCACAGTTGTAAACATGGACAAGTCCAAAGTGGTGGACTTGATATACTTCAATAACAAGTATAATGGCAAAAAAATCACAGAAGAAGACAATGAGAGAATAGAACTTTTGGCAAAAACTCTAAGCATCATATGATTTTATCGGTTATCTTTTTAAAAAGTCTACACGGATTTCTTTTATGGTGAACAACGAACTTGAAGAGCTTCTCTTGCAACGACACAAGGATGTAACATTATTTGATTTTGAAGGAAAGCAAGTGCCTTGTATTATTATGCCCGGGAAAAAATTTGACGATGTGATGAAGGTCATTGCAGGAAAACCAGTTTCTGTTGAGACAAATCTTAACATATTACAAGATGGTCTTGGCCATGTTTTTGTCA
>JAGWGC010000079.1 GCA_028867615.1 Nitrososphaerota archaeon | reverse complement strand
ACCCTGATGATGAAATTGAGGCGCTGGCAATCTTGGAACGTGTCAAGGAAAAGTCCATTGAGGATCAAATAGTCCATGATGGCGCACTAGATGTTCTTGCACACCACTTGGTTGGGATGAGCATGCAGTTTGGCAAGGTATCACTTGACTTGGCATTGGACATGATAAAACAAGCCTACTCGTTTCGAAATGTAACAATAAAAGAACTCATCGAGGTGCTTGAGGTTTTGCACAGTGGCAATATCATATACTTGGACAAGGAAGAGATGACCTTTACAAAAAAAGGCCGCTCGTTTAGGTATCACTTTGAGAACTTGTCCACCATTCCGGACATTTTAAAATTCAAGGTCTTTGATACTGCATCTAAAAAAATAATCGGAAGCCTGGACCAGAGATTTGTGGGAGACAATGGGGAGCAAGGCAGTGTCTTTGTACTGCGGGGAATGCAGTGGAGGATACTAAATGTTGATGACAGCTCGCTCAAGGTAAACGTGGAACCAATCCAGTCTGCTGGGATAAATGTTCCATACTGGGAAGGCGAAAACATCCCTGTTGACTATACTACTGCAAAAAAAGTCGGCATGGTCCGAACCAAGACAATTGTCACACCCTTTGCAAATAAGGTAATTGACAACCTAAAGCTTGGGGTGATTCCGGATGAAAAAAACATTGTAGTTGAATCGCAGAGGGTGCGAAATACTGTTGTGATACATTCCTGCTTTGGAACAAGAATCAACTCTACACTTGCAATGCTGCTTTCTGCAATGATATCTGCAAAGAGCGGATATCTTGTTGATTCAAGGTCTGATGCATATCGAATAATGCTGTCATCAAACGGACGCATCCTTGAGCAGTCTGTGCGTGATGTTATTGCAGATGAGTATGATTTGCAAGATATAGTGCAGGCCTCGCTTGCAGGAACACACAACGTAAACTGGAGGACATGGTGCGTTGCAAAAAAGTTTGGAATCGTAGGCAGGGAGGCAGTATATGACAGAAAGTCTGCAAGATTCCTGTATGAAAAATATTCCAAGACTGCACTTGCAAAAGAGGCACTGCGGGAATTGTACCACGACAAGTATGACCTGCAAAACACATCGCAACTGTTGCAAGATATCAAGTCGGGGCAGGTAAAGATATCCTGGGTTGAGGTAGAGGGCTTTTCAAAACTTGCAGAGCCAATACTGGACCATACGACCAAGTACTATGCATCCCCTGCAAACATGGACAGGGGAATACTTGACTTGGTAAAGACAAGGCTGATGAAGACGCGGCACAGGCTGGTATGTGTACGGTGCGGCAAGTGGGAAAAAGTAGTCGAGACAGGCCAGGTAAACGAGATTCCGTCATGTCCCTACTGCAAGTCAAGGCAGATCTCTGCAACATTCTACTCTGACTATGACCTGCCAAAAATAGTGCAAAAAAAGATTGCGGGAAAAAAGATAACAACAGAAGAAAACCACAAGTTTTCTCGGGCCTGGAAGGTGTCATCACTTCTTGCAAACTTTGGCAAGACTGCACTTGTTGTGATATCGGGATATGGCGTGGGTGCAGACACTGCAGCAAGGATACTGCGAAACATGGTAGGCGAGGAAGAACTCTACAAGCAAATTTACGAGGCGGAAAGACAATACGTTACAACCCGGGGATTTTGGGACTAGATTTTAATTTCTTGTTTCTAATTTTACAAAATGCTTGAAAGATCATTGACACATTGTGAGAAGTTTGTATTCAAATGTTTTAAAATTATGTAACTGGGGGCTGCTGGTACCTATGAAGAAACTGTTAGTTCATTCTTAAATTTTGGATGTATTCGTTTAGGATTTACTGCAAAAACTCCGACATCCGGTTCTGCACGTATTTCTTCTACGTATTTTTTATCATAGGGAGGGAAAGACGATATTTGATACTGATGACGCGCGCAGGATTCTAAAGTTATCTTCAGAGTAAATTCCAGTATGACGGGCCTCCTGTCAAAAGCATATAATTGACTAGAACAATATTTTTCACATGAAAACCGGTGACAGCAAGGAACCACCATACAAAAAGGTGCGAATTGATCCAATATACGAAGAAAAGGCATGGAAAGTCCTGTTTGATGCAGGAGTTCCATTTGATCATGCATCTGAAAACGAATATGTCATTACATCAGGACAATGCTATCTGCTCAATAGAAACAAGGTTCCATACCAGAAACTGGATTGACTTGACCTTTGTTCCAAAAGTTCTCTTACACATCAAGTTACCAACTGCATTTAACGATGGTAGGAACATTTCAGTTTCATATTTTATAGATCTGGAGAAAAAATTAGTAAAAGAGTATGGAGGCTATACCCGTGTTATTCCACCATCAAGAGGAGAATGGGAAGACAAGAAAAGTGGTAAGGTGTATCTTTGATCTGTCTATGACATATGAGGTCTTTATAGAAAAAAATCGCTTTGAAGATACTGTCAAGCCTAATCTAGATGATTTAATTGAGAAATTAAAAGAAAAGTTCGAGCAAAAGGCAATGGCTTGTTATTATTTTGATGTTGTATCTACTCTATTCTAGTCAGAAAGTTATTTGCCATCTAAAATCAGTTCTTTCGTGTAATTACTGAATATGCAGACAAGAACAATTCTGTCCTGCCTTCAAGGCCTGCCTTGGCATTTACTGCAGTGACTGAAATTATTTCTCCCTGGGTGAACTGTTCTAACAGTCTTGCCTGTGATCTCCAGCCCTTGAGCCAAATTTGTCCCGTGTCATCCTCGATATACGTCTCAGAAAGTAATACTGTCTCACCGGTCTTTGTCTGGATCTCGCGTTTTTCTGGAGATTTTAGAATTATTGCCTCGATGCAATATGGTGTCTCGGCTGGTTTTATCTCCTTTATTTTTGTCCTGATCTCTTGTAACGTTGGAAGACCGCTATCATCTATCTTTCTTACAAAAGAATCTCCTTCTAGCATTATTGATTTTCCATAAACTTTTGATGGCATGCATTCGATTACATCACCAAGCAAGAGATCCTTTGTAACATGTGCAGTATCTGTCATGCTTACAAGTTTCTTGTCCTGTGTTGTACCAAGAATCAATGTATTTCCTGAATCACTTTTTGCCATGGATAAAATTCTGATGATAACTGGCTGGATCTCTGTTACTCCCTCTATCTCTAGTACGGTACCCTCGTCGCCGTGTAACTCTAGTCCCATCTGGCCAACCTTTGTCTTGACTCCAATCAATCTTGTCTTTGCACCTGATGTGACAACCTTTGGTATTGTGCTCTCATCCTTGTTCCACAAAACAACTCGTACAATGTTTCCGTCCTTTCCCTTGAGCCTTAGCTGCAAGGATTTTCCTGGCTCGCCCTTGAAATTTGTAAACTCTGAGGTTCGTAGATTGCCGTCAAGAATTCCTGTCACTACGAGATTTTGCTGGTTTTCTTTTACATTGCTTACATCATCTGTGATATCATCAATGGATGGTATGGTGCTTGTGGTACCATTTGGCTCAACATTAGAGCCCGAGCCCACATTGATTATTGGGTTTCCCTTCATGTCTGCTTTTACATAGGCCTTGATTATCTTGACCAAGTCTCCCGGCTTGATATTTTCGATGCCTGGCAAGTTTGCCTTTTCATCCCACAACTTGACTTGTGCCCTTGAATCTCCGTCATATACTGTCATTGTACGCAAGAGAAACTGGGAGCCGTCCTTGCGAGAAAACTGTTTTACTGGGTAAACGTTCATCACTCTAGTTGCTAATGTAATCTCCTTTGCACCGACATAGAGGTCCTTGAGGCCCATCTCTACCTTCAGGGGCTCGCTTAGCGACACGCCAAGGTCTGATGATATCAGGAACAGTGCGCCCTGGTCTGTAAGGTACCCGGCACCAATTTTTTCCTTCTTTCTTAATATCATTTCATCTATCTGTGCCTTGGTGAGATCGGGTCTCTGCTCCAAGAGCTTACTCATCAATGAATCAAATTCTGACAATGGAAACCTGATGGAATGTGTATGATATAAAAATTGTTTTAGGGCAGCGATCTTTTTTTCTGGCCTTGAGATTGGAAATGATCATTGACATGTAATGATATCTTAACTTTTTTCTGTGAATACCAGATTTATCTTAAAAGTGCTTCTATCTCATGTGCTATGAATATTCTGTTACGTTCTCTAGATCCATATTCTTTCAATATGCCCATGTCTACAAGATACTCTATTGCTTTTTTTGCTGGAGGATATGTTATCTGCAGATAATCCGAAGCCTTGGTGATCGTTATCAATGGATTTGCAAAGAGTAGATCATTTAGCAAGATGACACTGGCAGATGCCTTTTTTTTCTTTAGTTTTTCTTCGTATTTGCTTCTTAATTCCATCAATTTTTTTATTCTATGTATGGCGTCAGTGGCTTGTGTAATGACTGCCATCAAGAAAAAGTGTATCCACTCATTCCACTTGCTTTTTTGACTTACTTGTAATAATGCCTGATAATATCGCGTTTTATTTTGTTCAATATATGCACTAATGTATAAAATTGGCTGACTCAATAGTTTTCTTTCGGATAAAACCAACGGTACTAGCAAACGACCTATTCTTCCATTGCCATCACCAAATGGATGTACGGCCTCAAATTGATAATGCATTATGGCACATTGAATTAATGGCGGCATGTATGGTACTGGTTCGCGAATAAATTTTTCCAGATCTAATAATAAATCATTGACATATTCAGGCGGCGGTGGAACATATGTTGCATCAGTTATCTTTGTCCCCTCCGGTCCTATCCAGTTTTGTATGGTTCTAACCATGCCTGGTTCTAGTTCTTGTCCTCTGACTCCTTGCAACAACATTTTATGTGCTTCATTTATCATCCGTAGATTGACATTTTCTCCAGTGTGGATTTTTTTTAGACATTCATGTGTAACATTGACATAGTTGATCACTTCTACGATTCTTTTTTGCCCTCGTTCATCAGCATTGTCAGAATCACCAGCTTGAAATCTAAAAAGATCTAACATGGATGCCTGTGTACCTTCTATCTTTGAGCTAAGAACTGCCTCGCGATATACATACGATCTGATTATAAGATCGGGGTTTGGAAGTAATGAGCCTATTCCTGATAACTGACCAAGCTGGTTGCTTGCCTCACTCACAAATGTAATCAGACTTGCATCGTATGTTATAGTGGGCGGCAATTTATCTGGCAGAAAAGTTGTTTGATTATTTTTGTTTCTTATTAATTTCCCAGAAGGATTGGTAAATGCACCCTCATCCATTAAACAATTTCACCTAAAGTATACTCTAGTATAATACCATACTTTCTTATTAAACAAAAAGTCATTTTCATTTAATAACAACATAACTTACTTAAAGGATTTACTATGAGACAGATTTGTTGAGCAAAGGGGGGAGCTTTTTGTATAGCCAAAGACAGGTTAGAAATGTATTTTCTAATCTTGATTCATACAATGACATGCAAGAGAGCTGCCATCAACTCTGTATCTTGCAACATTGATGCATGTTATATTACAAGAATCGTCAAACAGATGTGATCAAGTGATATGTGTCCGGATGGACGGTACCTAGATTAGTGGGGAAAAAGGATTGCATCTATTGTACTGTATTGAGGTAAATTCGCTTTCAAAGTCATATGGCAATTTCATTGCAGTGGATGGCATTGATCTAAGAGTCGAGCGGGGAAAGATCTTTGGGTTTTTGGGGCCAAATGGTGCTGGCAAGACAACAACAATGAAACTTTTAACTACGCTGATTCCTCCAAGCGGCGGCAAGATGAGCATTTTAGGAATTGATGGTATCAAATCACCTCTTGAAATACGCAAAAAAATTGGAGTGGTATTGCAGCAGCCAAGCTACGAGCCAACACTCAGCGTTGAAAAGTCACTTGAAAAATATGGCATGATGTGGAATGTGGATAAAAAGACACGAAAAACCAGAGTCGAAGAACTACTTGTCGCATTTGATCTTGCAGATATCAGGAAAAAGAAGAATGATGACCTATCCATTGGACAGAGAAGAAGGGTGCAGGTTGCAAGAGAGTTTATGCATGACATGGAGTTGTTGTTTTTGGACGAGCCAACAGTGGGCCTTGATCCTTCTGCAAGAAGGGGACTGCTTGATTATATCAAAGGAAAGGTAAAGGATGGCCTGACAATATTTTTCACTACCCATATCCTGGAGGAGGCTGAATATCTCTGCGATGATATCGCAATCATCAACAAGGGAAAGATAATTGCAGTTGATACGCCAGAGGAGCTAAAAAACAAGTTTGGAAGGCAAAAGACCATAAAAATTCATGTCAGCGAACAGGAAAACATGCCATCTCTCTTGGCCGGCATACCTGACTGTACCATTGAGCGTGATTCTGGTGTTGTCATTACAGTCCACTCTGCCCAGTCCGAGCAGGTTCTGCAAAACATACTGCAGATACTTGCCTCAAATGGTATCCCAGTGGAGGACCTCAGTGTTGTTCCAACTAGTCTTGAAGAGATATTTCTTTCA
>JAGWGC010000078.1 GCA_028867615.1 Nitrososphaerota archaeon | reverse complement strand
TGAGCCCTTGACATGGGTCTGCTTTACACCCATCGACATCTTTGCAAGTTTTCCTATGAACCCTGCGACATAGGCCTTTTTGATTCCCTTTTTTGCACAAACCTGGACTGTATATCCTGAAAAGTCTCCCATCTGGACAAAGCAGTGATCTGGCAGATCAAAGAGTTTCCTTGTAAAATCCTCGCTTCTTCCGCCTGTTGTTAATACAACTGTATCATCTCCCATTGCTCTTGTGACTTCAATGCTCTGTCTGATTGATGCTGCAAAAGATGCAGTCGAATATGGTATCACTATGCCGCTTGTTCCAAGAATTGAGATGCCTCCTAGGATTCCAAGCCTTGGGTTGTCTGTCTTGATGGCAAGCTCTCTTCCCTTTGGAACTGATATCATTACCTTGATTCCATTTTTTGCAAGGAGGTTTCCTGCAACCTCCAAAATGTTTTCATTGATCATTTTTTTTGGAGTTGGGTTTATTGCAGCAGCTCCAATGTCTAGTCCAAGCCCTGGCTTGGTAACCCTTCCAACTCCCTCTCCCCCGTCAAGCTCTATCTTGCCAATGTCTCCAGTAAGTGTAACCTGTGTTCTTATCTCTGCCCCATGAGTCACGTCTGGGTCATCCCCGCCATCTTTTATTACGGTACATGTGGCACTTTGTTTTGAAAACTCGCAACTTTCGATCTTGATCTGAATCTGTGATTTTTTTGGCAGAGTTACATTGACAAAATCTGTTTTACTTTGATTTATGATTGATAATAATGCGGCTTTTGCGCCAGCTGTTGCGCATGTTCCGGTGGTAAAGCCTGTTCTCATGTTTTCCTTTGGCTTGTCTTCTTCTGACATGAGATGGTTTGAACTCTGTTGCGTATTAATTCTTGATGTCATTTCAGTATGGTTGATAAAATTATCCACAGTGCCATCGCTCCAAGCCCTCCATAAAGTATGAGATGGGTAATCATTGGCGAGCCCTCCTTTTCCTGGTTGTGTTCATAATCTTGCAAGTCTTGGGCTCCAAAGTTGCGTCTAAACTCTGCAAAGTTTGGCCCAAAGTGAAACTCTTCATTTGCCGTCTTGTCATATTTTTTCCAAAAATCAGAATACTTGGTAGCTACCTCGCTTTCTGAAATCCTTGTTTTTTTCTTTTCTTCGCTTCTTAGCTGCTGGTATGCCTCTGTTACTTTTTTGAATTTCTCTCCATTGATGTCATCCTTGTTCCTGTCTGGGTGATATTTCAAGGAAAGCTGCCTGTATGCATTTTTTATCTCCTTCTGGGATGCCCCTGCTTGGACGCCTAGGATCTGGTGGCAGTCTGCTGTATTCAAGTATAATATAACATGGCATGGAGACCAAAATTAATTTGTCGGCTCAATCTGTGCTTTTGTATGAATCAGTCAGTTGTGATTACCGGCGCAAATGGCTTTATGGGAAAAAACGTTGGCATGTTTCTCTCAAAGAATGGATTTCGTACAATAGGCCTTGTTCGCAAGGGAAGAGCCATTCACTTTGGAAAGGCAATAATAACTGGGACACTTGATGAGCCAAGCCTTGTGCAAAAAATCAGGGGCTCTGATGCATTGTTGCATTTTATTGGCCGGGGAAAACAAACTGTCGACTCTGAATATGATCTAGTCAATGTAACACTTGTCAAAAATGCAGTGGCACTGTGTAAAAAAGCGAAAATAAAAAAAATAATCTACATCAGCGGTCTTGGAGTTGCCAAGTCTTCAACTCTGGGATACTTTATCTCAAAATACAGAGCAGAGCAAGAGCTAGTCAACTCTGGACTTGACTATACAATTTTTCGGGCATCATATGTGATAGGAAGGGACGATCCGCTGTCAAAGAATCTGCGACAACAGATGAAAAAGGGACAAGTGATAATTCCTGGCTCTGGCAATTATAGGTTCCAGCCAATTTTCATAGATGATGTATCCAGTGTCATAATCAAGGCTCTGGCGGAAAAAAAGTTCTCAAACAAGATAATTGATCTGGTGGGACCGCAGGTGGTAAGCTATAATGCTTTTGTAAAAGAATTCCTGCATGGAAAGAAAACCAAGGTGAAAAAGATAGACTTTGAGAAGGCATATCATGATGCTTTGCATAACAGAGGACCGTTTGGCATAGATGACCTTGGTATCATGGTGGGTGACTATGTTGGCAACCACAAAAAACTTGCCAGTCTTGCACGGATGAAATTTACAAGATATCAAGAAATTCTAAAACTAGGATCTGTTATAGCTTGAAATGAACATAAAATAATTTCTCTATTACTTGTTCTCATTCCATCTGATGTCTCTAACCTGTCTGGCATGTATCCAAGTAGAAAATGAGCATTTGATTTATTAAATTCTGTTTGTAATTACAAACAGGAAAATCACAATGATGTTTCTTATGAGTTCATTAGAAAAATTCTCTGACATTTGATATTCTCTACGTAATCATATTTCAAGTGCCTAAATAATTTGAGATGATTTTTGGGTTGTATACCTACAAGCCTGAAGCCTGTCTTAGCACATCTACCTTGTCTGTCTTTTCCCAGCTAAACTCTGGCTCAGCCCTTCCAAAGTGGCCGTATGCTGCACTCTTTCTGTATATTGGATTCTTTAGTTTTAGGTGGGAAATGATGGCAGAAGGACGCATGTCAAAATGCTTTCTTACAATATTTTCAATCTGTTCCTCAGGGATCTTGCATGTGTCAAATGTATCTACAGTGAGGGAGACTGGCTCTGCCACTCCAATTGCATAGGCAACTTGGACCTCGCACTTGTCTGCAAGTCCTGCTGCAACTACGTTCTTTGCAATATATCTGCACATGTAGCATGCAGATCTGTCCACCTTTGATGGGTCTTTTCCAGAAAATGCGCCGCCACCATGTCTTCCCATGCCGCCATATGTGTCCACAATTATTTTTCTTCCAGTGAGCCCTGCATCCCCTGGTGGACCGCCTATGACAAATCTGCCTGTTGGGTTTATGTGAATTTTTATCTTGTCATTCCACAACTGGCCGCAGACTGGCTTGATTACTTTATCGATTACCTCTTTTCTAATTTGTTCATTTGTTACATCTGGGGAATGTTGCGTTGAAATTACAATTGCATCTATGCGCTTTGGTTTTCCATTTTCGTACTCTACTGTAACTTGGGACTTGCCATCTGGTCTTGCCCATGGAAGTTCTTTTTTCTTTCTTGCTTCTGCAAGACGTTTTGTAAGCTTGTGTGCAAGCAAGATTGGCATGGGCATCAAGTCCTCTGTTTCATTTGTTGCATATCCAAACATGAGGCCCTGGTCTCCTGCTCCTTGATCTTTGTTGTCATTGGCAGTGACTCCCATTGATATGTCCGGGCTTTGTGCATGAAGCGACACCAGAACGCTACAAGACTCGGAATCAAAACCATATAGTGGATTGTCATATCCAATTTCCTTGATAGTTTTTCTAACTACATCCTGGATGTCAAATCTTGCCTTTGAGGTAACCTCGCCTGCTACTACTACAACACCTGTAGTGGTTAGTGTCTCAACTGCAACTCTTGAATCTGGATCTTGCTTTAGGAACTCGTCCAGAATTGCATCAGATATCTGATCGCAGATCTTGTCTGGATGACCCTCTGTAACTGATTCTGAAGTAAAAAGATAGCTTCTATGAGAGGCCATGATAAAATTTCCTATAACTCATTTTCTAATTTTATGAAAAGTACGTTGTTTCCTCTTACAATTACTCTGCCATAATTTGCAACTATTTTTCCGTTGCTTATCTCCTCTGCATCTGTCATGATTAAGTTCATGTATGAATCCACATTGTTCATCTTACCCTTGTACTCGATTTCACTTTTTAGTCTAACTGTAACTTTTTTGTTAATGCCTTTTTGCAGTGTTGTTAAAGGTCTTTTTGGAGTTGCTGCTTGTGACAATCACACATCACTTGTCACCACTGCTTGAAATAGGGAATAAAAGGGTTCTGTTAATGTTAAATTTGCAAGTTAATGTGAACCAAGGTCTTACCTGTTACGATGGCGAGCAAGAAAGTCCTAACCCTTTAGGGTCGGGAGTATGTCAGAACTTATACTCTACAATTTACGATAACTCTTTGACATGATTTCCACTGGCATTTTGGGACTGGATGATTTGTTGGGTGGCGGCATCGCATCTGGTATGATAACCGATATTTTTGGGCCCGGAGGAAGCGGTAAAACACAACTTGCAATGCAAATTTCTCTAAATTCATTGCAAGGTGGCACTGTATTATACCTGGATGCCACTGGAGGATTCCGACCAGAAAGGATGTTGCAGCTAATCAAGTTGCAAAATTTGGAGCCCTCACTTCTTGATGATATCATTGTGGCACGGATGACAAATACTGCAGAGCAACTAGAGTATGTCAAAAAAATATCTGAGCTAAGGCCCAGTCTTGTTGTGATAGAAAACATAACAGACTTGTTTGCATTCGAGTATTTCAAGGAAGCAAATCTGCTTGAAAAACATATTAGGTTCATGGAGTACATGCATGAGCTTAGCCTGGCAGCAATTAGCACCAAGATTCCTGTTGTTGTGACCAATATGGTGCGAAGCATGGATGGAATAGAGATTGAAAACTTGAACAAGTCAATTAGCATGTTTACCCACAAAAAGATAAAACTTGAAAAAGATGGCAAAGTGTTCAAGGCTCAAGTGCTGCCTTCGTTTGGAAAAAGAAAAGAGATACTGTATACCATAACTGAGGCGGGATTGATGCAAGTGCATTAACCAGTTCTGTCAGGTTGATGACTCGTGTCTTCAAACCCAACTTACTTCCATCCGCTCTGAGGATTAGTATGATATCACACAATTCTACTTTCATTGTTCTTCTGAAAGCCTACTAGGGTTGCAGAACTTTTGCAACCCCTTGTAAGATATGTTTCATGGTATCCACAATATCGCTGCCCAAGATTTCTTACAAATCACTGCAATAATTGACTGGTCTTCTATGCAGGACTGCGCCGGACTAATGGAGAGTACAAATGGATGGATCTACTAGAACTTACAACTAAAAACAAAAATCTATGATTTATGGTTCTCTCATAAAATATGGAGATCATATTTATAGCAAAAACTGGAATAAAAAGTCAAATTTTCTTTTATCAATACATAAATACCAAATTTTCTTGAGTATTGGCTAGTAAGTATGAAAATATCGATTTGTGTGTACAATGCTAACATACAGATGACTAAAACGTACATAACTCTAAAATTCTCTGAAGTGAATATGATCATGTACAATTATATGAAAGAATCAGTAACTAATCTCTTCAAGGGAAATATGTTATGAGTCAAGAATTGATCTATGAAGCATTTCAAGGAAAAGAAGCTAGTGCTACATGTTCTGCATTAGGTGCATTACTTGCCAAAGATAATTCTGGATTTGACATAGAAGATATTGCTAAAAGATTGAATAGTGATGTATCATCCGTATGGTTGGCAATAAGTAGACTGAGACATGAAATTCCCGTCTTGGAATCATTTCCAGATTACAAAAACAAAGAAATCCTTCCAAATGGTAAAGTAAGAATTTACTACAAATATCGAGTAAAAGCTGAGTTTTTGACAGCCTTGTCTAAACTAATAGAAGGTTAAAAGCTCTTATAGCATAGTTTTTTTCACTACCTAGTGGCATTTCGAGTCGACATCAATGAACAATTAAGAAAACATGGTATACAGCCAATCGAAGATGCGTTGGTTACTGGCGGGAGAATAATTACCGTTCAAAAATTATCCATTAATGATCATGTCATTATTGCTGGGTTTACAATTACTTTTGATAATTATGATATGGTAACATTTGCACATGCCGACTTACAATATTGTGATCATCCTCCAAAAGAAGATGATGAAGAAAAATGTGAACGAGTAAAAATTAGTCCAATATTGATGAATTGTTGTAAAGACATGATTCAGACAAAAATAAAAAGAGGGCAGAGTCGAATGCCTAATTCTGACAAAATGTAGGATCTGTTTAAGACATAGTGTGCGATCGAGCTAATTATTGGCTGATGGTCGTTTTCTTATTGCAGGTGGAGGTTGTATTGGGTTTAGTTTTATGTTGTTTGCCGTGTTAAGATTTTCTTTAGAATCATTACAAAAGGCAACTACTCAAGAAGGAATAGAATGGATATATTTTATTCATATAGTAAGTGAGATAATTGGTGTCATCTTACTAATTATTGGTATTTTTAAAAAGGAATCTTCTGCATAGTCTATAAAAAAATAGAACGCCAACCAATTATCAGCAACCATTTAGAACAACCCTAGAAAAAATAAAGCCGTAAATCAAAGGTTATTTTGTAATAAATGCGATCTGTTTGATAGTTTACGAGTCACAAACTTGACAGAACGTCTTAACCTATTTATCACTCTGATGATATTCAAAACAGTATGGCGGGAATTTTTGACTATATACCAATTATGGCCGCTGTTTTATTTGGTATTGGTTTAGTTGGTGTAATGGTATACGAACGATCTAGAACAAGACAAAGCAAAGAACCAGAATCTACCGCTTGAGCTAGAAGAAAAGTTTCGCAATCTTGGTTTTGAACACCTGACCGAGATACAGCAAAAGGCTGTTCCTGTAATATTTCAAAAGATTGATTCCTTGG
>JAGWGC010000077.1 GCA_028867615.1 Nitrososphaerota archaeon | reverse complement strand
TGATCTGCCATAACCACCACCAGATCTGCCAAAGCCTCTCCTATGGCTTACTTCCCTCTTCAGAGGATCTGGTATGTTTACTGCAATTCCCAGCTCCTTGTTTAGGTCTTTCATCTGGACCTTGGTTTGGTTTGAGATTGCCTTGAAATCTCCAATTGAAGAATAAGATACCAGAGTTATTGCCCTGCCTTTTTCTCCGGCTCGTGCAGTTCGTCCAATCCTATGAAAGTATACCATATCCTGGTTTGGAACGTCATAATTTATCACCAACGCAACTTTTGGTACATCTATGCCTCTTGCTGCTACATCAGTAGCTACCAAAATGTCTGCCTTGCCTTTTTTAAACAAATACATTGCCTTGTCTCTTCGAAACTGAGACATGTCCCCTTGAATTGAGACTACATTGAATCTTCCTTGTTCCAGTTCATGTGCAACTCTTCTTGTCCTGTCTTTTGTAGAACAGAAAACTATTGCCTGACCAGCACCATTTTCTTTTATGAATTTGAAAAGATAATCTGTTTTTTCTCGGTCTTTTATTACAAGAAATGCTTGCTCTATTCCCTCACCACTTAGATCATCTGAATCGATGAATATTTTTTGTGGATTTTTCATGTATTTTTCTGCAAGCATCAAAATTGCAGCAGGCATGGTAGCAGAAAATAGTGCATTGATATGATCTTCTGGAACCAAGTCCAAGATGAATTTGATATCCTCGATGAATCCCATGTCAAGCATGGTGTCTGCTTCATCAAGTATAACCCACTTTACTTTTTGTAGTTTTATGGAACCGCGCTTGATGTGATCAATAAGACGTCCAGGAGTTGCTACCACAATCTCCACTCCCCTATGAAGTTCTTGGAGTTGTATATTCATGCTCTGGCCTCCATAGATTGTTACACTACGAATTCCAGAATGCCTTGAAAATTTTACAATCTCATCAGATATCTGCACTGCAAGCTCTCTTGTTGGAGCAATTATGAGTGCCTGCACCCCACCTTTTGGAATGACATTTTGTATTATCGGTAGTGAAAATGCAGCTGTCTTTCCTGTTCCAGTATGTGCTTGACCTATAACATCCTGACCTGAAAGAAGCACTGGAATAGCTCCTGCCTGGATAGGAAATGGTTCACGAAAACCCATTTCATTAAGAGCAGTGAGTATTGTATCCTTTAGTCCTAATTCTTCAAATTTTGCCAAGTTTATTCATCTTTTTATTGAAACGACAGAGAAAAGTTTGATCACCTATTTCCGTCAATTTTTGTTTAATGTAACCTTCTGGCTCTAATAACTCTTTCCAAAATATTGAAAAAATTTCCATTATTTTTGGAAATTGTATAATCTCTTGCTCCGATATGTGGTATAGATTTGACCCATCAAAATGATATACATATTATCTGAGATTATGTAGATCAAAGCATGAGCAGTGAACTTCGATTAAAAAAATTGCGAGGATCTGGAGGTTTCATAATGGCAACAGTTAACGACGATCAACAAAGAAAGGGCAACCTTGGAGGACCAGACTTGTTTCTTGCTCCAGTTGGCCGTCTTGATTCAGAAAAAATTTCCAAGTATTACTGCAATACATGTGAGAAAGAATACGAGGGAAGTCCGAAGATAGAATATGAAAATCCAAATGAGATAGTGGCAGAAAATCTTGTTCTCCTTGAGAAGGGACAATACATGTGTACAACATGTGGCTCAATTCTTGCAGAATATAGAAACTTTAGCAAGCCAGATGAATCTGCATCAGTAGGAGCTGCAATACCTGTCACTAACACAAATGTTGCAGCACCGCCAGCTCAGAGTGTCCAATTGCAAGAGCAGCCAAAAATATCCAGTGTAAAGACATTCAGTTCCATTACAGGTATGGGAGTTTATGACACCGAAGCAAGAAAGGTTGGAGTTGTCAAAGAGATGGGCATCCAGCCAGATCAGTCAAACATAGTGCTAGTTGTAACAAAAAATGATGGGACTGATGTCACAATAAAGTGGGAGGACATACGAAAAATTGGCGAGATTGTATTGCTTGGGAGCTTGCTTGCTGAAAACAATTTAAAATGCATCAAGTGTAATTACACAAACAGTCAAGGCTCCAAGTTCTGCGAAAGCTGCGGTAACAAGTTAAAGTAAATCACCACTGTTAAGAATTCTGTTGCATTGCAGGGTTTGATTTGATTAGCCATGATTAGACTACCACCTTACAAAATAACTTGCATCTACTCCAAGGATTACTGGCTGTACGTTTTCCAGGTTTCTTTTCATCACCTAATAATGCAATAGAATATTGTTAAGCAAGATTTATCTTACGATTTTGGAGAAATTAAGATAATTGGAGAAACTTTCCCTCAAGTCAGGCATTGTAAAGGACATCATAATAGTAGCAATCGGCATTGCAATAATTTGGATTGGTCTTCGAGTAGCGTTTGGAACAGAAAATCCATTTTATGTAGTATCAAGTGGAAGCATGATACCAAACTTGGAAATCTTTGATGTTATTGTTGTCCAGGGACATGTAGCTTTTGATCAATTAAAAGTTGGCGACATTATAGTTTTCCATGCGCCGTCGGAGGACAAGGTTATAGTTCATCGCGTGGCCGAGATGCTAAACCAGAATCCGCTCATAATCAGGACAAAGGGAGATGCAAATCCTGGATCCATACCCGGAGTCGACTATCCAATAACAAAAGAGAACTATATCGGAAAAGTTGTCTATGTAATACCACAGATAGGCTATGTTACAAGAATACTCACGCCCCCCATCAATTACATCATAATAGCTGTAATTGTAGGAATCATGCTGGTAAAACAATTTGGTAAACCAAAATCTTCAGACATTTTATCAGGTAACGACAAGACAAATTCAGACGAGTCAGGGACTAGTACAGACAGCAGTTTGTCAGGTGATAAATCATATCTCATAAATGATTCAGACGCACTTGAACCCAAAACAAGCAACGAGTCGCAGAACAAAGATTTAGACAAGTAAATTTGTTATTTTTTAATCTTGAATACACGCTCAAAGTAATCTGATTGTTCAGATTCTGATTCTGAGTTTTCTTTAACGCTTGCAAGGTTTTTAGCTAGTTTTTTCTTGTATCCAAGCTGCATTTGGCGTGCAATCTGTATTCTCTGGGCCTGGGGTGAACCTGCACCATGCATTGACTCGGTCAGATATCCTACTGCATTTCTGCCCAGTGTCATATTTTCAATCAGTCTCAATATTCTAATCCTGTTTTCTACATCAACTCCTTTTCGTCCTCTCAGATATTTTTTCAGTATGGGACCTGTTGTTGGATTCTTCAAGTCTTTTTCAGATGGAAGGGTGACAACAAGACCACCTGCAATATCTTGTGCCAGCCTGCCTATCTCATACGGGAATCTAGTCACATTATGCTTGGTAACATTTGCCAGCATGTCATCGTTGAGCCAGACACCAGACTTGGTGCGATGAGCCTGAGACGATGACGCGATACCAGTTGCATATATTGTTTCATTGAGATGAGTCATTTCCACCAGCTTGTCCCGTATGTGAGAGACATCAGGTACACCGTTGTAATCAGCAATTGATGCAGCCGCACCAATTAAAACATCACCCAAGCCTGTTTTGCACACATAGCTTCTTCTGTGATAACAAGTAAATCGTTCTACAAGCATTGCAGCAAATTCATACTCTCCAAACATGAATACTTTATCCCATGGAATAAACACACGATCGAAAACCATAAGGGCCTCTTGACCTGCAAATTTTGCGTTTCCTGAATCAATGTCTCCGTCTTCCATGCTTCGTGTGTCACATGATTGTCGTCCGTAGATGTATGTTATCCCAGGAGAATCGGCAGGCATTGCGCCGACCACTGCATAATCCTTGTCACCTTCCAGCAATCTCATTGTGGGCATGACTATTATCCAGTGTGAGTTGATGCAGCCAGTCTGATGAGCCTTGGCACCTGTAACAAATATTCCCTTGTCATTTTTTTCTACTACATGCAAAAATACGTCTGGATCTTCTTGCTGATGTGGTGCCTTGCTTCTGTCCCCCTTTGGATCAGTCATAGCACCACCAATAACAAAATTTTCTTGCTGGATCATCTTGATAAAATCTACTAGTCGCTTATGATAGTTGGTCTTGTGTTTTTCATCAATTTCAAAAGTAACAGAATATAACGAGTTTAGCGCATCCATTCCCACACATCTTTGAAAGCATGTTCCTGTGAGTTGGCCAAGTTTTCTCTGCATTTTATTTTGGTTCACCAAATCATCTGCACTTTCAGCAATATGTAAAAACCTGTTAACTTGCAAGCCAGTGATGGATGATTTTGCGGTTGCCATCTCGGCTTCTTTTTCTGCCAGATCATATGTTTCTGCTACTGCATTTATCGAGGGTCTAATCATCGGGTGATCTACAGGCTCTTTTACAAGTTCGCCAAAAAGGTAAACTTTCATGTCACGGCCCCTGAGACTTTGGATATACTCAGCGGCTGTCTTAATTGGCATATCTGCTAGTACCCTTTACAAGTAATATAAATATTATAACAAAATCGTTGTTTGCTAAGCAAGTCCGATTCTTACATCGACAACTTTGCAGCCCTTGCCTTTTTCAAATACAAGAACAGGATTCATGTCAAGTTCTTTTATTTCTTCAAAGTCAGTCACTAGCTGTGAAATTCGTTGTATACAGTCTGCAAGTTTTTTGATATCAGATGGTTTTTCTCCCCTTACTCCCTGCAACAACTTGTTTGTTTTAATTGATGATATCATTTCATCTGCTTCCGAGTCTGTGACAGGAGCAATCCGGAATGTTACATCCTTTAGCACCTCGACGTAGATTCCACCCATGCCAAACATAACTACAGGTCCAAATCCTGGTTCTTGTTTTGAGCCCACGATTGTCTCTTTCCCACCTTTTACCATCTCTTGAACCAGTACACCTTTGATGACTGCTTTCTTGTTGTATTTTTTTGCATTTTTGATTATTTCTTTAAAGGCCTTTTTGACTTCCTGAGGGGTCTTTAATCCAACTTTTACTCCTCCCGCATCAGACTTGTGAATAATTTGCGGTGAGGCAATCTTCATCACAACAGGATATCCAATTTTTTTTGCAGCAGCTGTTGCATTTTTTTCCTTTATGGCAAGAATACTTTTTGGTACAGGAAAACCGTATGCACGTAAAACTTCTTGTCCTTCTTCCTCTAACAAGTTCTTCCTTCCCTCAGATTTTACCTTGGCAAAGATTTGCTCTACTTTTTTCTTGTTTACTTTGAATTGCTGTATATTTCCTTCTGGTGTTGTAGACCATTGGGCAAATCGTAGCATTGCCTTTAGAGCACGGATTGCTTTTTCTGCATAGTCATAATATGGAACACCACCCTCTGCCAAAATTTCCTTGTTCTTTATTCCCTCATCGAGGCCCATCAGACTTGCAAGAATAGTCTTGTTGTATTTTTTTGATGCACTGACAACTACTTCTGCAAGTTTATTGTAATCAAGTGTGGCAGATGGCGTACACATTGTTATGACCGAACCTGTATTTGGATGAGCAAGTACCAGATTTAACACATGATCAAATCTGTTAAAATCGGCATCTCCCACAATATCCACTGGATTTCGAGAGGTTCCCCATGGAGGGATAACTGCATTTATCTGCGGCCTAATGTCTTCGATGTTTGCCATCTTTACTCCCATTTTAGAACAGGCATCAGTAGAAATTATTGCAGGTCCTCCTGCATTGGATACAATGACCAGGTCTCCCTTGGAAGGTAGTGGTTGCTTTGAAAATGCAGTTGCATAATCAAACAATTCTTCCATGGTATCGACCCTTATTGCGCCTGATTGAGTTAGCAGTGCATCATAGATTTCATCAGATCCCATGAGTGCACCAGTGTGAGACATGGCTGCTTTTGCACCCTCTGGGCTTCGGCCAGATTTTAAAACCAGTACAGGTTTTCTTGATTTGTTTAATCTGGTAATTTGTTTGGATATCTTCAAAAATTCTCTTCCGTTAGTCATATCTTCGAGATACATTACAATGACCTTTGTCTGCTCGTGCTCTGCAAGCATTTTTAGAATGTCAACCTCGTTGAGGTCAACTTTATTTCCCATACTGATTACAGAAGAAAATCCTATTCCTTGAGCACTGGCATCTTCAACCAGCGCTGCACAGATGGCTCCACTTTGCGATACAAGGGCAATACCTCCAGACTTGGGGGTCACTTTGAGAAAAGTAGAATTCATCATTGTTTGCGGTGCAAGGTTCATCACACCAAGACAGTTTGGCCCAATGATTCTGATATTATACTGATTGGCAATTTCTGCAAGTTTTCGCTCAAGCTTTGCACCCTCTTCGTCCACTTCTTTGAATCCTGCAGTGATTACTATTGCTCCCTTGATTCCCTTTTTGCCACACTCTTCAAGCACTGCAGGAACAACATCATTTTTTGTAACCACAACTGCAAGATCTATTTCTTCTGGAACATCTAGAACACTCTTGTACGCTTTTTTATCAAATATGATCTCTCTTGTTGGATTTATTGGAAGAATCTTTCCGGTATACCCCTTTAGTATGTTGGATGTAATGGCACGACCTACACTTCCTTCTTTATCAGAAGCTCCGATTATGGCAATGGATTTTGGAGACAGGAAAATAGATTCACTCATTTTAATGAGATGGACTCAAATGTATTTGTATAATAAGTTTATCCAAGGAACACTTGGATCCCAACAGTAGATTAGCTGCCAAGCATCTTT
>JAGWGC010000076.1 GCA_028867615.1 Nitrososphaerota archaeon | reverse complement strand
AAAAGCTGGATTGCTTGAAGGAAAAAGCATCTTGGTCTCTGCTCCGACAGCAAGTGGTAAGACATTGATTGCTATTCTTGCAATAATAAAACATCTATCTGAAAAGAGGGGAAAAATAATCTATCTTAGTCCTCTAAAGGCCTTGGCTTCCGAAAAATTCAATGAATTTAAAAAACTTGGTTCAGACGGTCTTGGAAAAAATCTAAAAATCCAGATATCTACAGGGGATTTTGATATATCTGACAAGAATCTAGGTCAAAACGATATCCTTGTACTAACAAATGAAAAAATGGATTCTATCATAAGACAAGGTGCAGAGTGGCTAGATCAAATCAGTCTTGTAATAGCTGACGAAGTGCATCTATTGGGTGATGATGATAGGGGACCGACTCTTGAAATTGTACTTACAAAGATGAAGTTATTACCACAAAAACCGCAAATACTTGCTCTTAGTGCTACTGTTACTAACGCTGACGAAATTGCTGATTGGTTAGGGTGTGAATTGATTCATAGTGAGTGGAGGCCAGTTCCATTGTCCGAAGGAGTCTATGATCAAGGTATAGTTATTATGCAAGACAGGAAAAAATTTGAAGTTCAAACAAGCATCAGAGGACCACCGGTTGACTTGGGGCTTGATTCACTAAATAATGGAGGTCAGGCAATTTTATTTGCAGAAACGAGGGCACGTTCTGTCTCTCTTGCCACAAAGGCATCAGAGGCTGTGTTAAAGACTCTGAACCCTGAAGAAAAAGAAGTACTGGAAAAAATTTCACAAAAAGTCTTGGATGATAATGAACACACTGAACTTGTTAAAACATTGGCAGGTCTAATCAAAAACGGAGTGGCATTTCATCATGCTGGTCTTAATCCAAATTGTAGAGATCTAATTGAATCTGAGTTTAGAAACAGAAGAATAAAGATCTTGGCATCTACACCTACCTTGGCTGCCGGAGTAAATCTTCCCGCAAGAAGAGTGGTTATTGCTAATATGTCCCGATATGATGCAAAGTATGGCATAAACAAACCAATCAGTATATTGGAGTATAAACAACTGTGTGGCCGTGCAGGCAGACCACAATATGACAAATACGGTGAGGCAATAATTGTGGGCAACTCAAATAGCGATGAGATATTTGATTATTACGTTAACGGAACACCAGAACCCATCTCTTCAAAACTTACAGGAGACAAGGCATTGCGAATTCATCTTCTTAGTTTCATATCAACAAATCCTGGTATCAAGGGAGAAGACATTGTAGAATTCTTTTCAAAGACACTTTCAGGTTCACAAGAAAGAAAAACAACAATAAAATTCCATATTCAGATATCTTTACGATATCTGGAATCAGAGGATCTTGTAAAACAAAAAGGAAATAGGTACATTGCTACAGATTTTGGCAAAAAAACTTCAACGTTGTACATAGATCCTCTTACAGCAGTTCTGTTTAGAAAATCCTTGGAAAAAATTTCAACACAGGGACATGCTCTTGGTTTGCTACATTTGATTACAATCTCAGAGGATTTCTTTCCCAAGTTTTCATTACGAAATAAAGATTATGAATTTATTGGTACCTTGATTGAAAATTATGCTGATCAACTAATAGAACCTATATCTGAATATGATTGTAACCGAAGTCTTCTTGCAATACATGCTTGGATAAATGAATCAAGCGAAATATTTCTGTCTGATAATTTTGGTATAGAATCTGGTGATATGCATAGGATGGTAGAGACTGCGGACTGGTTAATCCATGCTCTTTATGAAATTGCAAAACTAGAAAAAAAAGATGAGATCTTGACTGAAATTGATTCTCTGAGGTCCAGAGTAGCATATGGTATAAAAGAAGAACTTGGTGATTTGGTGCAAGTAAAAGGAATTGGAAGGGTAAGAGCCAGGATACTCTTTAAAAATGGCATAAAAACTAGAGAGGATTTAGCTTCAACATCTGTTGAAAAACTAGCCAAAATGGACAAGATAGGACCAATTGTTGCAGAAAACATAAAGACACATCTGAAAAAGATAAGATAATGCTGGATAGAACTATTGTAGGAATACTGATTTCAGCAGTGGCATTTGTTACCGTTTATGCAATTACTCCAAGTCTAATTAAAGCACTTACAAAAAGAAATATGGTTGTAAAAGATTACAACAAAGAGGTTGCAACAATGGTTGCACGTCCTGGAGGACCTTCAATTCTTGCAGGAATTCTGGCTTCTGAACTCACTCTTTATGCCTTTTTCTCCTCCACTGGTATACTGGCAATTATCATTACAACCTCCCTTGCTTTCCTTGTTGGTTTTGCCGATGATAGAAAAGTACTTGGTGGGTGGTTCAAACCACTTGCTCTTGCAGCTTCTGCATTACCTATTATTTTACTTGGAGCGTACACTCCACATCTTGCATTTCCACTATTTGGCTCAGTCAAGATTCCGGAACTCTATTTGGCATTGATAGTTATTATCATTCCAGTCATGGGAAATACAATAAACTCTATTGATGTACTAAATGGTGTTGCAAGCGGATTTATGACAATTGCTAGCTTTGCACTCACTGTTTGTCTTGTCATTGTACACCATTATGATATTGCGTTGGCAAGTTTACCTCTTGGGTTTGTGTCGTTGGCGTTCTACAAGTATCATAAAGTTCCAAGTAAAATATTCCCAGGAGACTCTGGTGCTTTAACTCTGGGAGCCATGTATGGTGCATTGTCTATCATAGGTCATGTTGAAATTATTGCCGCAATTGCATTGCTTCCTGCAGTGATAAACTCTTTTCTGTTCCTTTCTAGTGTAAAACGAATAGTTGAACATAGACAAATAAAAGTAAATCCAGTTGTTCACACTGAAGATTTTAAACTGATGGCCAGTACTGATAAATCTGCTCCTGTGACCCTTGTCAGATTGATCTTAGCAAATGGACCTCTTACTGAAAAACAAGTGGGATTTGTGATATTTAGATTGGCATTATTTTCTGCAGCACTTGCAATAATAACATCTTTCATGATGGAAATTAATCTATGAAAGGAACTCCAATTTTTTTCTACATATTTGTGATGTGGTTACTGATTATTGCTGGAGGTGCACTGATTGTTCCAATAATCGCACACATCTCAATTCAGGGATTCGGCAATCTAGATGGCATAATAGACTCTGTTGTAAAAGCAGGTATTGCGATCATGCTTGTAGTACTTTGGATTTTGATAATGTCAAAAATAAAGAACTGGATATTTCATCAACAGATACGCCACTAGCTGTTTTCCCACTTCGCCTTTTTCTTATCGTATTCTTCTCTTGAATACTTGACCTTGGCTGGAACTCCAACTACTACGCAATTAGGTGGAACATCCTTTGTGACTACGGCCCCCATTGCTACGACACTGTTTTCTCCAATTCTAACTCCTGCCTTTATGACTGCCCTGGAGCCTATGACTACTCCGTCTTCTATGGTAACCCCTATCATTTTTTTACTAGCTGGGTAAGGATCATTAGTTAAAGACGCGGCAGGACCTATGAAAACATTTTTTCCAATTCTGGAAAGTGGTGGTATGTATACGAGCCCCTCTATCATGGTATTTTCACCTATCCTCACGTTGTAATCAACATGTGCAAGAGAACCAATCTTGACATTGTCTCCAACCTCTGTATTATCTCCTACGTAGGCAAAATGCCATATCCTCACATTTTTTCCAAGTTTGGCTTTTTCAGAAACGAAATTCGTAACCATTTCTTATCACAAGTGCCATGGGACGCCTTTTGTGACAATCTTATCAGGAAGAGTATTTTTATGCTTACTCAAAAATTCAATATCTTGATTCTTGTCTCTCAATTCGTCTGGCAGCATTATGGGAATTTCTTCTATTATTGGATAATATCTGGAACATTTTGGACAAAATATGGTGCCTTCCGAAATAATTTCTTCCTTTGAAGTCAATTCTACTAACTCTAGTGGAAAGTATTTGTCTATTGGACATGCAAGAATTTCCATTAGTTTTCGGTTCATTTTAAATTCAGATAAATTGGAGTTCCTTTCTGACTAGATAAAAGTGCCGCTTCTGCAATCTTGGTGGTGTTTACGGCATCTTCTGCTCTTACTCTGATGTTCTCTTTTCCATCTATTGCGGATATGAAATTCTTTATCTCTAAAAGTAAAGGCTCTTCCATTTCCTTTCTTGGTATCTCTGCTCCTGAACTAGTTTCGATCTTTACTTCTTGTGTGATAAAATCAGAAGAAATTATAGCATCACCACATACTGCATTGAATTTTCTTACGCGAATTGGAGTGATCCAATTTGACGATATGATTGCAACCCTGTTATCTTTGAAACCCAGCATTATTGTTGCAAAATCTTCATGCTCATGTCTTATTTTTCCAGACCTTGCAAATACTACTTCTGGTACATCGTCAAATAACCACATGGCAGTATCAATATCATGTACTGATGTGTCATAAATAATTCCTACATCTTTTATATGATTTGGCATTCTATTTTCTCTATGAAATTCAAGCATGATCAATTCTCCATACTTTTTGGTCTTGACATATTCCTTGACAAGCGAAACGGCAGGATTGAATCGTTCTATGTATCCGCTTGTGAGAATCACTTTGTTTTTATTGGCTAATTTGAGAAGATCTTCCCCTTCATTTGAAAAATAAGTCATTGGCTTTTCTACAAAAACATTTTTCTTTTGTTCTAAGAGTTTTTTTGCTAAATCAAAGTGAGTTGAAGTAGGTGTACACACAAATGCCGCATCAAACTTTTCTGAATCTATGAGGGAATCTAGAGACGTATAATGATTCACAGAATATTTTTCACTAATTTCTTTTGCCCTAGAGGCATCCATGTCACATATAGCTGAAAGAACTCCAAGATGGGAAAGAATTCTTACGTGATTTTTTCCAAAACCGCCCGTACCTATCTGAACTATTTTCATACTAATACACCGGTGTTATCCATTTTGAGTATTTCTTATTTCTACCCATGGTGATATCTGAATAGATCTTTCTAATGTCTCCTGTAATCTTTCCTACCTCGCCATCTCCTACCATCTTGTTGTCTACTGAAATAACTGGAGTTATTTCTGCTGCAGTTCCTGTAAGGAATACCTCGTCGGCAAAGTAAATCTCTGTTCTGGGAATCTCACGCTCTATTATTTGGTAGCCAAGATCTTCTGCTATCTTGACTACTGAATCTTTTGTTATTCCTTCTAATGCTGACGAGCTAGGTGGGGGCGTTAATAACTTTCCATCTCTCACCACAAAGATATTTTCACCAGGGGCTTCACTTATGTTTCCTAGATGGTCTAACAAAATGGCTTCATCATAGCCATTTCTTTTTGACTCTTGCGTTGCTAGTATGGAATTGAGATAATTTCCGCCCATCTTTGCAAGCGGTGGCGTGGAGATGTCGTGAATTCGTCTCCATGAAGACGTGCCTACCTTTATCCCGTTCTTGTTAAACAGTTCCCCAAAAGGGAACATGACTATTACTGCATGTGTTGGAGTTTTTTCAGTTACATGGAGACTGATTCCATGTTTGCCTACAAAATAAAATGGCCTTATGTAGCATGATTCTTTAACATTGTTTTTTTTACAAATCTGAATTATTGCATTGGCAATTTCTTTATCTGTAAATCTAAGAGAAATTGAATACACCTTGCCTGAATTTCTAAATCTCTTGATATGATCTTGCAATCTGAAAATATTCAAGTTTTTGGAATTCCAATATCCTCTCAATCCTTCAAAAACCGAAGTTCCATAATGTATGGCATGAGTCATCACTGGAACCTTTGCATCCTCGTCTCTTACTATCTTACCATCAAACCAGACAAATTTTGGAATAAAAGACTTCATATTGAAAAAACGAATCTGTCTATAATTAATCTATTTCCCTACCAAAACCCTATGCTGGGAAATTTCATTCCTAATACCCTGTATGTAAGATCCTCGGCATTTGCAAATTTTTTAACAATGTCCCAACTCTCACGTATTATTCGTACTATTTCGGGTTCGACATAGTTTTCCCAATCAGTATCTTTTCCCATTGCTGCATCAAACATTTTTTGTTTCACAGATGACGCAGAGGTTTCCTTTCTTTTTCCCACTCTGGGATTGAGACCATATAACTTGAGCACAAAACCTTCCGCTTTGTCACCAGTATATGTAAAATAATCTGCCTTTACTCCGTCAAGAATCTGTTTTTTTATTTTCCATGAATATGGCGATAACATTGGGGGCATGTATTTTGCAAATGGTGCATAAAATGTATAGTTTGGTACAACTGTGACACTATCACCAAATATTGCATAAAGCATTTTCTTCCTCAACTCATAACTAAAAGGAAAACTTCTACTATTGATCTCCTTGTTATTCTTCATGAATATGACTGGTAAAATTCTTACTTGACCTTCATTTTTTAATTCATTAATAATTTCTACGTGTGCCTTGGTAACCGGATTCAAATGTGCAAGATAGATTGCTACTGTCAACTGCTTTTCTGTATTTTTGTGTCATATTTCAATCATTTATTCAAAATTGCGATAAATCTCTACAAAAATAGGGACGATGGGACTTGAACCCACGACATCCAGCGCCCGAGGCTGGCAGTCTACCAAGCTAACCTACGTCCCTGTAAGACTCGCTATGGTAATAGAATATTATTCTTTCAAAGGGAATTTTGTCTAGCCGTATGATTCGTATTTTATTTCAAAACTCTTGTCTGCTCTCTTGTTTCTTTCTGTGACAAAACCTTTTGGCGTCAACACAT
>JAGWGC010000075.1 GCA_028867615.1 Nitrososphaerota archaeon | reverse complement strand
ATTTTACAAGTCATCTGCTGTATTTACCTATAAAATCACTGATTTTCTGTGTTTAATCTGTCTGAGAATTTTATTATAGTTTATCGATATGACTGCAAAACTGGTCTTTTGTAAATAAAAAAATTATCAGATTCTAGCGGTCGCTCTTTTGGGGTTGAGCCCAAAAGAACCACCGCCAGTATAGAATCTGCATTATTTACTATGTGGCATGCATTGAAAAGAATGTGTTCGTTCATTTTGAACTGGCAAATATGTCCTGATGAATTAATACCGCGTCATGGTTGTACATGTTATAAAATAAACACAATGAAACCGTGGATATTAGGGACTTGTGTCATAGTGATGGTGTGATCGTGCACTAGGAAGACACATCCACGGTTCCACTCGTAATTGGTTTTTGCCGTATAAAAGACTCGATTAACTATGTTACTGGAATTATGAATAAAAAAATTGTCTATTTTTTTGTCTTGGAAATAGAAATATCATTCGTCTAAACAAATGAATTGCCCTAGTACAAAATGCGAGTAAATCCTAAATTTGATTCTAATTTAATAATTGTGGATTGATTTTTCGTGCCGTTGATTACGTCGCTATGAATGCACAGGATCTTTGGTGGATTCGTTATGGAAATTACACTATTTATGGAATTGTGGTAGTAGCAATAACGATCTGCTTCTTTGTTCGTAAAGAAAAGAATAACTTATTTCATATTTTGCCAGCATCTAACATCAATTGATTCATCGACCGAAATTAATAGTAAAAAGAAACAACCTAGAAGGTAGCAATTCCATCAAAGGATTCCTTTATAAGGTACTAGTACTGTACCATACGGTAAGATGGACGATTTAAGATTAGAAAATCTAGATGGGGTAGGCCCAGTAACTTCCAAGAAGCTAAGTGATGCAGGAATCCATAACATATTGGATCTTGTTGTAAGAGGACCAGTAGACATATCAGAGATCACTGGTATGGATCTTGATGCTGCTGTAAATCTAGTAAACAAAGCAAGACAACAGCTAATCGATAACGGTCAAATTGCTAAAGAATTTGTCTCAGCAACTGAGATCTATAAAAGAAGACAAGATATAGGAAAGATCACAACCGGAACTAACGCACTTGATACTTTATTTGATGGCGGGATTGAGACACAAGCAGTAACCGAAGTTTATGGTGAATTTGGCGCTGGCAAGACACAACTTTGTCATACTGTATGTGTAACTGTTCAAAAGCCAAAAGAAGAAGGTGGACTAGATGGTGGAGTGTTGTACATAGATACTGAACATACATTCAGACCTGAAAGAATTGTTTCAATTGCAAAAGCAAAGGGTCTTGATCCAGAAAAGGTTCTTGACAGAATTATGGTGGCAAGAGCATACAACAGTGCTCATCAGGAATTGATCTTACAAGAGGCAGGTCCTGTAATTGAAGAAAATAAAATAAAATTAATTGTTGTAGACTCTGCAGTAGGACTTTTCAGAGCCGAATTCCTTGGCAGAGGCACTCTTTCTGTAAGACAACAGAGATTAAACAAATTCATGCATCTGCTTTCAAGAACTGCTGAGACATACAATGTGGCTGCAATAGCTACAAACCAAGTCCAGTCATCGCCTGACCAATTCTTTGGTGATCCTACAAGACCTGTAGGAGGAAACGTTGTAGCACATGCCTCAACATACCGTGTTTACCTCAAGAAATCAGGTAAGAAGAGAATTGCCAGAATGGTTGATAGTCCTCACCATCCAGAACAAGAGGTTCTCTACACGCTAACTGAAGGTGGTGTTGCAGACCCCGAAGATGAGACAAAGAAGAAAAAGAAAGAAGAGCCTGAAGAATAGGCTTCTCATCCTGTTTTCCGGATGGAAGTATCATCTTCCACGCCGTCTAATTTTTATTTTATATCCAGTAAGTGTTAAATTATGGTCGCCTCAAGTCCTAACGATTAATGACTACTAAGAAACCAAAGGGTCGCTCACACGGCTTTATGCACAAATCACGATCCGTCATGACTAAGGATAAGGTCAGAGGAGTCTCTTTTCTATTAAGAGAGTATGCTGTAGGTGACAAGGTTTTGGTAATACTAGATCCTTCACAACACAAGGCATTACCACATCGCAGATATCATGGAAAGGTGGGAACAGTCACTACTGTAGGCAGAAGAACCGTGAAACTTGCAGTTAATCTTGGTAACAAGTCAAAAACCTTAATCACTAGGTTAGACCATATCAAACCATTTGGTGTTGCATAGATGGAAGAAGTAAAGAAGAAACAGGGCATTTCTATTCCAGAGGTAAAAGAAATTATGGAAAAAGTTGATACCGAATCAATGGACCAAATTCAAAGATGGACATATGATTATGTTACAAAGTTTTCAAAAATTGATGCCAAGGCTGCAAAGAAACTCAAGCAGCAACTTGTAAAAGAATGTGGCATACAAGAAGAAGAAGCAGTAGAAATTGTAAATAATCTCCCAAGTACTGAAGCTGAATTGCGAGCGTTTACTTTTGGCTGGAAGAAACTAATTCTTGCTGAAACACTCGACAAGATGCTAAAGATAATCAAGGAGAACTCTTAAGTTTAGGAGTACGGTTTATCTTGGAACATTCTCAAACTAGGAAGTATGAGGAATACGCATACGTGTTAGATTTTGTCACAAGAGGCAAATCAACTACTGTGCGAGGACGGGATGGAATAATTGTTACAGCTATCGGAGAGGAAAGACTAACCATACTTGAACTGCTTGCCATGCCAAATTCTACCTTTGAAATTGGAGAACGAGTCTACATTGGAAAAGAAGGCAGAACAAAAATTCTTTCAGTGCTTGGCAGGCTAGAGCATGAACAAATATCATCTTCTGCACAGAGCGAACTAAATGCAGTAATAGAAAAAATTGTCTTGCAAAATGAAAAAAGATTTGTAGATTATCTCAATAATGCACAACCGCTTACTCCAAGAATTCATGCACTTGAGCTGATACCTGGAATTGGAAAAACCTACATGAAGACAATGTTAGAGGAAAGGGAAAAGAAAAAGTTTACCGACTTTAAGGACTTGCAGGAAAGAGTTGGACTAAAAGAACCAGCAAAACAAATTGCAAAGAGAATCATCGAAGAGATAACAGGGGAAACAAGGATGAGTCTCTTTGTTAGAAAATGATCAAACGCAGATCACTAGGACAGCATTTTCTAATAACACAATCAATCGCAAAATCAATAGTTGACTCTGCTGGCATAACAAAAGATGACACTGTCCTAGAAATAGGTACGGGTCATGGTATCCTGACTCCGCTTCTCTGCCAAGATGCAAAACAGGTAATCTCTGTAGAAAAAGACCCGATTCTGTATTCACAAGCAAGTGATGCTTTATCATGTATTCCAAATCTGGTCTTAGAAGAGGGTGATGCTTTCAAGAAAAGTATGGAATTTACCATTCTTGTCTCAAATCTTCCCTACTCTGAGAGTCGAACTGCATTCGAATGGCTTGTTCAAAGGAAATTCAAGCGTGCCATTATAATGGTCCAAAAAGAGTTTGCCCAAAAGCTAGCCAAAAAAGATGGTAAAGAGAGACGGGCCATATCTGTTCTTGCAAACTATTGCCTTGAGATTGAAAGCATCATGGATGTAAAGAATACAAACTTTAGGCCACCTCCAAAGGTTGACTCGATTGTGTTATCTATTGTTCCAAAGCATGTACTCTCAGGTCAAACAGTACATGCCGTAAACAAGTTATTTTCATTTAAAAGAAAGACCATACGTAGCATTGGAAAAAAAATGGGAATAGAGATTGATTCAGATAAAAGACTTGAAGAAATACCTGATGGTGAGATAATAGAAATTGCAAAAAGAATCAAGTAATTACTATGTACCAGCAGAGGACTCGATCTTCTTTGCCGATTATTTAAAAAACAAAACAGGCAAGTCTGTACTTGACATTGGAACAGGCTCTGGAATTCTTGCAAACACTTTATCAAAAAATTTTGCGCTTGTTGTTGCAACTGACATTAACATTGCTGCCCTAGTCAAGACACATGCAACAATTGACAACTGCATCTGTTGCAATGCAGCTGATGCATTGCATACTAGTTTTGATCTGATTGTGTGCAATCTACCCTATCTACCATCTGATGAATTACTTGATCCAGCAGTAGATGGTCTGCATGATGGTATAGAGATCCCAAGTATGATGATAAAATCTGCTAGTCAGAGAATTGAAAAAAATGGCAAGATGGTATTTCTTACCTCTTCTCTTGCAAAGTATGACACTCTGGTACAATTATCAGAGTCTCTTGGGTTTGATGTTAAAATCATGGCAAAAAAGAAATTATTCTATGAAGAATTGATTGTAATAGAATGCACAAGAAACAAACCCTAATATGATTTTCTTCCAAAAAGTACATCTAGTTTATCTGTAAAGGGGAGAAATTGACATTGTTGAGATTTTATCATTTGATTTATGCTGTAACCATAACTGCAATTTTCTATTCAATGTGGTCCCCAAGTGCACAGGCATACGACGCACAAGTGATTATAGTGAATGGAACTGCGAATCATTGCATGCCTAGTCTCTCATGCTATAATCCATTTCAGGTAAATGTCTCTGTCGGAGATACAGTTACCTGGACAAATCAGGATAATAGGACACATACTGTTACTACTGGAACATCAAACTATGGTCCACAAGGTGTATTTGATAGTGGAATCATACTGCCTGGACACTCATTTACCCAGTTCTTTGGTTCTGTTGGAAAATACCAATATTATGACAAGACTGACACATGGCCCTCTGGGCTGGTTGTAGTATCAAATGGATTTTCACATGCTGAACTTTCCTGGGTTCCTGATTCTCTCAAAGTTGAAAAACAAAACTATACTTCAAATGGTATTGTAATAACAAAACAGATTCAAAACACCGGAAACGCTGATGCCCATTCTATAATATTTACACTAAAAATAACAAACCAATCCTCACTTTTTTACAATAATTTTGTCAAACTGGATGTTCCTGCAAAACAAAGTGTTCCTGTAGCATTTGTGTGGAGCAATGTTCCAAATGGACAATATCAACTATTCTTTGATGCAAATTCTGCCAACACTGCAGGTGACATGAATGCAAACGATGACAGGTCACTTGATCTAATATCCATCCCGCCATCATCCTCTCCTCTAATTCGGAACCAACCTCTGCCAATCATTCATTCAAACTTTACCATTAATGACAACACTGCAAGTGTTCCAGAGTTTGGTTCCATGTCATTTCTTATTTTGATCGTATCGATAATGTCTGTCCTAGTCTTTGCAAAATCTAGGTTGGCTGCCACACTATTTTCGTAGTTTCTGTTTTGCAATCTCTATTATCGCATCTGTCATTTGTGCAGTGGTTGCACTTCCACCAATATCAAATGTAACATACTTGCCTTCATTGATTACCTGATCTGTGGCAGAAAATATTGCATCTCTGATGTGGGTCTCACCGAGGTATTCTACCATCCATGCTCCTGATAATATCGCAGCAGTTGGATTTACCTTGTTTAATCCTCTAAATGACGGTGCACTTCCATGAGCAGCCTCGAACATGGCAAACCTGTCTCCCATGTTTGCAGAGTAAACCAATCCAATAGATCCAATTATGCCAGATGCCAATTCTGATATTATATCCATAAAGAGGTTGGTGCTTATCAAGACTGAGCCGTTGAACTGCTCTGGTTTTATGACCAGTTGTTGGGTCATGTTGTCTATGTATAATTCCTCAATGGATATTCCAGGATTTGCCTTGGATGCCTTTTCTACTTCTTCCCAGAATATTCCGTCAGTAATTTTGAGAATATTTCTCTTTGTTATTGCAACCAACTTGTTCATGTGATATTTTTTTGCCCATGCTAATGCCGAGTTGATAAAACGGCTGCTTCCCTGTCGCGTGATCTTTCTAATTGCAATTGCTGCATCATCTGATACCTTGAATTCAATTCCAGTGTAGAGTCCCTCGGTTGCTTCTCTGAAACACACAAAGTCTAATGTCTTGTCTGGAGTTATTCTCTTGTATGTCTTGATTGGTCTAATGTTTGCATATAGATCAAATTTTTGTCGTAGGGTTACTGCAACACTTCTTGGAGAGTTTGGCTTGGGGATTGTAGTCGTAGGCCCCTTGAAACCGGCATCCGAGTTTTCCAGGATGCTCATTGTTGCATCTGGAATGTATGTCTCCCCACCATATTTTTCCCATTGTTCAGATCCTGCTTCACATAAGACCAATTCAGTTTGAGTGTTACATGCCTTCAATACCTTTAGCATTGAATCAACAATCTCTGGGCCAATACCATCGCCTCTGATTATTGCAGCCTTTTTTCCCAAATCAGGCGAGATTGTAGTATCTACATATTTAATTCTAACTAGAAAATTACTTACAAAATTCATTGCATAATGCTAAAGCTTAAACCCCTCATTGATAGGAGATCTTGTTGATGAAAATAGTACAGATTTCAGATATTCATGTTGGAGCTCAATTCAAAGAGGAAACCTTTGATATCGCAGTGGAGGAGATAAATCAACTCAAACCATCTGTTATTGTAGCAACAGGTGATCTCACAAATGAGGGACTACTCAAAGAATATGAAAAATGCAAGGCCAAGTTCTCTCAGTTTGACGCTGAAAAGATAATTGCAATGAGTGGAAATCATGATTATAGAAACACGGGGTATCTTCTCTTCAAAAAGTTCTTTCCTTTTGATTCTGTAAATGAACTAGATGATGATACAATACTTGTAACACTTGGTACTGC
>JAGWGC010000074.1 GCA_028867615.1 Nitrososphaerota archaeon | reverse complement strand
TTACCAAACAAGGTATACACATAGCTTGCAAATCCAACTACAGAACCTACGATCACGCCTACCAGTATACTTGGGTATCTCGATCCCTTTTGCATGCCTTATGTTAGAGCCACTTACATTTATCTATTAAAACCATATGCAGAAATATCATCCCTGATAACAAGGGTTTGTGCAACTACTTGGAAGACTAGAGATCAAGTCAAAAGAAAAGATAATCGAATTTCTAAACCAACAAGAGACAGGCAGGATATGCAGTATAGACAAGGATGGATTTCCCCAGATAATACCAATGAATTTTGTCTATGCAAACGATGTAATCTACATGCATTCCCACCCTCGAGGTGAAAAACTGGAAAACATAGTAAAAAACTCAAAGGTCGGCTTTGAGGTAGACCACAGTCTTGAATTTTTGCCATCATATTTTACATCTCCAACTGATGCGTCACAGGCAGATACATTATACATCAGTATCGTAATCAAGGGAAAAGCAAGCCTTGTTTCAGACCCGAAGGAAAAGACTTTGGCATTAAATGAATTGATGAAAAAATACCAGCCTGAGGGAGGATATGAAAAATTGACACCAACCATGAGAGTTGTAGAAGAGGTTGCAATAATCAAGGTCGTTCCGGTCACAATGAGAGGCAAGTACAAGATAGGCCAGCATTGGGACAAGAAAACAAGACTAGAGATTGCAAAAAAAATACTAGCGCGTAACAGTCCAACTGCACAAGACACGATAAAGATGATGGGTATCACAAAGACAAAAGACGGTCTACAGATTTCAGAAGAACCCAGTTGGTAAATATATCATAATACCATTTGCTTTAAATTTGAAACTGGATCAATTTGTAATGTTTGCT
The DNA here is from genome assembly GCA_028867615.1 of Nitrososphaerota archaeon. Lineage (GTDB taxonomy): Archaea > Thermoproteota > Nitrososphaeria > Nitrososphaerales > Nitrosopumilaceae > Nitrosotalea. The sequence continues at coordinate 6,123 of JAGWGC010000074.1, read as the reverse complement.
AGAAAATCCAAGCTTTGAACTTGTTGCAGAATTTGCTCCAACCGGAGACCAGCCGCTTGCAATAGAGCAAATTGTTCAAGGAATACAAAAGAAGAAGATCCAGACGCTGCTTGGTGTAACAGGCAGCGGTAAGACGTTTACGGTTGCAAATGCAATTGCCAGGACTGGAAAAAAGACACTGGTGATATCACATAACAAAACACTTGCTGCCCAGCTTTATGCAGAGCTAAAACAGTTTTTCCCAAGGAACAATGTAGGATATTTTGTCTCATATTACGACTATTACCAGCCTGAGAGCTACATAGCCCAGACAGACACCTACATAGAAAAAGACACTCAGATAAATGAAAAAATAGAGAAATTACGTCTAGAGGCAACTGCCATGCTATTATCAGGAGAGCCCACAATTATCGTAGCTACAGTATCATGCATCTACTCACTTGGTTCACCTAGCGAGTGGGAAACCATGGCCATTACAATTGAAAAAGATGCAGAAATTGGGAGAGGTTCGCTTATCAAGAAACTTGTCAATGCAAGATATGAGAGAAATGATATGGAACTTTTGGCAGGCAGGTTCAGAATCAAGGGCGATACCATCGATGTAATACCCGCATACTCTGATTCTGTTGTAAGAATTTCATTATTTGGAGACGAGGTTGAAAAGATATCAATTTGTGATCCAATATCATTAAAAGAAAAAAAACAGATTTCAAAGATCAAAATATATCCAGCAAAGCACTATCTTGTTGCAGCAGATGTCCGAAAAACTGCAGTCCAGTCAATCAGAGAGGAATTAAAACAAAGACTAACAGAATTGCCAGAGCTAGAAAGGCAGAGACTTGAGATGAGGACCAAATATGATTTAGAGATGATAGAGGAACTTGGCTATTGTTCTGGAATTGAAAATTATTCAAGGCATTTTGATGGAAGAAAGACAGGTGAGCCGCCGTTTTGTCTTTTGGATTTTTTTGGAGATGACTTTTTGCTTGTAATTGACGAGTCACATGTAACGCTGCCACAACTGCATGGCATGTACAATGGAGACCATACTAGAAAAAAATCTCTAATTGATTATGGTTTTAGGCTAACAAGCGCGTTTGACAACAGACCGTTGAGATTCGAAGAGTTTGAAAAGTACATCAGAAATACAATATTTGTTTCTGCAACACCAGGCGATTATGAGAGAAAGCAAAGTTTCCAAATTGTCGAGCAACTAATCAGACCAACTGGACTTGTAGACCCCACAACTGAGATAAGAAAGACAGAAAATCAGATGGATGATTTGATCTTAGAAATAAAAAAACGTACAGAAAAGAACCAACGTGTACTAGTTACTACACTGACAAAAAGAATGGCAGAAGATTTAGCAGAGTACCTGTCAAAGCACCAAGTAAAGGTTCGTTACCTACACTCTGAGATTGAAAATTTGCAGAGAACCGAGATAATTAGACAGCTCAGGCTAGGCGAGTTTGACGTCCTTGTTGGAATCAACCTGTTAAGAGAAGGCCTTGACATTCCAGAGGTTTCCCTTGTTGCCATACTCGATGCAGACAAGGAAGGATTTTTGAGAAATGTAACTAGCTTGATTCAGACATTTGGAAGGGCAGCAAGAAATGTAGACGGTGCAGTAATCATGTACGCAGATAAAAAAACGCAGTCTATGGCACTTGCAATATCAGAGACCGACAGGAGAAGAAAAAAACAGTTAGAATACAATCAAAAGATGGGAATTACCCCAACCAGCATTACAAAGGCAATTCCACAGCAGACAATCGTACTAGATGAAACAAAACATATGTCAAAGCATGATATACAGACAATGGCAATAGAAATAGAGGCAACAATGAAACGCTATGCAGAGGAGCTTGACTTTGAGCATGCAATTGAATACCGTGATAAACTGACAAGGATACAAAAACAATTACGAAATGAATGACAAGTTAATTATCCGTGGTGCAAGGGAGCACAATCTAAAGAATATCAACGTGGACATTCCAAAGAATAAACTTGTGGTAATTACAGGACTATCAGGGTCTGGAAAATCAACACTTGCATTTGATACAATATATGCAGAAGGTCAGCGAAGATACGTTGAATCACTTTCGGCATATGCAAGACAGTTTCTCGAAATGATGAACAAGCCAGATGTTGATTCCATCGAAGGACTGTCTCCTGCAATATCAATCCAGCAAAAGACCACAAGCAAGAATCCAAGGTCTACGGTCGGAACCATAACAGAAATTTATGATTACCTCAGACTGTTGTATGCAAGAATCGGCACACCACACTGCCCAAAATGTTCAAGAAAGATATCAAACCAGTCAGTTGAATCAATTTGTGAATCAATCCTAAAAGAATCAGAAGGAAAAAAGATTTTGATCTTGGCATCACTTGTCAGGAGAAAAAAAGGAACTTATGAAAAATTATTCGAGCAGGTAAAAAAACAAGGATATTCTAGAATCAGGGTTGACGGTGAAATCATAGAGCTGGACGGAGAGTTTCCAGTACTTGACAAACAAAAATGGCACAATATCGAGATTGTGGTTGACAGGGTCAAGGCATCATGGGAGGAAAAGAGTAGACTGTATGAATCAATCCAGACTGCACTCAAGGCAGGCAAGGGTGACGTAATGGTTGTAGATACAGAAGAAAAAATCTTCTCCCAAAATAACGCATGTCCATTTTGCGGAATATCAATAGGCGAGTTAGAACCAAGAGGTTTTTCATTCAATTCACCATTTGGCGCATGCAAGACATGTCATGGCCTCGGAGTAAAGATGGAATTCGAGCCTGACTTACTAATACCAGACAAGACAAAGTCAATACTAGATGGAGCAATAGTTCCATGGTCAGGCAGGTTTTCATCATTTAGAAGACAGACATTACGAGATGTCGGAAAAAAATATGGCTTTGATCTGATGACTCCAATCAACAAGATGAGTGCAAAACAGATTCAGGTAATCTTGTATGGGAGTGAAGAAGCAGTCAAGTTTTCTTACGAATCCCAATCTACCGACTCCAAGTGGGAATATACCAACAATTTTCATGGTGTAATACCAAGTCTTCAGAAAAATTTTGCAGAGACGGATTCAGAGTCAAAAAGAGAGGAGTTGAGCAAGTTCATGAGAGAGACCCCATGTAACTTGTGCAAGGGTCGAAGACTCAAGGATGAGGCATTATCAGTTTCCATAAACTCACTTTCAATCATGGATGTCTGTGACTTGTCAATTGATTCATGTTACGAATTTTTCAAAAATCTCCAGCTAAGCGAGACAGAAAAATATATTGCAAAATCCATCCTAAAGGAAGTACTGTCAAGGCTCGAATTTTTAAAAAATGTTGGGCTGAATTATCTTACGCTCAACCGTGTTAGCTCTACACTGTCAGGTGGAGAGGCTCAGAGAATCAGGCTTGCAACACAGATAGGATCAAACCTCACAGGTGTCCTCTATGTTCTTGACGAGCCCACAATTGGGTTGCATCAGAGAGATAATGCCAAACTAATCAAGACCCTGACAAAACTGCGCGATCTTGGAAACACAATACTTGTTGTAGAGCACGACGAAGAAGTAATGCGAAGCTCAGATTGGATAATTGATCTAGGGCCAGATGCTGGAGTCCATGGAGGAAACGTGGTCTTTGAAGGAACAATAAATGAAATTCTGAAAAGTGAAAAATCGGTTACTGGAAAATATCTCAAAAACCATGATGCAATAAAACTTGTAAAAAACAAGCATCAGCAAAAAGGTAATCTTGTCCTCAAGGGGGCATCAGAGAACAATCTCAAAAACATTGACGTTGAATTCCCGCTAGGGATGATGATCACAATAACAGGAGTATCAGGATCTGGAAAATCAACACTTGTAAATGACATATTGTACAAGGCCTTGGCAGCCGACATTTATGGCTCAACAGATAGACCAGGAAGACACAAAAGCATATCAGGAATGGATGAAATTGACAAAGTCATAGGAATAGATCAGTCTCCAATAGGTCGCACTCCACGCTCAAATCCTGCCACATACATCGGGGCATTTACTCCCATTCGGGAACTATATGCAGGAACTGAGCTATCAAAGGAACGAGGATACACCCCCGGGCAGTTCTCATTCAACGTTGCAGATGGTAGATGTTTTGCATGCGAGGGTGATGGGGTCAAAAAAATAGAGATGCAGTTCCTATCAGATGTCTATGTAGTGTGTGACGAGTGCAAGGGCAAGCGTTACAATTCTGAGACACTTGCAATACATTACAAGGACAAAAACATATCAGACATTCTTGCTATGACGGTAGAGGAGGCACTAGAGTTTTTTGCAAACATTCCTTCAATTCAGAGAAAGCTGCAAACAGTATCAGATGTTGGACTAGGATACATAAAGCTTGGACAGGCCGCTACAACATTATCAGGCGGAGAAGCCCAACGTGTAAAACTTGCATCAGAGCTGTCAAAGCGCGACACTGGCAGAACTGTCTACATCCTAGATGAGCCGACAACTGGACTTCATTTTGCAGATGTCCAGAAACTGCTGGAAGTTCTAAACAGACTGGTAAATCTTGGAAATACAATAATCATAATAGAGCACAACATGGATGTAATCAAAAACTCTGACTGGATAATTGACTTGGGTCCAGAAGGTGGAGATGGCGGAGGAACAATTGTTGCAACAGGCACACCAGAACAAGTTGCTCTAAACCCTCGAAGTTACACTGGCCAATACATAAAACGCATTTTAAAAAATGACTCTTGATATTTCAAAGATATCAATTCCACCACACCCCGGCATCTACATCATGAAAGATGAGACAGAAAATATACTATACATCGGCAAGGCAAAGAATCTCAGAAATCGAGTCAAGTCATATTTTTTGAAAAACCAAAACTACAAGACACAAAAACTGGTAGAAAAAATTGTTGACATTGAATTTATTTTAACAGATAATGAGGAAGAAGCCTTTTTGCTAGAGGCAAATATGATCAAACGTTACAGACCACCGTACAACATAGAGCTCAAGGATCAGCAGAGGTACACATACCTGAGGATTACTGACGAAAAGTTTCCTCGTCTCATGGTGGCAAGAAGAACAAGAACTGGACAGTTTCTAGGAGGAGGTAAAATGTATGGCCCATTTACACATGGAAGTTCAAAGATGCTCTCAATCGGTCTTTTGCGCAAGACATTCAAGGTACGAATATGCAAGAAACTCCCAAAGGAGGCATGCCTTGAATATCATCTCGGAAACTGTGATGCGCCATGTCAGTTCAAGCAAGCTCAGGAAGATTATAGCAAACATATTTCGGATCTTGAATCAATTCTAAAAGGCAAACAACGACTAGAAGACTTTGTCAAAAATCTAGAAAAAGAGATGACACAAGCATCTGAGAATCGTCAGTATGAAAAAGCAAAAGAAATTCATGAAACATTGCAACGACTTTGTAATCTTCAAGTCAAGCAAAAAATGGAGTCCCCTAGAATAGGCTCTGACGAAGAATATTTTGGCATAAAAATAAAAGATCAGACTGCACACTTGATGAGCTTTCGCCTATCAAATGGGGTGATAAAAGACAGAAACAAGTTTTCGTTTGACTTGGTAGGGGACAATACATTTTCTAGCTTTTTATCCCAGTATTATTCCACAAATCCAATTCCAAGATATGTCATAGTAAGTGAGATGCCAGACAAAAAAGAGATATTGGAAGAAGTGTTTGCACGTTCATCAGGATTTACGGTACACATTATGATGCCAACAACTGGAAAGAGACGCGAAATAATTGATCTTATCATGAGAAACATATCACTTGCAATAACAAAGGGTGCAGACCCTGCACTTGTTGAACTCCAAGAGAGACTGGGATTGCAAGGTATCCCAAGAATAATAGAGTGTTTTGACATTTCAAACCATGGTGAAGATTATGCAGTGGGCTCCATGTCGTGCCTTGTTGACGGAAAACCTCAAACATCAAGATATAGAAAATTTAAGATAAAAACAGTACATGGACAAGACGATTTTGCAATGATAAATGAGATAGTCAAGAGGCGCTACTTGAGATTAAAAGAGGAAAAATCAAAGATGCCAGACCTGGTACTAATTGACGGCGGACGCGGTCAGCTAAATGCAGCACTT
>JAGWGC010000073.1 GCA_028867615.1 Nitrososphaerota archaeon | reverse complement strand
GACAAGCCATTTTGGCTTACTGTAACTGAAGATGTTCCGCTTGGCACTGGAATCAAGTAACTGAATTTGATACAGTCAGATCTTCAAGTTTCTAGTTACTGTACTGTGGCTTGATATTATTTTTCCAGGATTTAGGATGTTATCTGGGTCAAATTGTTTTTTGATATGCTTGAAAACAGAATACGTTTTGGCATCATACTGTAATTTTACAAACTCTGACCTTGCAAGTCCGTCTCCATGCTCGCCTGTTATGCTCCCTCCTATGCCTATCACTCCTGAAAAAAACTCGACTGCAATATCCTTGACAAGTCCCAGATCTTTTTGCTTGAGGACTGGCCTGATGTGCAGGTTGCCGTTTCCTGCGTGGCCATAAACGATGGCCCTGAGGCCATATTTTTTGGAAATCATGTCAAGTATTTTCAGTAAGAGTGGCAGTCTTTTTACTGGGACAACTGCATCTTCTATGAGAGTGGGCATTGTCTCATTTTTTGTTATGCTCTGCAAGCTGTATGCCAAGGCCGAGTTTCTAAAACTCCATAGTTTTTTTACTTTGGCAGCATTTGACTCGGCCTTGATTATCTTGCCTGATGTGATTTTGTGAATCTGTTTTCTGTTTTGTACAGTACCATCAAACTCGACAAAAAGAAGACAACCTGTACTTGACGGCACTGTCATCCTGATGTGCTTTGTTATGTTGCTGTCTACAAGTTCGACAGCAGATGGTCCTAGTCCAAGTATTTTTGGAACATCTCTTGCTGCATCTGACAATGTCTTGTAATGTATGACATAAAGCAAGATGTTTTTTGGAGATGGATATGTCCTAAGTTTTGCCAAAGTGATTATCCCAAGCGTTCCCTCCGAACCTGTAATCAACTTATGCAAATCTTTTTCTGCAAAAACCTTGTCAATTCTGTAGCCGCAGGAATTCTTTGATACCTTGGGAAATGTGTTGTCTATCGAATGGATTTTTTTGATAATATCTTTTGCATTGTATTTTCCTGGAAGTTTTATGACACTGCCATCAGAGCCTATCATCCTGACCTGGATGATATTGTCAATGACACTTCCATACTTTAGCGAGTGGATGCCGCTTGCGTTGGTGCCAATCATTCCGCCAATGGTGCAAAACGGGCCTATTGACGGGTCGGGGCCAATAACTCTACCTTGTTTTTTTAATATTTTGTCAAGGCGTCCCTTGGATACACCACTTCCGACTTCTACATGACCTGCTCCAAGTTTTATCTTGTCGAAATTTTTCATGTCCAAGATGATTCCTCTTCCAAGTGCACTGCCAACAAGTCCAGTGCCTGCTCCCCTAGGAGTTACTGGAACGTGGTATCTTTTTGCAAATTTTATAATTTTTATTACATCAGATTCGTTACGGGGAAATGCAACAACTTGGGGTTTTATGGTGTAAGAACTTGCATCAACTGAATAAAAATTGCGTACATGCCCATCCCACGATATGGTGCACTTTACTATTTTTGCTAGCCGCCGTCCCACATCGCTTGGTTTCACTGCTGGTATCTGTGTCCTAAATGCTTAAAAAATGATTTTTTCACGTCTTGGCCCTGATACTGCAGCGTGATATCATGAGACTATTTTTCGCTTGGACATACCGGATCTATATTGATCTAATTTTTATTCCACGATGACGTATTATATGACAGTCATCCGACCGACAAAAGTGTCGACTCGCGTGAAACAGGACATCAGGTAAGGACTTGGTCTTCTGCTCATGCGGTGTTTACATTTCTGCACGGAACATGTGGCAACACATGAAATCTTCAGAAATGGAGAACAATGGCAAAAGAGGGAAAGTAATAGATGCGTTGGCATGTTATTGCTAGGAAAAATTGCCATGTCCACCCAAGGACGGATGACTGTTTTTCATTTTGCCTGATTTTAAAATAAACTCTGAAAGATTTAATTTGGTAAAACAGGGTCTTTTGAATAATGGATTTTTTGGGTACAAATTTGGACAAGCTTTTCGGTTCTACTGATAATTCTAATCCTTTGATGTGGATGGTTTGGATCCTGCCAATCTTTGTCTTTATGCTGTATGGACAGAGAATCCAGCTCTATGTTACCTCGTCTGAAATCAACAAGGGACTTGAGAAACTCAAGCTGTATCGCGATGACACACGAAAAGAACTAATCGCTTATGTGAAAAATAATGTAAAATCTTCTGCAGATCCTACTGCATTGCTTGACAAGTATTTTGAATACTTTACGATAATGCCAGTCGACATGGACCCAAACGGTATTGTGCCAAAGATAAAACATATCATGAGGACAAGAGAAGACTCGACTCGCGCGCAGGTAAAAACCCTGTCTCCAAACCTAAGCCATATGGAGGCAAGCCAGATAATCAATATCTTGGAGGCCGTGACAACACTGCACATGTTATACAAGATGGTGCGACACTTTTTCCTTACTGCGAAAAAACAAAACAACTTTCCATTGATACTGCCCTTGCAAATGATGATGCCTTTTATTCTGGAGGAAGCAGAAGCACTAAGGGTTGCGGTATCTGCATTCAAGCAGGGACAGCCAATAGGAGATGGGATTGGTCCAATGGTTGTTGGTAAAATGATGCTTGACACAGAAAAAAAATCTGTTGCACTTGAAACTGTCCAGAGTGAAAAAGAGTTTGAGGGAAGGAAATTATATCTTTTAAAGGCAGAAGGCCCTGCTGCAACAGTTGGAAGGCCTGCTGATACACTAGAGAAAACCATTTCTGAAAACAAGCCTGACATTATAGTGATGGTCGACGCTGCCTTGAAGCTAGAGGGAGAAGATACTGGTTCTATAGCACAAGGATTCGGAGCTGCAATTGGAGGAGTGGGAACTGAAAGATTCCAGATAGAGGAGATTGCAACCAAGCACAACATTCCAATCTATGCCATAGTGGTAAAACAGTCAATCAAAGAGGCAATCACGCTGATGAAAAAAGAGATTGCAGATTCTTCTGAGAAGGTATTATCACAAGTCTATGATATCATACGGGAGAACACCAAGCAGGGCCAGTGCGCTCTGGTCATTGGGGTCGGAAATACACTGGGGGTATCACAATGATGCTATTCAAGAAAAAAGAAGAGGTGCTGGACCCGTATACTGTAGAGCAGTGCAATGTGTGCAATAAAACATCTAAACGAAAATTCAATGAAGGGGACTATATCTTCAAGACTACTGGCAAGTGTCCATCCTGTGGAAACGGGCAGATGGTAATAAGCAAGATCTTCGGCGAAGTCCGCAAGTAAACCACCTGTGTTTTTACATGTATCGCAAAAATGAAATGATCTAGAGGTAACTCTTTTAAGTAATGGTGTGGTACCGTACATGCCAAAGCATGAAAACACTTGGTGCCTCGCTCATTGTGTTGGGTTTGCTTGTAACACTACTTGGATATGGGCTGTATGAACCTGGCACATGTCACTGCATTTCTCAAACAGGAGGCACCCCGATTGGATGCCATTGCGCAAATACTTTGCAACAGGGTATAGGAAATACGCTGGTCTATGCGGGGCTTGCAATTGCAGGCAGTGGCATGATACTGTTTACAATGTGGTGGCGCAAGAAGATTGTATTTAGCTAGTTTTTAGGATCTTATCGTGAAATCGTAGTCACTAGAACACTGTTCTCTTGCGGGATGAACGTGTGCTCTGCCTGTGCCACCCGCTCTCCCTTTGATTCTACAAGTATTGGGTATGACCTGACAACCTTGTTCTTGATTAGAATCTCTAGGAGATCTCTTGCAGTCTTTTCGTCATATTCTGGGATGAACCATCTTAGCGCAAATGGGAGCATGTTGAACTTTTTCCATATAAAATCAATCATCTTGTTTGCATCCTCATCCTTTGTCCTTTTTCTTGTAACAAGGGAAAATATGTTCCTGATTTTTCCCTCCCGCACAAAACCTGACCCGTCGGGAGTTGTGACAAACGGCTCGCATGCATATGCCTCTGTTGACTGGAATGAAAAAGAGCCAATGGACCATATGTTTGGGACTGATTTTCCTGCATGAATTGTATATTGTTCAAGGGAGTGGCCGCTGAGATTTGCAATGGGTATTCCTCCCATTTGCTTTGTGGTGTTCTCTATTGCCTTGCCGACATCGCTTGATTTTGTGCCGACTCGTATTATTGACATGGCTTCCCTTAATGCCGATTCTGCTGCCAAGACCAGGTAATCATATTTTGGATCATAGCATACTGTAACGGCAGTGTCTGCAATGTAGCCGTTTATCTGGACACCCAAGTCAATTTTTAAGAGATCAGTGTCCTTGACAACTGTCTTGTCATTTGGTTCTGCTGTATAGTGTGCAGCAATCTCATTTAGGCTGACATTTACTGGAAATGCACACTTGCCGCCCTTGCTTGCTATTTCTTTTTCAATGGAATTGCATATGTCCTCAAGGGTGGAGCCGACATGATTTTTTCTCCTGGCGTTCTCCCTGACCTCTGATGCTATCTTTCCTGCGTCGATGTAATCTTGCAACTGCAATGATTATGCCTTAATTTGGTTTATTATTTAAAATCATCACAGTGTGAGAAGATTAAATTGGGGACATTTTTGTGCAAATCACATCGGGATCGTGGTCTAGCTTGGTATGATTCGGGTTTTGGGTACCTGAGGTCGTCGGTTCAAATCCGGCCGATCCCATTTTCATTTTGGGGTAAAGACGGGACGTTACCATTTGACCTTTCCTGAGCTACTCCAGACAGTGTAAATTCGCCAAATGTCTTTATTTGTACATTACAACCGATTATGCCTTATACAATTTTATATACTTCAAAGAAAAATAATGAAACACTATGAAAATGTTTTTTAAAAAAACATTTCTTATGTCAGTCCTAATTCTAGGCATAACTTTTGGCGTGATCATTCCAAATTCTGGTAAATCTGGTGACACGGTGAGTTTAACGGGAATTGCATTTGCACAATCTCCTCCTGATTTCACAGCTCCGCCTGATTTTGGAGCAAATTCTACTGGGGATACATTTCCTCCTGATGCCAGCGGATCTGACTTGTCAAATTCTCCTTCACTAAATGATACTATTCCCAACCCCGAATCCGACCTGTCCGGTTTAGATCAAAATACCACGCTACCCAATCCCGAATCTGACCTGTCCGGTTTAGATCAAAACACTACTGCACTGACTGTGGAAAACATGTCTAATACAACAGGCTCTGCACCAAATTCATCCGTTCCAGAATTTGGAACACTGTCGTTAGCAATTCTAGTAGTTGCAGTCATGTCATTTGTTGTTATTTCGGCAAGAACCCGACTGAAATTTACAGCATAATTTTACAAACCCTGAAAATGAGAAAAACGATTCCTATAATGGAATTTTTCTATTGTGTACTATTTGGAGTGTCAGCCAATGACTTGTTTTCTACATGTCCCAACGGAATTGTCATAAACTACCTGTTGCTTGTCAAATGGCATCATCAAAAGATACGTAAGCAGCTCCCCCTTGATCCCACATGACTTCCCTAGGAAGATAGACACAACTCGCAATCACAAAGTATGTCTTGGTTAATCTTGGCAAGGCATTTGCTGTGCTGGCCTGCCTGACACTGGACACATATTGCATTTTTGCCATCCAGTGAGGAATATTTTGGAGCTCCGTCAAATCCAAATCCTCCATCTTGTGGCCCAACCATGCGTTGTATTGGTATGGACCTGTATTTATGTGACCTAAAAATGATGTATCTCCAGTCGTAAACTCTATTACAACTTTGGTAAAATATTTTTTCATGGATTATCACCCTGTTGATAACATGCCAAGATGCAAGTGGGCAACAGGAGACTTGATGGCATGCTACCATGATGACAAGTGGGGCGTTCCGCTTCATGCAGACTGCGAGTTGTTTGAAATGCTAACACTTGAAGGTGCTCAAGCGGGATTGTCTTGGCTTACCATTCTCAAAAGGCAAGACATGTACAGACAGGCGTTTGATAATTTTGATCCAAGAAAGGTTTCCAAGTATACGCAGAAGGATATTTCCAGGCTGTTGAAAGATGAGGGGATAATCAGAAACAAACTAAAGATACATTCTGCCATCAGAAACGCCAAGAAATTTCTAGAAATTCAGAAAGAGTTTGGTTCATTTGACAAGTACATTTGGAGTTTTGTCAATTATACCCCGATTGTTAACCGCCCAAAAAGACAGTCTGATGTTCCTGTATCAACTGGACTCTCAGACAAGATTAGTGCGGACTTGATAAGGAGGGGCTTTAATTTTGTAGGAACCACAATATGCTATGCATTCATGCAGGCAATAGGGATTGTAAATGATCACACGAGGGATTGTTTCAAGTGCGAAAAATGATCCGTACCGGTGATTGGCAAGAAATAAACCCAAGCATATTCTTGACTTGCCAATGAAGGAGTACATTGCGCTGGCAATTTTTGCAATTGTCTATGTGCTAATTGTGGGAAGGATTCGATTCAAGGTGCCAATATGGATTGCAATGTCTATTGGTGCAGTACTCATGATATCGTTTCAAGTCATTGATGTAGAATCTGCGGCAAAATCCATCCAGGTTGACGTCATCGTGTTTCTCTTTGCAATGTTTAGCATTGTTTCAGCGCTTGACAGGTCGGGACTATTAAAACTGGTAGCTGCAAAGATGATGTCAAAAGCCAAGACTCCTGACTTGTTGTTGATGGCAATTGTTGTTGGCATGGGGCTGCTTTCGGCATTTCTTGTAAATGATACAATTGCCCTGATGGGAATTCCGCTAATAATATACATCTCAAAGCATGTTGGCACAAGGCCTGTGGTGCTTTTGATTGCACTTGCATTTGGAATTACGGTGGGCAGCGCCATGACTCCAATTGGCAACCCCCAAAATCTTTTGATTGCACTCCAGAGTGGAATTCCATTGCCGTTTACAAGTTTCCTTGAATTTCTCGCAGTTCCAACTGTGGTGAACCTGTTTCTTACGTGGTATGTACTCAAAATTTATTTCA
>JAGWGC010000072.1 GCA_028867615.1 Nitrososphaerota archaeon | reverse complement strand
GAAAAAAATGATGAGGGAAAAAACTATTCCACATGAAGATCCAATCTACGTGGGCGATGAGATAAGAGATGTGGAGGCAGCTAAAAAGGCAGGGATCAGAGTGATAGGAGTATCATGGGGATATAATAGTAAAAATGCGTTGCTCAAATTCCATCCTGATCACGTTATAGAAGAACCAGAAGAACTCAAATCCATCATCTTAAACTAGAGTCATACAGAATTAAACAGCATAGCTGAATTGTCATAAGATTAGCTTACCAACAAGTATATCTGTGTGGGTATTTGGTCATGTGTATCTTGAATAAAAATTTTAAATTTATGATTTTATTGATGATATTTTTGGCATCATCGGGCATGGGAATGGCATATGCCCAGGATACTTCGATTACAAACCAGTTTTACAGTCCCGAAACAGAGGCATTACAAGCATTTGCAACTGAAATCGCAACGTCTGCGCCAAAGATAATTGCCGCTGCAATTTTATTAATAATAGGCCTGGTAGTTGGAAAAATAGTAGCACGGATAATAGAAAAGACAGCAAAAAAGATCCTAGCGAAGGCAAATCTTCAGAGCATTTCAGAATCCAGAGTTGTTGAAGAGGCAGTTGGAAAGATTGACTCGGCACACTTGATTGCGGCAACTGTCAAGTGGTTCGTCTATTTGTTTTTCATAGTAGCTGCAATAAACGAATTACAATTACAGCAGCTCACAAGCGCTCTCACATCATTGTGGCTTTGGATACCCAATGTGCTTGCATTTGTCATGATTGTAATCATCGGTTCCATCATAGCAAACTACGTAATCAAGTGGATAAACCATGAACTTGTCACGCATAACTATGGTGGAAGTAAATACATAGGAATTGGAGTCAAGATAGTCATATACAGTATAGTTTTTGCAGTAGGTCTCACTCAAATTGGCATAGGACAATCAGTCATACCTACACTTGTTTCAGCATTTTCATGGAGCATAGCAGCTGCAATAGGGGCAGCAATAGCAATAGGTCTAGGATTTACACTAAAGGATATTTTGCCAACTGCCATAACAGGAACATCTGGACATCGTGCAATATACAAAGTTGGCCAAGTAATCAAGATAGGTGACATATCTGGAACCATTACGTCATCAGAGATGTTTCACATAATAGTGACCAATGAAAAAAATGAGAGTGTTGTTATTCCCACCAAGGAATTAATGAACAAGTCAGTTGTAATACTACATTCAGATTCCAAGAAAAACTGACTTTCAAGTTAGTTTGAAATAATACACACTATTTATCCAATCAATGAGTTCCGATGTAACAGATGAGGAAAAAAAGTCACTGACACCAGAGTCAGGGTTTGACTTGTGTGGAATTGATTACTTTGAATCATTTGGAAGAAGGCTTTACTTTATTGCACATTATGAAAGATACCAAGATGCCTTACAAGCAAAAAAAGAGCGAGACAGACCAGACGAGTATTTGGTTTTATACAAAGGCTCACAATGATAGAATTTTTAGATATTTCAGATTTTTATATCGTTCATGTGGCTTTTGATTTTTGTTTTTCATCAGACATTGTTTTAAAAATTCTCACAGCTTCTAGGTGCGAGCAATTTGCTTTCAGGCCCTTTCCATGATGAAATTTATAGAAATTTTTGAATCCTTCACAATCACAGCTGTCTGATGTCACCATGTATGATTTTGAAGGATCACTTGACGATTTTACTTGAAACAGATCATCATCAATCATAACTACGCCATTTTTTGCCAAGGCCTTTGCTTTTTTGATGGTATTAGCGCTCATGGCTTGTAAAATATCGCTCAATTAAATAATCCTTAAGTTTTTTCAACATAATTAAGTAACATGTCTAAAGAGCCAGAAGACCCAGAATCTGAGATAATCAAGCAAATGTTTGATGAAATAATGAAGATGATCCACCAAAAGCAGATCAAGTTAGAATCCATTGTTCAGAGAACTATAGAACATGGAACGATGAAGCAGGAGACATTTGACCGAA
This sequence comes from Nitrososphaerota archaeon, assembly GCA_028867615.1. Lineage (GTDB taxonomy): Archaea > Thermoproteota > Nitrososphaeria > Nitrososphaerales > Nitrosopumilaceae > Nitrosotalea. The sequence goes on along the minus strand of JAGWGC010000072.1, from coordinate 5,091 downwards.
CATACAGACTTCTCACAGATTATGGCAAAAGCAAGCAGTGGATATAGTACAAACGCATAAAATCAGCCCATCAAAATAAAAAAATTGGAGAGGTGTCTTTGGTAGGACCTCTCCAAGAAAGTAATCTTGCCTGGCCAAAATGCTGACTAAGAGACACAGATTATGTGAATTACATATTGACCTAACTTTCAGTTATAGTATAGACATTAGTGGATATAGAATTCTTTCAATAGTAAAGCTTAGTTTTCATAACATTAGCTGATAAAAAATAGTAATTGTCATAAAATAATTTTTAATATAACTATAATTTTACGTTCAGGTTTTTTATCTTTTGAATTATCCCATCATGTTGTGATTCAGGTTCAGTTGACAATATCAAGAGTCCATCATCAAGAAATAATGTGATAAGCTTTACTTTTTCTTTAGATGTTATCATCCAGTTGGTCTTGCCCAGTTTTTCATTAAACATTTCATCCCATGATGCTTTGACAGAGGCTTGATAGTGTACCATGTTGCTTAGTTCTTCATCAAGCAATGGTGACGCATTTGACTGCCTGACAAACGTGACTAATTTCCTATCCTTTATTCTGCCAACAAAACGAATTGCATTATCAAGTTGTAGGATCTGACCATATGGATCTGCGGGCTTTATGCGCTGGGCCAATTATTAGATAACAAGTCCCAAAGGAAATTTAACTCTATGCCACCATACAAAAACAAATCATGCCAAATGAAATTGACACCATCATACTAGAAAATATAATGAAAAAATACCATCTCGATAAAAAAACCATATTTTTGACAAAACAGGCTTGGAATAGAATAGATGCAATAGATGAGTCCAAGACATTTAGATATGAACCAGTTGAAGAATTTGAGAAAAAAGTATCACATCTGAACAGACTAAAGGAAAAAGCAACCGGAGCATTCAGGCCATTTGCAGATGCGTGTCACACATCCCTTTGTGCCGCTATGGGAATTCCCATGATGTATTCAATAGAAAAGTCAAAAAAGGCAGGAAGTTACGAGGCATTTCACGAGTTATTTGGACTGACAAATGCAAAAGCCAAGAGATTTGGGCTTGCAGCACTTTATTCATCAATTCAGGGTCAGAAAAACAAGGTGCAAGGCACATACAACATAGTATTTGACAGAGACTCTCCTTGGACATATCGAAATGAGGCAGAACACATGGAAGAATATGCAAGATATCATTTCAACAGCTACATGATAAATCATGTAATGGGCGGAGCATCAAACCCATTTGTCCCGGTGATTGAACTATACGAATACGGTGCGGCTGATTTCATATTCATGCAAACAGATCAGCATGGAACAATTAAAGAAAGACTGGCAACATTTCATCCAGTCAGCATTCCAGAGATAGGAAATGTTATTTCAGTACACATGGCAGGTGATGAAAAACTAGTCCACTATAGAAGATGGGGAGATCCATATTTTACAATCAATTCGATCAAAGGACAAACAAAATTAAGAATAATTGGAATTGCAGATCAGCGATTTATTGCAGATTAAAATTTAGCTCATCTTGTTAGGATCTTTTTTCCATATTCTAACACCATCAACGAAGACCTGCTCTGGCTCTTCAAATACTGTATGCCACCTACCGTCATGTGGAAAGAGTTTATCCATTTCTTTTATCTTATCGTTTGTTGGAAATGCGTTGGTTAGTGCTCCCCATCTCATGTTTGGGACTTTGGGCATTATCTCGTTGATGTCTTTCATGGTACCATACCATGGTACAACAACTAATAAAATACTATCTCATTTGTTTAAAGTGACTAGTTTTCATCATCCCTAGTCAATTAATTCCCAGGTGTCGTATTAACGCCATGACAACAATAGTCGGAATCAAGACAAAAGACGGGGTAGTACTAGGATCAGATAAGAGAGCAAGCAAAGGCTTTTTCATCGGATCAAAAATAGTACAAAAAATTGCAAAGGTGGACAACACACTGGCGGTTGCAATTGCAGGACAACTCTCAGATGCAGAACACATCATCAAGGTAGCAAAAGCAGAGCGAAGGCTCATAGAGTTAAGGAGAGGATTTCCCTTGACCATAAAAGAGGCCACAAGGCTGATTGCAAACATTGCCTATGCTGGACTTAGAAACTACCAGCCCTACTATGTAGAATTACTGGTTGCAGGAGTAGACAGAGATGGCGCACATGTGTTTGCAGCAGATATGAGTGGAGCAATCACGGAGGAGGATTTTGCATCTTCTGGATCAGGTTCGCCTATTGCATATGGCGTACTTGAGAGCTTGTACAACAAAGACATGACAAATAGTCAAGCAAGCGAGATTGCGTCACGCGCAGTATCTGCCGCAATGGAGAGAGATCCAGGTTCTGGAAATGGCATAGACATTTTGGCCATACAAAACTTGCAAAAGGAGGCAGTGGCATAAATGTCTGAAAGCCAAAACGGCAACAGGTTTCCATTTTATGGCCCACAGGGAAGACTAGTTCTTGTAGACAGTGCCCTTGAGGCTGTAAGCAGAGGTTCTACAACCATCGGAATCAAGACACCAAACTTTGCAATGATTGCAAGCCAGATAAAACCAACACACCCATTGATGGAGCCTTCGGAGAAGATATTTCCAATCGATTTCCACATCGGTGCAACAGGTGCAGGATACATCGGAGACATTCTGCAACTAATTGACACATTACGGCTAGAATCACAAAAACATCGACTTACATATGAGACACCAATAGACGTAGATTCATTGGCAAAGCATCTCAGTAGTTTTCTCCACAACTATACAACATATGCAGTAAGACCACAGGCCGCATCAGTGATAATTGTTGGTGAAGACCAGACTGGGATCCAGTTGTATCAGGTAGACCCAAGCGGGACTTTCTTTAGAGGTTCAGGGTTTGCAATAGGTCAGGCATCCGAGGTTGCACTTGATGTAATAACAAAAGAATACAACAGAGACATGAAGTTGGACCAAGCCATAGAACTCGGTAGGAAGGCAATTGAAAAATCTCTTGGAGAAAAACCCATAGTTGAAACAGGAATAGTGGAACCTGGAAAAACATTTCGTAAGATACGTACAGACAATACATAGAATCCAGTAACTATTTTTCTTTTTTTTTTTTTGAACCAAGAAACATTCAATAGAATTACGTAGATCATAAGGACATTAGTTGACTTTTCTGTGCGCCAAGTATGAATACGAGTTGATCTTCTAATACATTATGCCCCATCCTTGGTAGGGGGATAACCTTTTTAGGAGTTGTTTACATGGTGTGTACAAGGAAAGGTGTTTTAATGATTAACCCCCTTACATACATCATAGGATCAGCTGTAGTAGGAATACTGCACATGGCAGCTCCTGACCATTGGTTAACACTTTGTATGCTTGCAAAAAATCAAAAATGGGTTTCAAAAAAGATCTTCAGAGTATCACTCATAACTGCAGTTGGGCATGTTGCTCTCTCTATTGCCATGGGTCTCGGAGTCGTAGCTGTTGGACTTATTTTTTCTCATTTGATTTCATCATATCTTGACGTCGGAATAGGAATAATCATGCTAATTGCAGGTTTGATCGTAGGAATTAGATCTCTCATAGTGAAAAACACCCATCATCATGATCATCATGATCATCATGAAAATGAAGAAAAGAAAAATGTTAACAACCTAACTCGTGGTATAGGATACTTTGCAGTATTGGGAGCTGCACTTTCTCCAGATCCCAGTATAGTTCCAATTTTCCTTTCTGCAATATCAGCAGGATTCTACTTTGCGCTAGAGTTATCAGCTGTCTTTGCCATATCTTCCATCATTACGCTCTTGCTCCTAGTTCAGCTTGGTACGGTGGGATTTGCAAAAGCATTGACAAAAATCCCAGAAAAGTATAATGATTCAATAGTGGGTTTTGTCATTGCAGCCATTGGAGTTTACATTCTGGTCTCCCTATAGGTTGGATAAACCATCCGATTAGATAAATATCGCCCAGACGAGAAATATTGTAACATGACTCATCACAAACTTCCCGAGGTAAAGAAAAGATTAGCAAGGATAGAAGGTCATGTCAAAGGCATTAGTAAAATGATTGACGGTGGAAAAGGTTACCCCGAGATTGTTCAACAGATAACAGCTGTCAGAGCTGCTTTGGATAGCACGATGGAGATAATAATTCAAGATCTAGTGGATCATGTCAACTTGAATACAAATACAAAAGGTAAGAAAGCAGCAAGTGACCTTAAAGACACTGTATCCAAAATATTATAGTTCGTGTCCCCTACATTTAGCACGTGGAAAGAGCAAGCCAACATTCGGTCAATCATACAAAACCAAGTGACTAGGGTAAGATTTCAATGAAATACTTGTTTTATACCATCTATTACAAATTGTACTGCAAAAGCTGCTATTATGATTGCGAATATTCTCGTTATTATCAATGAGCCTCTTTTTCCAAGAAGTTTGTAGATGGGATCAACTGATCGCAAGATTGCATATGTTATACCCAGTACAATTATGATTGAGAGTACAGTTACCAGTATGCCATATGTTTCAAAGGATAGTATTACCAAAGTCAGTGCTCCAGGACCTGCAAGTAGTGGAAAAGCTAATGGAACAACTCCTGATTCATCCTGCAGAGTTTGGTTGCCAAACGTCCAGTCTCCATGCGTAAGTAATTGAATGGACACCAAGAATAGAAGTACACCACCTGCAATCATAAAACTGAATATTGAAATTCCAAATGTTGAAAGAATCGATGATCCAATAAATGCAAAAACAAAGAGTAGAATTGTGACTGTAATTATTGTTACATTTAAAATTGATGTTCTTTGTTTCTTTTCCATTTTGCCAGTAAGACCCATAATAATAGGTATGCTAGCAATGGGATCAATTACTACAAGTAGTGTTATAACTGCCTTGCCAAGATCGCCTAGAAAATCTTGTACCATGTTTTATTTGTAGATATGAGTTATTTCAGGAATTCTTTTCGTTGTTTTTAGAAGTGAGGATCCTTACAGATAACAAGTGTCAACAGTTCCACTGCATTTTCCCCACCAAAAGGTAACAATGTATTTCATCATAACAATATGTGTATCATC
>JAGWGC010000071.1 GCA_028867615.1 Nitrososphaerota archaeon | reverse complement strand
CAGCGCGGATGGTAAATTTTCACCATATAGGCAAGATGTCATCAGGAATAACTAGAAGATGTCTTACCCATGAAATGATACATGTTTTGCATTTTGCCTAGTGAATCATCATCTTACACCTAAGACAAGTACCAGTTCGTACAATTCTGGAAGCGTTTTATGTCCCGTATCGCTTTGGATTTCAACGTTTTCGGATTTTGGTTCTGAAAAAGACAAGAGCCCAAGATACAAGCCTAGTCTATTAGAGTCATGGTTGCACTTAATATTTTCAAGTCATACAATATATCATGACAGCAATTCAAGATTTTCATGACAATGCAAAGACAAAAAGATCCCTCGACATGCTCCTGATTGACAGAAGTAATGAATTTCAGGAACTTGCAAGTGCCATAGAATACTCGACAAATTACAGCAACTGGGAAGAATTTATCCTGAGATTTTGTCTAGAGTTCAATGATTGTTTTGAAATGTGGTCAGACAAGGTCAATCATGAAGACCACTACAGAGTACACAAGTGCATGACAATAATGAACCAAATTGGACAGGGAAGATCAAACATTACACAGATGGCCAAGATTCAGAACATGGCATACAGAATAGCCAAGGATTTCAATGTCATATATGACAGGCTATGACTATATTTGTAACTAGAATCAGAATAGTTTTTCTTGGTTTTTACCATACCATCCAATTTCATCTAATCCCATTGCAAGTCGCATCTTGTTTGCAGTAACAGGCGAGAATCCTTCAAAATGGTTGTTTGCCAGTATCACCGCAAGTGATACATTATTTTTCATATCATCCAGTTTTTGCGCCCACTTTTCTATAGACTCGGTTCTATCTTTTTGAATAGTTCCAAACAAGTTTTCAGGAATTGTCCTGTCTCCAATCAACCTGACATAGACAAAGTCGGCTGTCACATTACATGGATTTACCACGCCTTGTACTTCATTCCATACAAGACAAACATTATTTTCTGAGAGAAATTCGTATGACTCGTCTGTAAACCATGAATGATGTCTGCCTTCCACTGCGTAACGATAGTCATTCGGAAGATGCTTTAACATTTTTTCAAGATTTACTCTTGCTTCTGCAAATGACAATGATGGCGGAAGTTGTATTACAAGAATTTTCATTTTGTGATCAAGATTCCTGATAGCGTTTAGAAATTGATCCAAGAATGGTCCGGGCTTGAGTCTTGCATCGTGTGTTATTTGTTTTGGCATCTTGGCAGTAAAGATAAAATTGTCAGGCGTTTCAGAGAACCATTTTTTTGTGGTGGACTGCGATGGAATATTGTAGAATGTTGAATTTATTTCCGTAATACCAAATGTCTTTGAATACTGCTTTAGATAATCAGAGCTTGCCATGGACTTGGGATAAAATGGCCCAATCCAACCTTGATAACTCCAGCCGGTACATCCAATTTGAATATCCATCACACCATCAAAAAAACTGAAAGATATGAAGATATGTCAGATTTCTTTTTGTCAACAAATATTTGTTGAACCATCCAGTGGATACATGGTTTACACACGATATCACCATGAACATTGTTAGGTAAGAGTTAAATGAAAAAAAACCAATGTATATCATGGTAAAAATATTTCTAATCATACTTGCTGCAAGTGTATGTGGTGCAATTGTCATATCAGTTGGCATGCTATCAGCAGCAGGATGGAGTACACCAGGCACATATACTGGGACAAGTGATGCATCAAGAGCACCTGCCAGTACAACAAATTGCTATTCATTTCAGACAGGATGCAATAGTACATACAACGTCATACCGCAAGATGCCATGGACAGTGGAGCATACTTGGGTAGCAATTATCACTCATAGGATCCACTTTTCCCTAGATTTTTGAATTATAACTTGCCAGTGTTCTTACTTTGTTTCTTAGGACAACAACAAGCACAACTGAAATTATAGATATCATCCCAGCACTAGAAAATATTTGCGTGTAAGACAATGCCGATGGAAACACACCTGATACATTAGGAATTGTTTGGCTATACATCTGCTGGAACATGCCTGCAACTGAGGGCCCAAGTGATTGTCCGACCAGAATAAGCAACACAGACATGCCAAGTGATATTCCTTCAACTTTTGGCGGAGATGATACCAAGATTATATTAAATCCACCTACAAATGCAAACGATAATCCTACCGATATTATACCAAGTGCTATAGATATCATAAATTCAGTAGAGTGGAATGCCACTAGTCCAAAGAATCCTGCTGTGCACACAAGGGTCCCAAGTGCAGTCAGCCTGAAATTTCCAACCTTTGACACTATAAAGCCTGATGCTGCAGAAACGATTAGTGATATTACCATGAATGGAAGCTGGACATTAGCTGTTGATATTGCATCACCTCCAAAGCCTAACGGTTTTGGACTCTGTATCAATATTGGAATGGTCTGGTATACCATGAATGTAGATATGCCTACAATCATCAATATCACATTGGTTGGCAAGAGTATTTTGTTTGCAAGAATATTGAGATCAATTAATGGATGAGGCGTCCTTTTTTCTAGCATCATAAATACAAGCATGGATGCGGTAGATCCTGCAAAGAAGACAAGAGAATTCAGATTTCCAATGGCTATGTCCTCAAGATATGATACACCCATCAGAAACAAAATCACGGTAACAGAAAGTGCAATAGCACCTTTTATGTCAAGTCCATGATATTTCCCAGGATCTATTTTTGGGATGCGAATGAATTTTGCCATTATCACAGCAAGCATCATAGCAATAGGAAATACAGAAAAAAATGTTGCGTGCCATCCATAACTTGAGATTATTCTCGCACCAACAATTAACCCAACCACAGAGCCGCCAAAAAACGTTGATGTGAATATACCTTGGGCAATTGCAAGTTTTTCCTTTGGAAAAATGTCGCGTACAATACCAAATGCTATTGGGAACATGGAGATTCCAATACCTTGAGCAATTCTTGCAAAGATCATGAAATAAAACGAATTTGCGAATCCGCCTCCCAAGATTCCTATAGCATATATCATCATCACAACAAGCAGAATCTTTTTTTTACCATACATGTCTGAAAGTTTGCCTGCAATTGGCGTCATCACCGCACCTGCAATAAGATATGATGACAGGATCCAAGATGACATGTTGTATGAAATACCAAAATCTTTTATAAAATTAGGAATTGCTGGCAATACCATTGTTTCGCCATACATCGTAACAAGAGCAAGGCTGCTGATTATAGCAAGCGATGTCCATGCAGAAGAAGATATCCTAGTAACATGGTGATCTACTTTGTCATTGTCATCCATTAGTCATCATCCTCCTTTGGTTTCATACAAGTCAGAAAATAACAGTATTGCTATCAAGTACATATCAAGTAAAAAGATCGTTGACAAATTTTATATCAAATTATGGTTTTATGTTTTTTAAAAGCAATTGTTTTTCTCCAACTTCTGACAGTTCAAGTATAAAACACCATGCCTGTAAGAGCCTGTTACAATCATCCACCCAAGATTCACAGTGACTTGAATTTCTTTATTGCCTCTCTTGTCAATCTTTCTTTTTCTTCTTCTGATATCACGGTGGGATCCTCTGAGGCCAATGCCTTGTTGTACTCCTCTTCAGTGTTTGGTTTCATCTTCTTTTTTTCTTCCATAACATCATCAATGGTTTTCCATTATATTTATCAAGAGATCATTCCATCTTTGCTTCGTCTGCCACATAACGTTTCATTAATGAAATGATGTACGATGACGTACGAATGTTCTCATGCGAATAGTTCGTATGAATAAACCTCATTTTTTCATGCATGGATAGTGCTTTTGTCCACATCTGCCTCATGGCAGACCTATCAATTGGCCATAGAGAATCGCTTGTTGTTACCATTATCCTGCCACCAGAATACTTGGCAGAAAACGGCTTGGTCTGAATTGTAAACTGTTTTGGCTTTGCAAGATCGGCTACCATCACATCCCAAAACTCGTCAAACTTCACGGTATTGATACAGATATCTTTGATTTAACTAGTTTCACCATCTATTTTGTTGTTGCAGCAAAAACATGTGTAGACAATTTTGGATTCTTTTGCAGACTTGTCCATTGGCGAGCCGCACTTGGAACATTCCATGAAAATAATAACACATTTTATCATACAATAAGATTGTGTTTATTTTTTCCAAATTTTCATAGTTTTTATTTCTTTTGGGCAACACTTTAAAATCATAAAATTGCAAATAACTGATGAGCTCATTCGGTAAAAAAAATTCAGTTCTAAATAAAATGCATGACCATTTTCTCCACATTGCTCCACAATACCGTGAGCTAAGAACAACAGATCTTGGCCCCATGCTGTTTATCACAAACAAGTTGCAAGGCCTTCCAAAGATATATGCTGCAGACATTGGATGCGGAACAGGAAGATATAGCCTCAAGTTTGTGCAGCATCTGGGTGAAAAATGCCATCTTTTCTGCCTTGACAACAATAAAGAGATGTTAAAGCACCTAAGAGAATATTTTGTAAAAAATGGCACCACAAACTTTACCCCAATCCGAAGCGACTCGCATAAGATACCACTGCAAACAGACTCACTTGACTGCGTCATGTCATTTAATGCAATACACCACTTTTCACTTCCAGACTTTTTAAGAGAGTCTTCACGGGTACTCAAAAACAATGGCAGATTGTTTGTATATACCAGATTGCGAGACCAAAATGCCAAGACCATTTGGGGGATGCATTTCCCTTCATTCAACAAAAAAGAAGACAGGTTATATGAATTGGATGAGCTAAAGTCAGCATTGGAAAAGGACGAAAACCTGAATATTGATTCTGTCAAGTTCTTTGAGCACCATCGAGTATACCCACTAGAAAAACTAGTCGAACAAGTAAAAAATCACCACTATTCAACATTCAAGTTTTACAAAAAGCAAGAATTCAAGGAAGCATTACATAAGTTTGTCCAAAACATTTTGAACCATTATGATGACTTGGACAAGATAGCATGGAAAGACCAGAATACGCTTCTTGTGATAAAAAACAAGCAGTGAAAGTCTAACAGGTTTTTTAAATCGGGTTAAAACTATTCGGATCCAATTTATGTTCTGAAAGTGACTCGGTTCATTTGGATTATATTTTTCTCTTTTGCTTACACGTGGGACAAATAGGACCATAGTCAAGACTCTTACTAAAAATTACTTTTTTACAGTCAAGACAATAATAAATTGGCATGAGTTTTCTAAATTGGACTGACTCTAAGGAACAATTTTAGCATTTCACACGAGTCCTAGTCATATGACTAGCAACGACATACATGGGAAAACAAAGATTATCTCAAGTATACAATGTCAAACTCTAGACAACTCCAACTTCATGCAGTGTAATCAAGCCATTATCATCTACCAAGTCTTTGATTTCAGGCAATACTTTTTCGATTTTTTGTAGATCATCGATGACCTCTATAACAAGAGGCATGTTTATCGATATGCCTTCTATGTGTGTGTTAGAGTCACCTCTTTTACCATATCCTCCCATGCCAGTCCATATGGTTGCACCAGATATTGATCCTTTTTTCAATATCTCAAGTACCAGAGACTGGACACGTTTTCCCTTTACGGTATCGTTCTTTTTTATCCTAATTACAAGTGACCACATCTTCATTGTTCTCATCTCAACCCTCCAAGTATTACACTTGTCAGGGCTCTCCCTCCAAAAATTGCTCCAAGTGACAATCCAACATTTGCAATCACAGTTATCATCACTAGTGAATACTGTTTGGCATCTATTAGATTAGCAGATTCCAAGGCAAAAGAAGACATGGTGGTAAGCCCTCCACAGAACCCCATGGCAATCAACAAGGCGTATTTTTCATCCAGGTTCCATTGTTGTGAAAGTATTGCAAATGAGCCAAGTATGAAACTACCAACCACATTTACAATCAAGACATTGACAGGTAATGCTCCAATCAATAACGGTGATTTCGTTACACTGTATCGTAGAAAAACTCCACCCAGTCCGCCTGCTGCCAGAAATATTATTTCAATTCCTTTCATTGGTATGATCATTTTTCTTGATGATTGTTATAAGCATGTAGTATTGTAAATCATTTGCCATCCTCAAATCTGTCGGCCCAATGTTTTCGGGTTTCATATTGGAATGTGGGAGGCGGGCTTGTATCTGTTCCTCTCTTCATGACACTCTTGGACACTCGGCTGCTCCACCAAAATATGCCTACAGCTATCACAACGGCAAATGCTGTCATAGAATAGATTACTTGTGCAGAATAGTTTCCTGTAGATGATATTCCACTGCCTTGTGGAGGTTGAGGGTTGGCACCAAAGTATTCAATACCACCAATGTTTGTCACTGCTACATAGCCATCAATCTGTATACTAGCAGAGCTTGCTCTCTCAGTATAGCTTACTGGATAATCAACATCTGATTTTAAATCTGAATTTTTGACAATTGGATACATGGTTCCCTCACTTATGTTACTCTCGCCAGTTGCATATGTAGAGACGACTACTTTCTGTCCACGATATCCAAGATTGCTTGAATCGACAATGGTATATGCAGGATCAAACAGGTGTTGCCATTTTGATATAGGATCACTCATGAGATCATTTGATGACATCAATGGAATTTCAAACAGATTTTCTGCATTAGACCCTTGCAATTTACTATAGAGATCTGGAAGCTGTTTTTTTATGAAATCAATAGGTGAGTTGATGTCAAACTGTCCATAATTTGAAATATGTACCAATACAGGATCTTGTACTGTCAATCCTCTCCACTGAGTATCAAGTATGGCAGCACTATCACTAGTTGCAGGCCTTAGCACATAGTTTGATATTGTTGGAACAAATATTATCTTGTAATCTATGCGTGCTTGACTGTCACCTGGATACAGCGTTGCTTCATATGTAATGTCGACATCTGTAATATTTGAGGCACTCTTAAGATTTTCAATAATTTCAGAATCAAGATTCCTGATTAGAGACTTTTTTATTGGATCAGATGGATCAACATGAAATGTCATGGTAATATTTTTACCATTTAATATGTTCTTGATTTCTCCACCTTGTGAATAATCAATCACGTATGTTCTTTCAAATTGAAA
>JAGWGC010000070.1 GCA_028867615.1 Nitrososphaerota archaeon | reverse complement strand
GCCCGCGGTTATTCCTAAATTCTTTTAGTTCGTCCCATGATTTAGCATTTATAAAATCGAATATATGGGCATTACAATTAAGTTGTTTCTTTCTAAATATCATCTAAAAACCTCTTGACTCTTGGATATAGTTTAGCAGGATTAAGCGGAATTTTTAGAGTCATTTGTTAACCTCTTGTATAAATTCGTCTATTTTTTGTATAAGTTCTTTTTCCAAGTTGTTACCGTATCCGCTCGCGACATGTCCCTTAAACATCTCTTTTAATTCCTTATCTGCCAAGTGAGAACTTGTTAAAGTCAACGCGAATGTTTTAATGTTATTTGCTTGGGCTTTTGTTACTGATCTATAAGTGAGTTTTTGTGCCGTTAGTTCGTCCATTAATCGCCCATCGGTTCCTAAGCTACTCGGGCGTCCCTCAGTGATAACTATTAAAGCGGTTTTATTTTCATCTTGTATTTTTCTAAACTTGTTTGTTATATAATCAATGGCTAAGAATGTTGGAGCCGTGCCTATATCGCCCGTAACTGTTCTAGTACGTCCCTCATAGTATCTAGTTCGTGATCGCCCAATTACTCTTTTTGGTGGTATAACAATTTTATTGCATTTATCTAATGAGTCAATCTCGTTTATGATTAAATTCATTTTTGCGTAATCTTTTGACAAGTCGCCCGTATAAGTATAAACTAATAATTTTATATTTGGTACATGGCTTAAGCCCTTGTATATACTGGCTAGAGTATTTCTCACTCTATCAATATTTTCACTTGTGTTATGAATTCCTATATCAATTAGTATACCCACAGTTAAGCCTTGTATGTCCTCAGTAACGTTAAAAAATTCTCTATCATGGTTTTCTTTTGGTGCAAATTTCTTGTTTAATTTGTATTGTATGAATTTATCGATGTCTAGCGTCTGTCCTCTTATATCGTGATCCTCTTTTGTTGTGCCGTGCACTTTAACAAATGTATTTTTAATGTGGTTAACTATATGCTCGTCTATGATAAAACTTTGTGATCTTAAGTCGCATGTTTCGACCTCATATTTAGAACTAAATAAAACAAGTTCGGAAGCGGAAAGAGTAGTTAGAGGGTTATTCATACCTATTACCCTCAAACACTCCGCTTATAATTCTTTCTATTTGTCGTTGTTGTTTCTCTTCGTAAACCTTCTCAGTGAAGTTTACAGATAGAGCAAGCTTAACCGCTTTCTTTTCGTCCATTCCTGAGTCAATGCCCGCTTCAATCATTGATAAAGCGGTTAATTGCTCACGAGTGCTAAACACGGTTAAAGGATCAATTTCGTTTATGCTTTGCTGATAATTGATCTTTTCAGTCATGTCTATGATTTTATCGATTATATCGCTTCTTACGTTATATCTTGATAAAATCGCTTTTTGCATCTCACGCGGTATGTTTTTGATTTCTGTCATTGTTGTGCGTCCCTTGAATTCTGTGTTTAAGTCGTTGGTTCCTGCGTAGTTAAGATTCATTGTAAGATAGAAGAATAATTGAGCACCCTCAATTAACTCTAGTTTACCGTATCCGTTAACGTTTATGAATCTTGTTTCATCCATGAATGGATTTAATACTTTCATAGTTGTACTTTTTAGCGTGTTTGCTTCGTCCAAGATAACCTCACATTTGCCGTATTTATTGGCTAATAGTACAGCTTGCATAAGTAAGCCCGCTTCGTGCTTGACTTGATCGTTTTCGTCTACGCTCTTTGAGCCAATTAGGTGATAATCTTTTACGCCGTCATTACATGCGATTTTAACGACTGGCATGTTATGCTTATTCGCAAGATATACACCTAAGCTTGTTTTGCCCGTGCCCGCTTTACCTCTTATGCAGAAGTGACGCCCGCTTAAAAGTGCAAGTTCTGCCTTTTCTACCTCATCACCGATCGCGTGATATGGTTCGCACTTGTTAACAAAAAATGCACTATCATCGAACTTTATCAATTTACTAAAGTCAATTTCCTGACCTATGAAAACTGGCTTTTGTTTTGGTTCGTGTGTCTTTTGTTCTATTGGGCTCGCTGGCTTAACTGTTGGCTCAATATTGCCCATCTTTTCGATTTTATCAATATAATTCAGATATTGGCTTGCTACTGAATTATACATAATTCTTGCTTTTGGTTTTAAATCTTGATTTAAAAATAGGCTCAAGATTTCGCCTAGTGGTTTTTCTTCGAAATTGTTAGCAAAAACTTCCAAGTTTTCTAACACTGATCTATAAACGTCCTTAGTTTCGCTCAATATGTTTTTTGAGTCAAGGAATGTGTTTATTTTTGTTGCATTGATTATATTTTGCATGCATTGTAAATTATATTATATGTATATAATTCTTTATATGAGTTTACGCCTAGCTAATGGTTTATATTGATCCTCGCGGAGCAAATTTTGAAACAAACCTTTATAGAAATACTAAACATCATATAAATCTTTCCTACATCAAATAAAAAAATTATTTATTGGATAACCACATTTTCCGCAACATGAAGCGGAACAACCTAACATTTTAAAATTTATTTAAGCCGAAGGTTGAACTTTAAACTCTTCTAGTTTTGTATCTAGTTTAAAGAATGCGTCTATCATCCACTTTGGATAATTGCTTGCTCCATAGTTGAATTGGACTTGGTAAATATCCATTGCTGTTGGTACAATATCATTATGATAGAATGGGAACATAATATCTTTTGGATTAGTTGTATGTACAAGTCCTATTCCGTGACCTAATTCGTGTCTAAGTGTCTGGTTAAGGTTGTTGGTAAAGTTGAACTTTCCGTCCTCAGACCATAGGTATTTTGTGTTATATACACTAGTAAAACTTCCCGCGGGCTTGGTATTTGGATAATATGTATAAGCCATTGCATTTGGATTTTGTATAAAGACTGGATCAGTATCGCTAAAACATATGGTTAGGTCGGCACTATCCGCGTTTGTATAAGGAATCTGTACAAATTCTAAAGTGCTGTATAATTTCCAACAAGTAAGAGCGGCATGAACTGCGATTGCTATGTTGTGTTGATGTGGTATATCGTTTATAACTTGACCTTGTTTTATAAAGAGTGAATAAGTTATAGTCTTATGTAAGAATCTAAAAGTACCTATTTGTGGTGAATTATCTGCTGTATAAACTGTATCTCCTGTAGGTGGTTGTGATATAATTTGTGAAAGATTTGGCGGTGGATAAGTAATATTGTTTTGATGTACAAACTTTAAACTTCCATCAGTCTGTTTGTAAACTATGCATGCAGGTGTTGTCATTTTCTTCCCACCAAATAAGTACCTAATCCCATTCCAATACCTAATAATAGTCCTGCTATTGGAAATTCAGGTGCAGAATGTGTACCTGTTATTGTTATACGTTCATCCTGTGCCATATATGGAATAATTATATCCCTAAAGTTCCCGTTGTCATGTTCTTGGTATGTGGTCATGTTGCCATCATTTAAAACTAGAAAAGTGGAATTTGTGTCGAGCATTGCCCGCGGAATTTCAAGTGCTAATAGACCGTTGTTAGGAGCACTTACATCTATTTCAAGTGTATTTGTGCTTTGATCAAGAATGGCTCCTGTAGCGTTTCCAAAATCCGTCATTGTATAATTTATATTACCATAACCGCTTACTGCTAGTATTGCAAATAAAATTACTGGTAACATATAAATAATAAAGAAAGGGAGATATTTAAAGCTTGTGCTTTAATATCTTGGTATGAATCTTAGACCTGTTTTTGCACTAATTGCAAGTATAGACACTATAGCTATAGCAAGCACTAGAGCAGCTACTAGTCCAAATTCGGGTACTTTATATGAATTTCCTAGTTCTTGCATGCAGTAATTAGGTACTACATATTGTGTTACATTGACAAGTTTCTTTTGATACTCCGCAGTTTGACCATTCCATATACTTTGTGCTAGTGGACAAAAGTTTGTGGTAACTTTTCCGATACTATCTTTTGATTGAATCATCATATACGCTACGTCATTCTGTAGGTGTGTATAGTTTCCATTAGATATGATTAGATCAGGTGCATTACATGAACCATCAGTTTGAAGATGTCCAATTATATTGCAAGTTCCATCAGGCAAGACAATGAATATTTCAACGTTGCCGCCACTTAAGAAAGGTGGGTTTTTATATGGAGTCTGTTCTAATGTTGGTATATGTACTATACATTTATCTCCGTAGCAATCGTCCCAATTTACTGAAGGAGATATTGCATAAACTGCTCCGCCACTACCGCCTATGGCGATAAGTGACAAAAGAACTAGAAAAAGGGCTTTACTTTTCTTCATGTATATCTTTAAGTTCACTTATATTTATAAGTTTCTTTTGTTCTAAAAGTTCATCAGAAACTACTTTATCAAATTGCTTAAGTTCCATGTCATTTATATGTATAACTATTATATAACTATTGTTATACCTTCTTTACCCAATTTTCTAGCATATTTTGCTGTCCAACATCCACCACTTCTTTGATGATTTTCATTACAGTGATAACATCCTTCAGTTTTTAACTTGGTAGTAATTGATATTACTATATCTGCACAGGTTGCTATTGCTATATTTATATAATATTTCCAACTTGTGCCATTTGCCTCGTATCTTCTACTATTATTTGTAAGTTCTTCATCTAACTTGACATATTCCCAAACAAGTTTATCTACACCTTTAGCATCACCTGTTACTACTCCAATATCGTCAAATGGATTATTTAATCGGAATGAATTTACTAGAAATGGTATAGTCTTTCTTACATCCATCTCTTCAACTTCAGATAAATGACTTGATCCTACTATACCTAAATATTTCATGGAAAATCACCAAATGCCCAACCGTGTATATTAGATAAATAAGTACCTGTTTTATTAGTAAATATATAACCGCCATGTCCACACCAAAGATTTACTTGATTTCCATCAATTATTTTACAAAAATATCCTTCATAATGAAATAATTGTATACTAAAAATAATTATAAGACATATAATTACCGAAAAAATAGTTCCATATACTATACCATCTGCGGTTTCCATTTATCTCACCATTTGTGCAGGTATTTTATTAGGTGTAAATATCATATGAATCTTTCGGCAAAGCCTGCTCATCCACCAATACTTGTATTTTCTAAGGCATCCATAACAAGGAAATTTTTCAAAATGAAAATCTTTTCCAGAATTTTCACAACTTCCATCAGGCATAGTTATAATACCTTCATTAGCCAAAAGTTCTTCCATTCTTCCCGCTGAATATCTCATTGTTTACACCTATTTGGTACTTGATCAATCGAATAATATATAGGTTTTCCAAGTTTTTTTGCTAACTCAAGTTCTGCATCTGATCCTTTGGAATGACTTGTAATAAATACTGCGTCTGATTTTTTAAGTGCTATATTATCTAAGTTAGTCCAATAATAATATGTGTGATTTTCTTGTGACATATAACCTAATAAATGTGGAACTAGGGGATAATTACACTTGTCTGCTACTTGCATACCCCAATATTCCGCCATGTTTACATTATATTTTATTTCTTCCATTGTTCCAGAATATTTACCTGCTATGTATATTTGCATTGGTGGAGCAGGCATGATTATAATATATAAAACTAAACATCCAATAATAGACCATAATATAATTAAAAGTATAGTTGAAAACCTATTATCCATATATTTCTAATATACTCCTATTAATATAAATCTTACCAAAAGTCGCCCATTTTTAATTGCTTGCCCTTGCCCATAAGTTCTTCAATATCCAAGTCCATAGGTTCTACTATCTGTGACATGGTTGTTTCTAGTATTTCCATATATTTTTCCTTGTCTATTTCCTTGCGCTGTACCAACTGAACAGGTTTTACTTTCACACCCGCTTTGGTTCCACGAACCTTGATATATTCTACAAACTGTCCTTTCGTTACTTTACCAAGTAGTTCAGCCGCTTTGACCGCAGCAGGTTTGACCTTATATTCACTAGGATCTTCTTTCACTAGTACTTTGAAACTTAGTTTCTCAAAGGGAATTGTATCAAAGGAGTCCACGAGATTTCGTATTTCGGTTCTAATAAAATCGGAAGTGAGGGCAAAGTCTGAAGGGTTATTAACTGTCTTGAGTCTATCCATAATACGTGTAAAAGATTCGCGAATGAAGGGCGGAGTACTGCTTTTCTTTCCAGTGAGTCCTTTAATGTCAACCGTACCATCACTCTTAATTCCGAAATAGTTTTTGCGCCTGTTGCTGAGAACAACATATCTATAAGTTTTATCTTGTTCAAGGTCTATATTAAATGCTTGTTTTGCATATGCAATTAGATTAGAAATTTGTTCTTGTGTGGGAGACTTGAGAAATATACTGTCTGTATCTCCATATATAACGTTCATTTCAAAGTCTTTTGCAGTGTTTACTGTTTCTGTAATTGTGTTTCTTCCATATGCAGTTACCGCTTCTGCTGTTGGTAGATAGTAAAGTGGAAATGTTTCATATCCAATTACTCCATAACTAGCATTAAGAAACACCTTAAGTGCTTCTGATATGGTTTCATATCTGCTCTTTTCATCGTCTGTTTTTGCAGTCTTGGACAATTTTTTAAAATGACCTACCCTAAGTTCCTTAAGACTTCCTATAACACTTGATACAATTCCTGTTTTCTTTGTGCATATCCAGTGGGTAGTAAATGGAACTTTATTTGCTTCACATTCCGCGTGACTACAGTTTACTGTTTCATAACTTACGTTATTTACCTTGATTATACTAGGGTATAGACTAGCAAAGTCCATTACTTTCACATCAAAGTGTACACCTGCTACTGGTTCTAGAACAATAGCACCTTCATATTTCTTATCACCTACTGATTTTGTGCTTGCATCCTTTTGCGGAAAGTCGTCACTTTTTGGAATTAATTCATTGTTTTGTCTATGAGTATAATATAATAGAGATAGAATCCAATGTGATATTGCATATCTTGAGCATTCATCTATTGAATTGTTGCTTATACGTGATATAATAACCAGAAGATTCATTACAAGATTATTATTATATGATGATAACTTGTAGGTGAGTCTTGAGTCGTTATAACAATAGTGAGCAAGTTTATATTGAGTCATTTCTTTTATATCTCCGCCAATTTTGGTTTCACCTAATAGGGCTTGACTTACGCTTCCTAGTCCATCTTCTACGTACTTTGCCTTGAA
>JAGWGC010000006.1 GCA_028867615.1 Nitrososphaerota archaeon | reverse complement strand
GAAATATAGTATATAAAATCAGATACTATAATGAAAGTTTTACTAATAGATGATAATGAATCTATCACCGAAATGATGTCCAAGTATCTCACAAGTAAGGGACATGAATGTATTGTTGCAAATGATGGAAGGAATGGGCTGACTCTGATTGAACAAGAAAAATTCGATGTGATATTACTGGATTTGGCAATGCCAGAGTTTACCGGAGTGGATGTAATAGATAATCTATATAAAAACGGAAAAATGGGAAAACACAAAATAGTCTTGTTTACTGCCTCATCTATCAACGATGAAGACATTCAAAAGCTTATGAAAAAAGGGGCACACGCCTGCCTTAAAAAACCTGTAAAATTAGAGGTTCTGATGAAAACTATAGGAGCCTGAGTCAAAATTAGCTCAGACAAAAATGATACATCTGCAGATGGAAAGCCGTTTGAAAGTGATAAGATAAAAGAATTAGAGCAGGAAAAAATCATTCTAAAGGAAGTCAACGATTCAATATCCTCGCAAATGAATGAACTGGGTAAATTAAAACAAGATCTAGAGAGAAAACTAGTTGATGAGTCACAAAAATCCAAAGAATTAGAGCAAGAAAAAATTATTCTTGAAGAGATAGTACATGATGGGGAAAAGACTGAAAAAAGAGTCCATAAAAGACACTATGTATCGGTTTCAGTTATCATAGTTGTAGTTTCATTAGGATTTGTAGGCTATTCTTACTATGAGAATCAAGTTGTGAACAAAGCTATATCACACAATATGTCGAATTACAACTCAAATTATGTAATCCAGAATCTACAAGGTGATACTGTAGATACATGGGTATCATGGAATATTGAAGATGGAAGAGTGATTCACGTCCATGTTGTTAATGAAGCAAAAGTTCCACAAGACATGATAAATGCCCTGAAAGATGCAATCTTGTCTACTAAAGTTGTATCGATAGATGATTCACAAACAGGTAAAGGTCCACCGGGAACTTCTTCTACATATTATGTGGGATGGGAAGGAGCTACTGAGCAGGCATCTGAAAAGCCTACCACGTTATACATACCGCAAAAATTTGACATAAATGGATCTCCCGATGGAGTGGGAGATATTGAAATAATACTGACAAGTGATGTAAATCCTGATGGGTATTCAGGATATACCAAATCTCTTGTAGATGGCAATCAAATCCTAAAGTCTAAAATAACTATCTTCAAGGCAAACAAGCTTGATGCTGATAGACTTGAGGCTATAATGAGACATGAATTCGGTCATGCTCTAGGGCTTGGACACTCTACTGCTGTGGAAGATCTTATGCATCCTATGCTTCCAGATTATCCGTATATCTCTGCCTGTGATATTGATGCATTACATGGATTGTATGATGGTGACAAGAATAGCAAGGTGGTGTGTACAAAATGACATGACTCCCTTATGCATGTTTTAGGGGAATGCATGATGTTCGAAATAAATTCAATACTTCTTGGATGATTGTTGGAATGCTATTGCCAATGTCATGTGTATCGTTTATTAGCATAAATAATCTGATTGAAAATGAAAACTGGTTATCGCATACTTTTACCGTGATTGATAAAGCAGACTATTTCATGAAAACAATGGTGGATGCTGAAACTGGTCAGCGCGGATATCTAATTACTGGGATATAGTATTCATCATATCTATCGAAAATGTATCTTAAACTATTCCGTACAAATTATTGACTAAAAATTTATGTGATTTTTTCACAAGTAATGCTGGAATTGATGCCAAATTAGAATCAAATACGTGTTAAACATTCCACACTCAATATATGATGTATATTCATGATCATTACTGTAAATTATAATGTCGTGGATTTTCTTCCCAGTACAAAGGATTGTGTCTATTTGAGATCACATCACAAGTACTTTGAAAAAGAACTAAGAAAATTACCTATTGAAAAGTTATGGGAAATTGTGGAAGAATTACTGTCATTTCACCATGTCCCAGACAAGATTGGAATGGATTATGAACAAGTACTTGAATTATGTGTCATTTTAAAAGAAATTGATGAGATGTTTAGAAATCTTGAACAGGTTGCTATTTTAAAAAGCGAATTGGGCAAAGACTATAAACTATGATGCCTCTAATTGATCTGATTTTTTCTAATATGGCTGTAATAATTGAGAATGACAATCTTGTCTTTGGGAAAAATAATAATATTTTTGGTTAGCCTGTCACAATCATGATGAAACATGATTGCGATACATTGTCAATTACGGATAAACATTGCAATGTTCTTAAACCATGTGTTGCTGAAGAAAATGATGAGGCAGTAACATGCATCTTCTTTTCCCATGTTCTAAAAACTAGATAATCTGAGACGGATTTTTATTAGATGATTGTTAGATGCAATTAAAATGTGGTGGCACATGTGTGATGGATAGTTGGATTTATCCACTGCTTCTTAGTTTGATCGGTGGTCCAGCAGCAGTAATTTTTAGACGCTGGTACAGTAAAAAAGACAATACTTCAAGTAAATTTAGAGATGCAGGCACATACGTGCGTGATGATTCCTTATACTCTTATGATGAAAAGGAAAAAAACTCTCAGGAAAAGTAACTCGAATTAATTTTGCAATATGTTTGAATTTTTTACAAACAGTATGAAATCCAAATTGATGCATATTGTACATAACGCAACCATTTTTATAATTGCAAACCGCAAAACCATTAATGTCTACTTTAGAATCAAATTCCGTTGCATGTTCGCTGCTTATCAATATGCAAGGTTGCCAGGAATTGAAGAAACTAAAACAAGGAACACAGTATAAGATTGACGTGATCCAAGATCCTAGTGTAATCTTCAAAGATTCTGTAGGAAACAAAAAAGAGATGAAGTTCAAACAAAACTGTACTATAACCATAACGCATGAAAAGATACTCTACAACCGTGACGACGTTATAATAAAATCAGTATAATGATACAATCATGAAAATACTTATGGATGCCAACTAATCAAATGATTCTATCCATGGAAAACCTGCTTAACAACGAAGAGATAGACTGGCTAGTCAAGTTTTTGGCTGGAAAGGGTAGTAATGATGAGATAATTGAAAAAATAGTTAGAATAACTACCAAGCTTGAGAAAATGAGACGTAGGTGATTTCTTAATATGATCATTAATGGCTCAAGTTTTTTTTTGAATATGTTTTATCTTCACATGTTCATTTTGGCATAAAGTTTAATTCGACAGCCAAAACAAAAATAAAACATGCGGATATTGCAGTTACATTGCGACTATATCGAATATACGCCAGTAAAAAAGGAAATAAAATCTGCTGAAGAAATAGATCCTCAGTCAAAACGCCTTGAAGAGATCGTGGTCGCATTTGTAGCAGTAGAAGAATCAGATAATGAGGTCGTTGCAAAAAAGGCAATAGTTGAAATCTCAGAATCCATGCAAAAAATCGGCTGTTCTAAATTATTATTGTATCCTTATGCTCACTTGAGCTCAAAGCTTGCATCTCCTACCACTGCATTGCTTCTACTCCAAGATATGGAAAAAAATGCCACAGGTCTGGAGGTACATAGGGCACCATTTGGATGGACAAAATCCTACAAACTTCAGGTCAAAGGACACCCGTTGGCTGAAAATTCTAAAACAATAACAGCTGGAGAAGAAAAAGATTCGTCATCAAATGCACTAAAGGCAGAATCCAAGATCATATCATATTGGCATATACTTACCCCTGATGGCAAACTGCATGATATTGACAAGTTCAATTTTGCAAAATGCCAAAATCTTGAAGTGTTGGCAAAATATGAAGCTGCTAAGAAAAGAGCAGTTGACGAGCCTCCGCCACATGTAAAATTAATGAAAAAATTGGCAATTGCAGATTATGAACCAGCATCAGATGCTGGCAACATGAGGTTTTATCCGAATGGCAGGCTCATGAAATCACTAATTGAAAGATATGTAACAGACAAGGTAATGGAGTATGGAGGGTTTGAAGTTGAGACTCCGATAATGTATGATTCGCATCATCCCAGCATGGAAAGTTACTTTCACAGATTTCCGGCACGACAGTATAGTATTGATTCGGAAGGAAAACACCTCTTCCTGAGATTTGCAGCATGTTTTGGTCAGTTCTTAATGGCAAAAGATTTTCAATTGTCATACAAGAATCTGCCGTTAAAACTGTATGAGCTTACAAGATATAGTTTCAGAAGGGAGCAGTCTGGAGAGCTTGTTGGTCTTAGAAGACTACGTGCTTTTACAATGCCTGATTGTCATGCCATGTGTATGGACATGAACCAAGCAAAAGAAGAGTTTAGAAAAAGATTTGAGCTATCACGCGATGTCATAAAAGGACTTGGCATTGAAAGTGAAGATTATGAAATGGCAATTCGATTTACCGAAGAATTTTACAATGAAAATAAATCCCTGATTGAAGAAATTGTGGCAAAGATTGGCAAGCCAGTGCTTGTTGAGATGTGGAAGGAGAGATTTTTCTATTTTGTACTAAAATGGGAATTCAATTATGTGGACAATCTTGGAAAAGCTTCTGCATTATCAACCGATCAAATTGATGTAGAAAATGGAAAAAGATACAACATTGAGTTCATGGATGATACCAACAAGCCTCAGAACCCAATAATTCTACACAATTCTCCTAGCGGTGCAATTGAGAGAGTGATATACACACTATTGGAGAAAGCAGCAAAGGACCAGCGAGAGGGACGGAAACCCATGTTCCCATTATGGCTTGCCCCCACCCAAGTACGACTAATTCCAGTAAAACCCGAGTTTTTGAATTATTGTGAAAAACTTGCAGACAAACTCACAGAAAATGATATACGGGTAGATGTGGATGACAGAAATGAAAGTGTAGGTAAGAGTATCCGAGATGCAGAGACGGAATGGATACGATACATCATAGTCATTGGCGAAAAAGAAGTAAATTCTACTACCCTGTCTATTCGAGACAGGAAATCAAAGGATCCTCATAATATTTCAGTTGAAGAATTCATTGCAAATATCAAAGAAGAAACTAAAGGGAAACCTTTCATGAGAATAAACATGGGTAGAAGTGTAGCAAAAAGGCCACAAATAATGGTGTGATATTAGGAAGCATCTAAATCTCTTGGGTCAAGTTGCAGCGATTTATTAAAACATTCAATGGCCTCATCATATCTTCCTAGGCCACGCAGAGCAATTCCTTTTTTGTTGAGCAAATCAGGGTTACTTGGTTGTATCATTATTGCTTGATCAAAATAACTTAATGCATTCTCAAAATCTCCATCTACAACCAACTGAATGCCTTTTTTGACAAGATCAGAAATGCTTTCTTCCACTAGGATGGTAATTTTGTTTCTCTCTTAAGTTACTTGCGGGATAAACTCATTGCTATGACTTCAGACATTAGTTTTGCAGCAACGGAGGCTGTTGCACCATTGTCATATGGCGGACAAAGTTCCACTATGTCCATGCATCTTATGGTATTGCCCTCTAATGCATATATCATATCAAATAACTCTCGTGATGTGATTCCCATGGCTTCTGGATTCCCAACCCCTGGTGCAAATGCTGGGTCTAGCACATCCAAATCAATACTGACATAGATCTTGTCAAAAGTAGACATGAAGTCTTTGACCATCTTCGGTCCTCTACCCTCCCTGATGTCCTTATCTGTCACAACATTTACCTTGTGCTCTGTCTTGAATGCAAGCTCTTCTTTTACAAATGATCTTGCGCCAACATGGACAATATTTTCAGCGCCACGTTTTTCAATGATTCTTCTAAGGTATGCTGCATGACTCAGCTTAATGTCTGCATACTCATCTCTTAAATCATAATGTGCATCAAATACTATGTAACCGGTATCTTTTGGAAATGCCATGTATGTACCATATGTAATCAAGTGCTCCCCTCCTAAAATGATCATCTGCTTGTTTCTCTCTGCAAGCTCGGTTGTTATCTTTCCAACCATGTCAAGCACTTCGGTCGCAACTACCGTATGATATGTATTTCCAAGGTCTTCGATATTGACACTTTCTAAATCTACGTTAAATCGTGTTGAAAATATTTCAATATTGTTAAAAGCTTGGCGTACTGCGTCTGGACCAAATCTTGTTCCAGGTCTAAATGAATGCGTCGAGTCAAAAGGGATACCATAAACTATTGCGGATACGTCCCCACTTTCACTCGGGCTTGTTATCAGTGGATTTCGATTCATGTACAAGTCAAGAAAACTCATTTGTGTAAGGCTCATCATTTTACAGTGGTATAATAATATTTCAAATCTTGATCTTTTTGGCAAATAAAAAACTGAGATTTTCAGAGATGATCACATGAACTGTTATCTATTCAAAAATACTCTTTTTGGTTTGGAATTGAAACCAACCTCTTTTTTGCAAAGCAAAATTGTTCAAATTTTGAATGTTTGAAAAGTATCTAATTGCATACAACATTTCTTGCGATCAGACTACATTTTGGGTGGACCTGCTCGTCGCTTGCCTTTCTACAGATGGTGCAGACAAACTGGTTTACTTCACTACATACAGTGCAACGTTGGAATTCTTCCATGGTAACACCGCAATTTCTGCATGAATCTTTTCGCATACTTGTAATTTCTATAACTTTATTTATAAATTTTAGTACTGACAGACTTGACATACAGGTGTAAATATTTGATCATTTTTTATGGTTAATGCTAGGTTTTAACAATTTTTCGAGACCAAAACCGATCAATATTATTTACGTCCTGTTTACTTCCAGAAAAATTGGTCTAATCCAGTCTGTTTTGGTTCACCAATCAAGCTTGCAAAGTCCAAGTCCATTGAAGACAATATTTGGTCAAATGTACTTTCCATAAACTCCATGTATTTTGGAGTGTCAATCTCATCTGGCCTTGCCATTTCTGTAGGTTTCACCCCTGGTTTGTTTATTATCTTGACATATGAAATAATATCGCCTTTTTTTATCTCTCTTGTCTGTTCTAACAGTTTGGCAGCCCTGATGTGTTGAGGGATAGTTTTGACATATTCTGCGGGGGCTTTACTTATCATTACGTTGAATGCAAGTTCTACAAGGGGAATTTGCTTTGCCTTTAATTTTTTTGCATAACCCGATATCATGTCACCAATTTTTGTCTTGGACTGGGAGAACTCCTGTTCGTTTTGTACTTGTGACAAGATTCCAAGTATTTCATAAAACAGATTTCTAATAAATGGTGGAGTATGTGATTTCTTTCCAGTCAAACCTTTGACATCTACCTTGCCATCTTTTTGTACTCCCAGATAGTTTTTCTTTCTTTTACTAAATACTACATAACGATATTCCTTGTCTAGATCCAAATCAACTCCGAATTCTGTTTTTGCCCATTCTACCACTCCTTGCACCTGATCTTGCGATGGGGCTTTCAAAAATAATGAATCGGTATTATGTAGCAAGACATTGCCTAATCCGCCACAAAAATGATGATTCTTTGTTTCCAAATCATATACATATCCACTTATGCTAAATTTTTCTATTGTTTCGATGATATCCGATTGTTTTATTCTCCGATTTTTTTGATCTTTAATTATTTCGAGTCTACATACGCTTGGCTTGTCTTTTCTTATTTGTAGCGAGTATTCTAGCCCTAATTGTTCCAACATGACGATGACTCCCGCAATAACGGTCTTGTGTATTTGATCAAGCATCGTCAATCCATTTATCTTGGCATGGGTGTCTCTATCTGACATTCCATTTATGAATGCCATCTTTGCCTCATTGTTTGCATTCAATATGGGTTGTGGTACTCCCTTGTGGTCATCACGATAACAAAAAAGCTTGAAATACTCAACAAATAGTTTGTGATTGTCTTTTGGGACCAATGCGTATGTGGAAGATCTTTTATGAATGTCCTCGATGGTTGTTTCCAAAGCTAAATGTTCGTGTATAATTTTTTGTGCTTTTTGCAATAACTTTTTGTCTTGATTTACAATTCTCCATGAATATTTGATACACTTTTCATGTCTGTGTGTGTTACATGTGCCTTTTGAAATAAAAAGACCAAATAGCCACCCTAGGTCTGGGCTTACATGTATTCTGGATTCTGTTTTAAATGAAACCTGATTAATCTTGTCTCCCACTTTTAGATCTGATGGTTTTACACTTTTTCCATTTATGACTAGGCTATGATCTTCAGTACATTCTACAAATCCTTTTCTGGTGAGAATTCGATATCCTTTCTTCTTTACCTTGTGCCGGTAGACATGTTTTATTTTCGTAAATCCTTTCTCTGTCAGTACTTCAATATCTCCAAGCTTATCATATCTTGTATTGCTTACTGTTTTTGGCATCAGTGTTTCTATTGGAATCAAATCAATTGTTCCGTCTTTTCTGCGAATTGTGATTGGTGTGTCCGGAAGTACACTGTCTCCGTATAAAACCTCGATTCCAACTGATTTACATTTTTCAATTGTTTCTAAAATTGTAAACCTCCCAACTGCTGTAGTTGCTTCGGCAACCGGCAGGCAGTATAGTGGAAATATTTCTGCACCCATTACACCATAGCTTGCGTTCAAAATGACCTTGAGCGCCTGACTTGCTACTGTGTACAATTGTCTTTGATCAGCAGAAAGGCTTGGGTTTTTTGATAAGCTCTTGTAATAGTTTACACGTAGGTCCCTCAGCGAGCCAATTAATGTGGCAGTCAGACCATTTTTCTTGGTACAAACCCAATGCGTGGTGCCTGGGATCATGTTCTTTTTGCATTCATCATGGATGCATCTTACTGTCTCATAGGATAAGTTTCTCACCTTGATTATGCTAGGATACAGACTTGCAAAGTCCATTACAGATACATTGAAATGAATTCCTTCTGTGGGTTCTACTACTAGACCTCCGCGATACTTTTTGTCTTTGATAACAGCTTCTGTTGACGCAGTACCAGATTTTTGATCAAGTTCTTCCCTTCGCGGTATCAAATAATTGTGCTTTCGATGTTCATAATAAAACAGACTTCGAATCCATTGAGATACGCCCATTCTTGATATGTCATCAATTGGCATGCGTCCAATTCTTGTTATGACGACAAGAAGATTCATCAACAAATCATTGTTAAAACTTGTAAGTTTTTGTGTGATTCTTGAATCGTTGAAACAATAGTTTCCCAATTCATAAAGAGAGAGATCTTCTAGTTCTCCCTCGTATTCTGTCTTGGATTCATCAATTAGTCCTTCGCATATGGTGTTTAGTGAAAAGTCATTATACTTGTGTGAAAAAGCATAGATTTGAAATGAACGATTGGAAAATGTTCTGTACAGGTCAATATGTACGCCTTTTTTAAGAGTTGCAGAATCACGCATCATCACCAATGGAATTTCCTTTAATGGAACACCCAGCCTTTCTGCCCTGTTGTACATGAAAGGCATGTCAAATTCATCTCCGTTGAATGTTATTACAAATGGATAATTTTCCAAAATCTTGAATGCGTCTCTTAACATGTCTGCCTCCTTATCTTCTTCATAGAAACTTATCTTGACATCCTTTGGAAGCTCGTCAGTTCCCATTTGTAGTCCTGCCCGCTTTAGGACAAAAACTGTCTTGAAATCATCACTTGCACAAAATCCTATCGCCGTAATTTTTCTGTCAGCAATTTTAGGATCAGGAATTCTTCCTGTTTCAGACTCTACCTCGATATCAAAGGTAATTCTCCGTATGTTGGGTACAGGTTGATTGAGAAGATTTGCCCATTCACTGATGTGATTTTGAAATCCCTTTGTGTCTATTATTCCAATGTTTGTTATCTTGTCAAACAACAGTCCTTTTAGTGCAAGCTGGACCTCATCTGGTATCGGATATGAATACTCTTTGAGTTTACCGTCTTCTATGGTATAATACCTGCCAACAATTAACGAGTTGTCATAAAGATAGTTTTCATAATATTTAATGTCTGACTCCCATGTCTCCATGATGTTCCTTATACTCTTGTCAGTCTGGGTGCCACCAATTGCAAGTGGATCTGTTACTGTAATTTTTGTCATGTCAATCATGCGGTCTTTTAGCAAATCTTCCCGCTTGACACTTTCAAGTTTTAATACATCGGTTCTACTTGACAAAAATTTTAGTTCTTCTGGGTCTAGTTTTGAATAACAATATGGTTTATGCCCTGTATTGTCAAACCAAAGTTTTAGCGTTTGAGATTTTGGCTCATAAAACTTGAGCACCGCACATTTTTTCAGACCATCATATGCTGCCGACACCAGTAGTGCTGGTAGCATGGTGGTTGTTACTTCTTCTATTGCGTTTGACATGATGCCATCACTTTGGTGTTAGATGGGCATTTGGCTCTTCAAGGAGAACCCTTATCCAATGATTTATTCGACTCTTGTCCAAAATCACTATCTCTAATCCAGCTTCGTGTAACAATTCATAATCTGTCTCAGGATAATTTCCAAGGCAGACTATTCTTTTAATCCCGATTGTGATTGCCATTTTGCTACACTCTAAACATGTGATAAATGTGGTATACAGGGTAGAGTTTTTGGTGCCAGATCCTACTCCAAGTATGGCGCAATGCATTATGGCATTTGCTTCAGCATGGTTGCATAGGCACCTGTCAAGACCTTCGCCTGATGCAACTTTACCTTCTATTCGAAGTTGACATCTTTTACAGCCGCCCTCGAAGCAATTTTTTACCCCTGGAGGCGTTCCATTATAGCCTGTGGCAATCTGTCTGTTTTCTCGTACAATTACTGCACCAACTTGTCTTGTAATGCAATTTGATCGTAATTTTGCCAACTCTGCTTGGAGCATAAAATACTCGTCCCACGTAGGACGGTCGAATGACTTGTTCATATGGAGACTGTATAACGGTCCAATATAAGATTACAAACATCTTGGAGTGAAAAGAGTAGTAAGTAAAGATCAACTTTCTATTCTAAACAAGCTTTTTACCAAGATGATGACAATTATGAATTAATTGAGTGGCAATTTCGTAGAACACCGGTATATCAAAAAATCAAGCATAGAGCACAGGGATTATCAAGACAACTTGGCAAGACAGGCAATTGCAGAAAATTGTCTAATTGTACTTCCAACAGGGCTTGGTAAGACTACTGTTGCATTGCATGTGATTGCAGAATTTATGTCAAGAGGAAAAGGGGGGGTCTTATTCTTGGCCCCTACCAGAGTCTTGGCGCATCAGCATTATGAGTTTTTAAAAAATAATTTGTTAATTGATGATATTGCTCTTGTTACAGGAGAAGATTTACTTGCAAAAAGAAAGAAACTTTGGGTAAATAGCATAATTTGTGCAACTCCTGAAATTGTAAAAAATGATCTTGACAGACAGATTGTTTCCACTGATCAGTTTTCACTTGTAATATTTGATGAGGCTCATAGGACAGTTGGAGATTATGCATACTCTGGAATTGCAGAGCGTTTTGCAAACATGAGTGTCAGAATAATTGGCATGACTGCTACTTTACCAAGCGAGAAACAAAAGGCAGAGGAAATGGTAAAGATACTACAGATTACAAGCATAGCCCAGAGGACAGAAGAGAGTCCAGATGTAAGTCCATACGTTCAACAAACAGACACTCAATGGATCACTGTTGAACTTGGACCAGAGATGAAAGAGATTCAGGCCTTGATAAAAGCCACAATTGATTCTAGGTATCTTGAACTCAAAAAACTCGGACTCAACCTTTCTGGAAGCCGGTCAATGTCTGAACTCTTGCGTGTAAGGGAATTTGTTTTAAGACAAAACAGGCGAGCTGCCAAGCCTCTTTTTACTGCTATACGTCTTATTCATGCACTAAACGTGTTTGAATCTCACGGTGTTACATCCTTTCTTAGGTTTTGCGAGAGAACTCGGGAGAAAAAAGGAGTCGGCATAAGAGACTTGTTTGAAAATGATCTGAATTTTAGCAGGGCAGTAAGGCTTGCAAAACAAGCACAGGAAAAAGGAATTGAGCATTCCAAAATGGAAAAACTAAAGGAGGTATTGCATGACATTCCTGGAAAGGCACTTGTCTTTACAAGCTATAGGGATTCAGTGGATGTCATACACCTGAAACTAAATGAGATGGGAATCCCTTCTGGATTTTTAATAGGAAAAGCTGGAGAAACAGGCCTTAAACAGAAAAAACAGATAGAGACAATACAGAAATTCCGTGATGGGCAATACAAGGTATTAATTGCAACCCGTGTAGGTGAGGAGGGTCTTGATATTTCAGAAGTTAATCTAGTAGTATTTTTTGATAATGTTCCAAGTTCGATTCGATATGTCCAGAGAAAAGGCCGTACTGGAAGAAAGGATTATGGTAAACTAGTAGTATTAATTGCAAAAGATACAACTGATGAAACGTATTACTGGATAGGCAAACGCAAGGTTACAGCTGCAAAGGGAATGGGCGAGAAAATGAACAAGTTTCTGGAACAACAAGAAGCACCCGTTGCAAAAAAAGGCCTTGACTCATTCTTCTAGGTTCATGCATAGACATTTAATTTCTGATGCGACATAAAATCACAGTTAAATATCATAGAAATATCACAGACTTTTGATGAGTATCTCAAAAAATATAGTTTTTCTAATCTTGCTTCTTGTCATACCGTCAATCATTCTTCCAGTTTATGCAGATAATTCTGGAATTACGGCGTCTGTAAACAAGGGTTCGTACCAACCAGGAGATAAAGTGATAATCAGCGGATCTGTTGGCCAAGTTGTAAACAGTAATCCAGTAAACATAATTGTTCGAAATCCCATGGGGAATGTCTATGATGTGGGACAGGTAAGCTTGTTAAACAATCTATTTGTTCACGATTTTGTATTAAACGATGATTCCTTGGGTGGCACATATACTGTCAATATCAAGTACAACAATTCCTCCGGTCAGTTACATTTTGTACTAGATTCTGGAACGTTGAGTACAATCCCTGTTTTTGATAGTGAAATAAAAATAAGAACAAATGGCACAAACATGATAAAATATGGTGATGTCTCAGTATCTACTACTGATAATACAATAAAAATTTCAATGGATACATCACAAGTGTCTGGCAATTCTGCAAACCAGGAATATCAAATTCCGAAAAAAATAATTGATACACCTGGAGGAAATATCGTATTAAAAGTTGACGGAAACCAGATCTTGTGTTCGCAGAGTGAGACTGATACTATACGCATACTTGATTGCTCAATTCCTGCAAATTCTACAGAACTTGAATTGGTTGGCGCCACGGTAATTCCAGAATTTGGTCCGTTGGCAGGTCTTGCAATATCTATATCTTTAATTGCAGTAGTTGTTTTGTCAAGGGTTTCCGAAATTCACTTGTAGATCAAGTATTATTTCTGAAGGTTATCTACTGTAATGTATCGTATCTTGTCTTTTAGCTCTTGAATTTGAATATTATATCTTGATATTTCCTTTTGTGATAAGTGTTTTTCCTTTTCAAATTTTTTCACATGAGACTCACATATCCAGAGAAACTCGAGATCATATGATATGGAATCATGAGAATTATTTTCTTCAATAGCCAGAGGGTGCTCCCTTTCAAATTTTATCATTTCCGGCAGGTGTTCTACATTGTTTTTCACTAGATTTAGGAACGAATCAAGTTCGTGCTTCAAGGCCCTGTTGTCACGAATCTGTTGGGTCCAGACAGGTTTTGTCTTGTCGTGATGCACTAGTTCTTGTTTTGATATGTCAACACCAAATGTATCTAATATGTCTCTCGTTATTTCCTCCCTGACACTTTCTGACATTTTTATCAGCTTGGCTGTGGCATCATCTTTTAGTTTCATATCCAGAGTTTTAGTTGTGCTGTGATACTGTGCTGTGTGCAAATAATGTAACAAATTGGTTTAGAGATAGTCTAGTAATGTGATGGAAAATAAAAAAGGGTTTTCTGGGATTATGATCTGATGTCGCCAGAGTTTCCGCCGTCTATGTTGTCATAGTTGCACCATTGATTAACCGAAGTGTTTGACTGAAATTCTGGGTCTAGAGTGTATGACCATCCCCAATGCGTTTCGGTAAAACCGCTTTGGGTGCTAAAATAGGCCATTGTCCAGTCGTATGGATGTGGTGCGCCATTAATATTGGATGCACCAAGGAGTATGTCACTTGTTGTTCCACCATAGTTGAATATTCCAATGTTGCCATTGACAGGGTTTGTACCAGGAGCAAATGTTCCATTAAGCACAGCAACATAACCTCCAGTTATATCACCAAATGATGATTCGTTTTGTACACGTGTTCCTGTTCCTGGGTCTAGTGCACCTTGTGGTGTTGTAAATATGCCATCAAACTTTTTGATTGCATAAAATGAACCGTCTGCAAGCTTCCACACTTTTAGGTGTTCATTGAGATGGTCAAGTGCCCAATAGCTCCCCACCCCGGAATCTTCATCATTTTGTACGAGGTATGAAATGTCTAGAACTTGTTTGGCTACATTTGAATGTGGGTCTGCCAAAAAGCTTTGGCTTGGACAGCTATTTCGTTTTCCATGAAAACCATCGTTGCCTGTTTTGAATTGTTTTGGTTTCTCATCCTTGTCAGAGAATGCATTTGCAGCATAGCTTGATCCTGCAGGCCAGTCAAATGTCATGATTGACAGTACCATGATACTAGCTAGTGCTATTGCATGTATAGTTTTACTCATTGTGACCCAATTAACTCTGTCATATTTAGGCATGATCGCAAATTTTTACGGAAGATTTGTTCACGGGTTATTTTCATTGAAATACCTTGTAGTAGAAAAACAGTTCGAAAATTTATCATGTTTTTCAAAAGATATTTAACATCTAAAGCGGTATTGCAGAACATGATTACATACATTCTTGCAACATGTATGCCTGGAAATGAAAAAGAAGTCATACAAAAAATTAAGGAATTGCCAAACATAGTTGAGGTAAATGGAATAATGGGCAAATACGATATTTTTGTCAAGATTCAAGCACCTGATGTAACAAAGGTTGATTTGACAATAGGTAAGGTAAGAAGTGTACCGCATGTTACTAGCACTGTGTCAATACCTGCAATTTATGGCCAGGGCGGAACAATAGATGATGAAAAGTAGCTCAATGTATAATTTTTAATTTCATGATTAGACGCCGGCAAAGATTATCTACAATGATCACTTAATTATCATATGGTAAAAGTGGTTGAAGTTGCAGACTCGGAAAGAATTGGCAGAACCCCGGATAAGACCGTTGTATTATTATCAGGAGGAAAATTTTTGGAACGTGGCCATGTGGTACAAAATGTCACATTAAATCTATACATTCAAAGAAAGGATGAAAAACTTGGACCATATTCCTTGATTACCGCACTTGTAGAGACCGACAAGGGGATGATAGAAATGACATACGACGAGGGTTATAGAGGTGAAAACGCAATAGAAGAGGCTACTGCATTTCTTACATCACACATTGGCATCTCAGCACTGATACTGCGGTCTATTATTCAACTTGACCAATCGATGAATAAAAATAATCTTGTCGTAATAGAACAAAGTGATCAGGGGGAAGAATTTTACGAAGTTTGAACGAAAACCTATTGTGATTGCCCCCACTTGTGCCATGTGTGGAAAATTTGTCAAAGATCATACGCCGGAACAGATGAAATTCTGCACAGGTGAGAGGCGCAAGTCTAAAGTAAAAACTAGCAACTCTGCATGAGATATTTTATGACATGCGATATCGTCTCATTGTGTACATACTCGTAAAAAAGTAGTAGGGCAACCTAGTGGTATCACAATGGCATCATTTCATAAATCAATGTGTGATTCATTTGAAACACATCATCAGATGGTAAAATACCATATTTTATAACAAAAACGGTACACTTGCAGTGGAAGAATATTTCAGATTCATTTTTTCGTAGAATGTTGCACTAGGTCGGTAAACTTGTTTCAAAAAAGACTGTTTGTGACATCTGTTGACTATTCAGAGTCTTTTGCCAATTTTCCTACGTCAAAGCCCGGACAATTTCCTGAGAACTCTTTTAACATTATGACTCTGCAAATTTGCTCTTGTAGTTCTGAATGCTCTGTAAATTTTTGTCTGCAAATAGGACACCTGGTACTTTTGAGCAATAGTGCCAACATGTTAAAGCGGTTTATTGAAATTTTCTCTTACAGGTCAAGTTCACTTGCATCTTGTAGTTTTCCAGTCAGTTCGAGATATGTATACGGGTCTAGCTGTTTTGCAAAACCCTTGTCTATGTTTATCAAATATATTGAATGCAGATGGGCATTTAGGATGTCCTCTGGTTCAATTGGCGGATTCTTGTAAAACCTGTCTACTAACA
Organism: Nitrososphaerota archaeon; assembly: GCA_028867615.1. GTDB lineage: Archaea > Thermoproteota > Nitrososphaeria > Nitrososphaerales > Nitrosopumilaceae > Nitrosotalea. Next base: position 16,593 of record JAGWGC010000006.1, on the reverse strand, counting down.
ATTTTATCTTTTGGACTTCTTCTGGTTTTCTATCCTTTGGAGGTTTCAAGAATAATTTCGGGATTGGCAAAATTCCAACAACGGGTGTAGCTAGTGCAAACTTGGAACAATGTTTGCTATATCTTGCAATCTTGCTTGATATTCTTGCAACATAATAGTCGATAGTATCAAGCGCATGGTCGGGTGGTGTAAAACCTGTTTCTATTTCCAAAATCAGCGTACCGTCCCCTTTTGTTGCAAACACATCGCAGACCAGAATGTTTGAGAGTTGCTTTTCAATATCTACTGTATATCCACGAGATATTAGGTTTGAAGCACAGATTATCTCCAATACTGAATGATTGATCTTAACCAGGTTTTTTTTGTACAGCTCAATTAGTCGCTCCCTTACAAAATTTGTCTTTGATTTTATTTCAGGTGTCTGATCACGGGTTAGTTTCTCAGCAACGGTATAGACATCTTCAGTGAATTTTTCTAAATCCAAAATCTACTATTTTAAATCCAACCCGGGGTTTAAGAGGATTAGCTAAATCGACCATATACTATGTCAATTATTTTACTGGATTTGGCAATTATTACCGTATTTGCTCACGTATGTTATGTGGAAAAAATTACTTTCGAATCATTGTATAGAATTGGTTTTATTCTAGGATGGAATGGCATTCCTGTGATAAAACAACTGGTGATTTTTCTGGTAGAAAAATGGTGGGCATGCAAGGGTGTAAACAAAAGGAGGGGACTAGAACAAATACATTATGAACCGCTCATCATAGAAGATTCCTGGATTTCTTTTGGTTATGTAAGACACGGGGAATCCATCAGTGATTTACAATGACCAGAATTACAAAAATAAAACTTGTACTTGATACAAAAGACCTAAATAAAATTAGGAAAAATTTGGAAGATCACTAATATAGTATTTTTTCATAATGCTATCATGACAGTGGAGCAAGAAAATTCTGATATGATATTTTTATCGGAACAGTTTAGAAAAACCCGCGCACAAACACTTGAGCTGGTAAAAACGCTTGAAAAAGAAGACTTTGTAGTACAGACTGCTGCATTTATGAGCCCGCCAAAATGGCATTTGGGTCACGTCACCTGGTTCTACGAGGTGATAATGAGCAAGATGAACCCAAGTTACGAATTCTATTCTCAAGAATATTCCAAGGTCCTAAACTCATACTACCAGGCACTTGGTACGCCACATGAAAAGACAAAGCGTGGAATAATGTCAAGACCTACAGTTGATGAGACACTGCAATATTTCGACATCATAAACAAGCGGGTCGAAGAATTTTTAAAAAATCATGTTGCTGACCTTAACCTCGATTATATGTTCAAGCTTGCATTAAATCATGAATGTCAACACCAAGAACTTTTAGTGTATGACTTGCAACATTTACTTGCAAGTGTATACACACCCGTAAAATATCACGTTGCTCCAAAACCATTCCCTGTTGAAAAAAATTCTATCAAGATTTCTGGTGGATTGTACGAGCTTGGGTATTGTGGAGATGATTTTTGTTACGACATTGAACTTCCAGAACATAAAACATACCTGAACCAGTATAGTATTGATGTGTTTCCAGTAACAAATGAAGATTATTTGAAATTCATGGATTCGGGAGGATATGAAGATTTTAAATTTTGGCTTGCAGATGGATGGGATCAAGTCAAGAAAAATAATTGGAATGCTCCAATGTATTGGGAGAAGGAAGGTGACATGTGGACAAGGCATGATTTCAGAGGCAAACTATCGATTAATCCCAACGAGCCTGTCTGTAACGTTTCATACTATGAAGCATATGCGTATTGCAAATGGGCAGGAAAAAGACTGCCGACGGAGGCAGAGTGGGAAAAAGCTGCTTCATGGAATGAACAAAAACAGAGAAAGACGCTGTATCCGTGGGGTAATGAAACCCCCTCTGAAAATCACGCAAACTTGTTAGAGTCACACATCTGGGGACCTGCTGAAATTGGCTCATATCCATCTGGAAAAAGTCATTATGGGATACACCAGATGATGGGGGATGTTTGGGAATGGACAACTTCGGATTTTGTAGGTTATCCTGGATTCCAGTCTGGATTTGCAGAATATAATGATAAGTGGTTTTCAAACCAAAAGGTACTTCGTGGCTCTTCGTTTGCTACGCCTAGATATCAGGTCAAGAACAGCTATAGGAACTTTTTCAGACCTGATGAGCGGTGGATGTTTGCAGGGTTTAGGTGCGTGGAAGACATATGATTAGAAAACAGCAGATGGAGATTGAAAATTATGAAAAAATTGCAGTAACCCCACGGTTTTGCTACTTTAAACCAAAAGTTATGACAAACTCCGACATGGCTCAAGAAATAGCATTTAGCTTGTCACAGAAAAAGAAGTTCATCCCATCCAAGTTTTTCTACGATGATGTAGGATCGGAGACCTTTGAGAAAATATGTAATTTGCCAGAATATTATCTTACAAGAACAGAATTTGAAATACTTGACGAAATAAAATCAGAGCTGTCAGAATATCTTGTAGACAACTTTGCTCTGGTGGAACTTGGAAGTGGTTCGTCTGTCAAGACACGTAAACTTTTGGAAATTTTGACTTGTAAACAAAAAGACGTAGAGTATTATCCAGTGGATATTTCAGACATCCTAAAGGACAGCTCAATTAATCTGCATGATGAATATGAGAACCTGATGATAACTGGAATCATTGACAATTATGAAACAGGACTTGAATTTATCAGGACATTAGATCACACAAAAAAACTTGTCGCATTTTTGGGTTCTAGCATGGGCAACTTTAGTCCAGAAGATGGAATAGAGTTTTTAGAAAAAATCCACGGTTCCATGAATCTTGGTGATATGTTGTTGCTTGGCCTTGACTTGGTAAAGGATGTAAAAATATTAGAATCAGCATACAATGATTCCTTAGGCATTACCGCAAATTTCAATTGTAATCTCTTGCTGCGTTTGAACAAGGAATTTGGTGCAAACTTTGACTTGACCAAGTTCGAACATGTGGCAGTCTTTAATAAAAAATACAAGAGAATCGAGATGTACCTAAAATCTCTTACAAAACAACATGTCTTTATGCCTGTTATTGATTTGTTTTTGAAATTCAAAAAAGATGAATTGATTCATACGGAATATTCTCACAAGTACACCCTATCTCAAATCAAAAAGATGACAAAAAGGACGGGGTTCAGGCCTGTGCATATGTGGACTGACAAGAAAAACTATTTTACTCTGGCGCTGTTTACAGTTGAGAAATGACAGACAAAAAATGCGAGCACTATGACGGCGTACGGAAAGTTTCTCCAAATACGGAGGGATGCGAAGAGTGTGAAAAAGAGGGCACCGACTGGGTGGCATTACGTCTTTGTTTATCCTGCGGTCATGTAGGATGCTGTGATTCATCACCTGGAACTCATGCAACAAACCATTTTAAAAAAACTGGACATCCGGTAATGGTTGCACTGCCAAACTATGCCTGGAAGTGGTGTTATGTACACAAGGCATATTCTTGACTATTTTCACATTTATCTAGAATGCTGACGACAAGATGCCATGTCAGAGGATCTGATGAAATCAATTGTGATTTTAATGCAAAATGGCATAGGGGATACAACTAGGTTGTATACAATCCTGCTTGCACTGCGAAAAGATGAATTACTTTCTATATCTGATCAGAAATATGTACAAGATCTGATAGAAAAACATCTAGACAATAAACAGTCTGAACCGCATGATGATAGATATCGTTTCTAGAATGTCTTGAAATCTATGACAATTCTGGAAAAAATCTAAAACGTTATTGTTTCTTCATGGATGTGTTTTTGGAAGATATTGTTGTACTGATCTACTCGCCGTCTAGATTTACGTTTCTGCATTTATCATACGGGTTGGAAAAGTCTGCAGAAATCATGCCTTGTTTGATTTGGAAATAAGTAATTAAATTATGTACGGTCCAAATTTTTCCAGATTTGTTTTTCACATCATGAAATACGGTAACATGATAATTTGAATGAGGTATGTATCACATGCGCACCATGTCATAAATTATGAAAGTCAAAAAGAGCAAACTTGGCATAATCGAGATGACTGCGGTATGACTATCTAGAATTCCAGATGGTCCATCAGAAGAAGCAGACTCAGTTGCAAGACTGGTAAATTTAGTCAGTATGAGATAATTATGGATTCCAAAACAAATGAAAAGAAATTACTTAGCATAGATTGATGGCGAACAATGTTTTTTGTTGGCGATGGAAAAGACTAAAACTGGCTACATTCTTCTTTAACTTGTGTTATTTCACGGGTTAATCTTTATGCATATGTTTTCTCAACCTGCAAATTGAGCAAAATTTCATGTCTTTACAAGTTGTAAAAATCTGCGAAGTACAGTTATACTCCACGCATTGACATTTTTCAGTCATTATATCATATATGCAGACTAGTACAAAATGGTTGTTTCCAAGTGATTCTCAAATTTTACCAATTCATACTTGAAATAATCATCTCATTACATGGTTCATGAGTGGATACAACAAGACATATTGTCAACTATGGTCCATATCATGATATCATGATGTATGTTGACTGTGCAGGTGATGACGCAGTGGCGCAAGAACTTGAAAGTTATCTCAAGAGCCATGGCTTTAGTGCAAAGGTGGACAAATCCCTGATAGTGGTAAATGAAAATGATATAGATCACATTCTAGTCAATTTTCTCAAGGAGACAAACAGACTAGATCACACGATGCGCAAGATAGATTCCGAAAATCTGCTCCTGTCTAAGGAAGTACCGCTAGAAGATTTTGGCTTTTTTAGGTGCGAGATGTGCGGGTATGCAGTATCAAGCCAGGAAGAGTTGCTGGTTCACCGAAGAGCACATGGTATCCAGTTGTTATGATTAAAAATCAGGACCAAAGCATTAGATCTGAACTATATCCATGTTGCTGAGAAAAATCTATAAAATTAGGAATTGGTACAAAATTCATGAATTATTGGCTTTTAAAGCAAGAACCAACGGTATACAATTTTGACAGACTGGAGAGGGAAAAAAAGACAGTCTGGGATGGAGTCCATAACAACTTGGCATTAAAACACATGCGCAGTATGAAAAAGGGTGACAAGGCTATTTTTTACCATACTGGTGACGAGAGACAGGCAGTAGGAATAGTGGATATCATGACAAATCCCTATCCAAACCCAAAAGAGTCTGACAAACGGTTCATAGTGTTTGATGTCCAGGCATCAGACAAGCTCAAGAGGCCTGTAACTCTGGATGAGATCAAAAATGATACAAAATTCAAAGAATGGGAACTTGTTAGAAACTCTCGTCTTTCTGCAATGCCCGTGCCAAAGGTTTTGTGGGATGAGATAATAAAAAAGTCAAAGAGCTAGTCTTTTCACAAAGATTTCCTTTGACTACAAAAACAACAGAATATTTTTTTAATTTCTAGTACATGCAACTTTACTAATTTACCATCTGGCATAGTTTTTGGGGTCAGCAGTCAAAATGCATAGTGAAATTTTACGTACAAAAAAAAGATCCGAAATATCTGCACCTACTTGTCTTTCCGGTCATCAGGGCGAATCTTTCTTAATGTTTCATGTATTTGATTTCTAAAGATTGTCAGTCCTATTCTTTTTGCATATGGTTCTCCTTTTGCAAAAGATTCTGCCATCTTGCTTACTAGTTTGATATCTACCTTTGGCGGCATAGGTGGCTCAAAGGGATCTACATGTGCCTCTATGATGGTTGGTACATTTTGTGACATTGCTTCATGCATTACTTTCTTAATCTCATGAGGTTCTTTTATCGAATATCCTTTTCCGCCACATGCCTCTGCAAATTTGACAAAATCTATTGGGGAAAATTCTACGCCATATTCTGGATTCCCAAGAAATGCCAATTGTTCCCATCTGATCATTCCAAGAATGTCATTTTTTATAATGATGACTTTAATCGGGAGATTGTATTTCACTGCAGTGGCAAATTCTCCCATTAGCATTGTAAATCCACCATCCCCCACGAAAGCTACAGACTGTCTATCTGGAAACGCAATCTGAGCTGCTATTGCATACGGCAAGCCACATGCCATTGTTGAAAGAGTTCCAGAGAGGGAGAATTTCATTCCTTCTCGGATATTGATGTAACGAGCTGCCCAGATGGTATTAGTTCCACTATCTACAGAAATTATTGCATTATCTTCCAATTCCTCTGAAACTGCTGTTGCAATTAGCTGTGGTTTTATTGGTTTAGCCAATGGATCTGAAGAATGAATTAGACTGTTCCATTTCCTCATGGACACTTGTTTTGATTTTAGAAACTTGTCATCCTTTTTATGTAACAATGGCAATAACTTGTCAAGAGTACGTTTTGCATCCCCCACAAGACCTACTTCTACTGGGTATCTGAGCCCAATTCTTTCAGGAAACAAGTCAATTTGAACTCCTCTTGCGTTTCCGGGTTTTGGAAGATATTCCATATATGGAAATGAAGTTCCAATCATCAACAACGTATCTGCTTCTGCCATTGCATCACTTGCAGGTTCAGTACCAAGCAATCCTAGGCCTCCTATGCTATACGGATTATCATCAGGTATGACTGCCTTACCAAGGAGTGCTTTGACTATGGGTGCTGAAAGTTTTTTTGCAACTTCAATTACTTGATCTCCTGCACCAAGGGCTCCTTGCCCTACTAACAAAACTATTTTGTTACCTGCATTCAAAATTCCTGCCGCCTTTTCAAGTAAAACCATGTCTGGAATTCTTGCTGCAGTTGTTGGAGAAAGAAGGTGAGCCGTATGGCCTCCAACATTATGTCTGGTGTATTTTCCTTCGAGTTTTCGCTCTTGCGTATCTATTGGAATGGTTATGTGGCTTACACCCCTTAGTGCCAGTGAACTTCTACATGCAATGTCAATTACAGACTCGGCATGTTCTGGACCGTTGATCATATTGTTGTAAACTGCAACATCTGAAAACAATTGCAACAGGTTTACATCTTGTTGATATTTTGTTCCCATCGTATCAGAATATGTGTTTCCAGTGATTGCAAGTACTGGAACACCATCTGCTTTTGCATCATACAATCCAGTTAGCAGATGAGTTGCACCTGGTCCTGATGTAGCTACACAGACTCCGAGTTTTCCCGTATATTTTGCGTATGCACATGCCATAAAGGCAGCTGATTCCTCATGTCTTACCAGAATGAATTTTATTCTATCTTGACGACGTCTTAATGCTTCAATTACCCCATTGATTCCATCGCCAGGTAATCCAAAAATTACTTCTACTCCCCATCTGAGCAGGCCTTCAACAATTATGTCTGATGTTTTTAGACCGTCATATTCTGTCATAAAATAAACAACCCATACTTGGATAAGAGCATTCTTTAGATTGTCAAATCAACTGGAATACAAATCTTACACTTTTTCTAGTTTTGAAAGTAAATTCTCAATTTTTTCTGCGCATTCGAAAAATGTGACAGACTGTTATAATAGCATATCAAAACGCGAAATTTAGCATTATTTGGCTAAACACATGTTTTGATTTTAATGGATACAGATGGGATTGCCAATACAATGCATGTCTGCTCCCGATAAATCCGCACCTGTAAGGTCTGCATTGGTCAAGTCTGTACCTCTGAGATCTGCACCACCTAAATCAGCATGATTTAGGTTTGCGCCATTCAGGGTTGCATTCTCAAAGATTGCAAATCCAAGGCCCGTATTTTGTAAATTTGCACCCGAGAGGTCTGCGCCAGTAAATATGGCATTGTTAAGATCTGCGCTTTTAAGATTAGCATCAGTTAGGTTAACTCCTATCATGATGGCATTTGAAAGATCCGAGTCTTGAAAGTTTGCGCCGGAAAGATTTGCACCAGTAAAATCAACATCTTTGATTTCAGATAGATTAAAATTGGCTCCAGTCAACGTGGCATTCCTGAAAGTGGCACCAGTAAGTGCGGCATTGTAAAAATTACCTCCCGAGAGATTTGCGCCAGTCAGGTCTGCTGCAAGCAAGTTGATGAATGTACCATTTACATCAATCATGTTGACACCTATTAGTATGGCTTCTGGGAAATCAGCATTTGTAATATCTGCATTTTGAAGATTTGCTCCTGCAAGATTGGCACGAAATAGGTATGCTTTGTGAAGATCTGCATTATTAAAATCAGTTCCGGTCAAATTTGCACCAGTCAAATCGGCATTGTGTAAATTTGCATTAGAGAAATCACAACCAGACCAATTAACCTTTGGAAATGTTCTATCTTGACAGTTAGATGGTTGACTGGAAATTGTTATTTGATTTGCATTAACAGTTTCAGATTTTTCATTAGTAGATTCTAATTTTATTACCCCCGTTTTGACAAGGTATTGAATTCCTTTTACATACTCTGAATCGCTAATTAGTCCACTAGTCCACCATTTTGTTCTAATCTTGATCCAAGAAGGTATTTGCTCCGGTTCATTAGAAGCGGCAAATGCCGAAAGGGTTGAAGTTGAAAATACACAAAATACAGAAATTATTCCAATTGTGGTCAAAATGTATTCTATATTATTTGTCACAAAACAGGTTTGGATTTTTATAATAAAAACTATTTTACAATTATCACAAATGATATGACCGATTATGGTCTTGCGTCAAATTTTTAATAGAAAATTTGTGCTCTAGTTTAATCCATGTTTTTAACGGACTACATGTTTGGTAGTTTACAACATGCTAGAATCATGTTTAATTTTACTTTACTAAGTACTGATATGCTAGAATCGTTCAAAAAACAGTTTACCATACTTCCAAAATATTCTGATTTTGGTGATCCTTGGCCTCTTGAACCTGTTGTTATCGCGTCATACTTTCCGGATTTGGCTTGATTTGAAATTGATGAAGAAAAGCTCGAAAAATTGATTTCTAAGATGAAAAAGGACTAGAATAAACCAGACTTCTCTCACGGTATATCATGACTCATGATTATTCAAAACCTACGATTAAAAAAGCTGGTATTTTTAGGCACTGACAAGATTTTTTATCAAGATAAAGTGATCATAAGCATGGATGAACTGTCAAGTGAGGACAAATTAGTACTTCTTCAGCATGCCATTTCAAAGTATGAGGATGAAAACACCCTGCTTGAAAAACTAAAGGCAGTATTACCTCAGAAGGATATTGACAGGGGCATAGCAACACTGATTGGGACACAAAGAGTACGGAGAATTGGTCCTGACGTATTACAGAATAACGTTAGTCATATTGGTGAGTTGCCAGAAATTCCCGCACATATAAAAGAAATCATAGATAGTCTATAGTTCAAAACTTTCAACATCTTCAAGTGTAACACCTCGCAGATATGAAAACATCTCATGAACAAAATTGTCCAGAAGATGGACAAGATAGTTCTTGAAGTCAAATATTTAATCGCAAATTGTATTTTTTACCTGTACTATATCACTGTCAAAAACTTACAAATAGATGTGATTCAAACCAGTACACATGACAATAAAAAATATTACGGTTTTGGGTTCTGGGATAATGGGTCATGGGATTGCCCAAGTTTCTGCAATGGCAGGATACAATGTAGTTCTTAGAGATATTGAAAAACAATTTCTAGACAAAGCAATGGAAAAGATCAAATGGTCACTTGATAAACTAGTGTCGAAACAAAAAATTACAGAAGATCAGGGAAAAGAAATTCTTGCAAGAATCATACCGATAGTAGATTTGGCCGAGGCACTAAAAGACTGTGACTTGATGATTGAAGTAGTGCCTGAAATAATGGATTTGAAGAAAAAAGTTTACGCCGAAGTTGATAAAGTTGCACAGCAAAAGACAGTGTTTGCATCAAACACCAGTACTTTGCCCATAACAGAGATTGCAAGCACAACATCTAGACCAGAAAGATTCATCGGAATTCACTTTTTCAACCCGCCACAATTGATGAAGCTGGTTGAAGTCATTCCAGGCCAAAAGACATCAAAGGATCTAGTGGATACAACAATTAATTTTGTGAAATCAGTCTCAAAGGAACCTGTCTTGTGTAAAAAAGATGTACCTGGATTTATAGTAAATAGATTGTTCATCCCATTAGTCCACGAAGCTGTCTATGCCATGGATAGGACGGGTGCAACAAAAGAAGAGATTGATTCTGCAGTAAAATTCACACTTCATTTTCCCATGGGAATATTTGAGCTTGCTGACTTTACTGGCATGGATGTAATCCACAAAGCTACACTTGAGATGCATTCACGTGACAAAAAAGTGGTTCACCCACATCCATTGATTGAAAAATTATACGATGAAAAGAAACTAGGACAAAAAAGCGGTGAAGGTTTTTACAAGTATTCGGGAGATCAATATGAGAGAATAAGCCTGACAGAAGAACTGGCAAAGAAATTCAATCCAATCCAATTGCTAGGAAACATACTAAACAACGCTGCATGGCTTGTTACAAATCAAGCAAGTGATGTTCCAGAAATTGAAAAAGCTTTGTCACTTGGAATGGGGCTCAAAAATCCATTGTTTGATACCGCAAAGCAATTTGGTATGCAAAACATTGTACGTGAGTTGCAAAAACTGGCAAAAGAAAACAAGTTCTACGAGCCAGACCCGTATTTGTTATCTATCAATCAGAATTAATTTTTTCAAGAAGTATTCTAACTGCTTCTTTTGGAGAAGATGCTCCTACTATCAAGACATTTTTCCTGTGATCTAGATATGTATCAGCATATTTTTCTGCAATACCTCCACTGTTTTTTATTGCAACAATTGGTTTGTTGTGCATATATGCTGCACATGTCTCAGATAATGTCCCAACTCCACCGCCGATTATTATGACTCCGTCACCAGAAAGTGCATTTAGAAAGTCTCTTGCCAGGCCCATCCCACTCGGGATGACAATATCGCAATATTCATTTGCAAGAGAAGGATCGTTTTGTGGGATAATTCCTATCGTAATGCCCCCTCCATCTTTTGCACCACGAGAGGCAGCTTTCATTACTCCTTCCAATCCGCCTGTAACTAGGACCGATCCGGATTTTGCAACTTCTACACCTGTCTCATATGCAATTTCTTCAATCTCAGGAGTTATTCCATTCTGATTATGACCTATGATCAAAATTTGTATTTTCTTTGTCACTGGAATGTCATAAAAAACAGATAATAAAAATTGTATTTTATAAAAATGAAAAGAACGCTGGAGAGAAAATACCTAGGATGAGGTACTAGTCTCTGTCTTTTGTGTCTCAGTTGTTGAAATTGTGCTTTCTGCTGGTTTTATTGTAACAGTTTCAGTTTTCTTCTTTCGTGGTGCACGTGGTTTCTTTACTTTGACTTCGGTAGATGGTTTTACAGTTTTTTCAGAAACAGATGGTGGTGCTGTCTGTGGTTTTGATTGCTGTTTTTGTTGTGAATGTTGTCCTTGTTTTTGTTGTTGTGGTCTGTTGCCCTGCTGTGGTTTCTGACCCGGTCTTTGACCTTGTTGTTGTCCTTGTGGTCTTTGACCTTGTTGTGGTCTGTTGCCCTGCTGTGGTTTCTGACCCGGTCTTTGACCTTGTTGTTGTCCTTGTGGTCTTTGTCCTTGTTGTGGTCTGTTACCCTGCTGTGGTTTCTGACCCGGTCTTTGACCTTGTTGTTGTCCTTGTGGTCTTTGTCCTTGTTGTGGTCTGTTACCCTGCTGTGGTTTCTGACCCGGTCTTTGACCTTGTTGTTGTCCTTGTGGTCTGTTACCATGTTTATTTCCAAGATTTTGTTTTTGTCCAAGTTTTGCATTTTGTGACGATCCAGGAATTGGTTTCATCTTGCTCCATAAGACACTCATTCTTGCCTTGTAGCCCACCCCGTATTCCAATTCGTCTGGAACCAAAGTTGCAGGATGAACAAACCCTTGACTTCTAATTGCAACAGCTCGTCTCATTGCTACGTTTCTAACATAATTCCAGTCTTCAGTTCCAAATCCGTCTATTGGACCTGTCAAAACTCCATTGTGCATGGAAAACACAAGTGCTGATACTATTGGAATGGCATAGTTGATGCTTGCTGGAGAATTAATTTTCACTGGCATCAATGGCATATGGTGACTACCTCTGGTATTCCCTGCTACTAGATGCGGATTGTTAAATGCAGATCCTGCCTCTTCTGTTGCCGGAAAATCTTTCTGGGTTCGCACTATGCAAATTGGGTCGTCTTTTCCAACATAGGTTCCTGCAATATTGTGCAGTCTGTCAGTAGATGCTGCCAATATTGGTTGATTATCCTTGGTAGTCACAGTAGATATGACATATCTTCCTGGATACATCAGAGCTGCTTCTAATGTCGGTTTGTCTTGCCACATTTCCAATGTAGCTACTTTGCCCTTTTCTACGTCCATTACTGAAATTCTAACACCTCTTGCCAAATTCTGGTTCACAATCAAACCCGTATTAGATAGGGCATCAACAAACATTCTGTAGAATGGATAGTTGAATGCTCCAGGTTCCGTCTTGTCTGCAGCATAAATTGTAAATGCTTCATTGGGTCTTTCATCAAATGTCATCTCGGCAACGCCAGGTCCCATGCCTTTTACATTTCCAGAAAATGAATCCTTCAACAAATCTTGACCTGCGCCATAAAGTCCCTCACTTTTAGCTACACGAGTTGCAGCCTCAAATGCACGCCATGCTAGTCCATGGACTTGAGAATTATTAACACCCCTAGTGTGGGTCATAACTATGTGTATGTCATCTCCACAATATCCAATATAGGAATCAATCAAGAGTCCTTTACCGTCTTTTCTTACTTGTGGCTTTACAAGATTTTTTACGGCGTTTAGTAGACCGTCGCTTGGTCTTGTATGTCCGCCGATTCCGCCAACATCAGCTTTGATTACTGTTACTGTAATTTTCATTATTCAATGTGATGAAATAGTTCGATTTATACCATGTGAAAAAAATTGATCTCAATGATCGAGTCAGAAAATAATTCAATTTTTGGCCGAAAAAAAATTAAAAAATGAAAATGCTAATAAAGCCCTTCTCAAGTAACATCCAACATGAGCACTGCAGCATCAAGAAAACCTCACTTGAACATGATTGTCGTAGGACATATTGATAACGGAAAATCTACAACCATGGGTCACTTTTTAATGGAACTAGGACTAGTAGATGAAAGAACAATCGCATCACATGCAGCCGAATCCGAGAAGACCGGAAAAGGTGACACTTTCAAATATGCATGGGTTATGGACAATATCAAAGATGAAAGAGAGAGAGGTATTACAATCGATTTAGCATTTCAAAAATTTGAATCTCCAAAGTACTTCTTCACATTAATAGATGCCCCAGGTCACAGAGACTTTATCAAAAACATGATCACAGGTGCCTCCGAGGCAGACTGTGCAGTTCTAGTCTTGTCAGCCAAAGAGGGTGAAACTGATACCGCAACCGCACCAGGTGGACAAGCAAGAGAGCACGCTTTCTTACTTAGAACATTAGGTGTAGGACAACTGGTAGTAGCAATTAACAAAATGGATGACAGCAATTTCTCAGAAGCAGCATACAAAGTAGCAAAAGAAAAGGCAGAGAAATTATTGAAATCAGTAGGCTATAAACTTGACAAAGTTGCAATTATTCCCGTATCAGGTTGGAAGGGTGATAACTTGGTCAAGAAATCACCAAATATGCCGTGGTGGACAGGCAAAACATTATTCGAAGCATTTGATGACTTTACAATGCCAGATAAACCAACAGGCAAACCACTTAGAATTCCAATACAAGATGTTTATACAATCACAGGTGTTGGTACCGTCCCAGTAGGACGTGTTGAAACAGGCATTGCAAAACCAGGTCAGAAGATAGTAGTCATGCCATCAGGCGCAGTAGGCGAAATCAAATCTATCGAAACACACCATACTGAAATGCCATCAGCAGAACCAGGTGATAACATCGGATTCAATTTGAGAGGTATTGAAAAGAAAGATATCCACAGAGGTGATGTCATTGGAACAGCTGATAATCCACCAAACGTAGCAAAAGAATTCAGAGCACAAATAATAGTTATTCATCATCCAACAGCAATTGCACCTGGATATACACCAGTAATGCATGCACATACTGCTCAGGTCGCAGCAACAATAGTCGCTTTTGAAGCAAAGATAAATCCACAATCTGGTGCAATTGAAGAAGAGAATCCCAAATTCTTAAAAGCCGGAGATTCAGCAATCGTCAGAATCAAACCAGTCAGACCGTTGTGCATTGAGACATTTGGAGAATTTCCAGAAATGGGAAGATTCGCTCTTAGAGACATGGGTGCAACAATTGCAGCAGGCATTGTAAAAGAGATCACTGAGAAATACACCAAATAGGGACTTGAATGACACAGACAGCCCGAATAAAATTGACAAGTACTAGTCTTTTAAGACTGGACGGGGTATGTACTGAAATCAAAGGCATCGGTGAAAAGACGGGTGTCAAAGTAAAGGGTCCAACACCGTTACCAGTAAAAACATTAAACGTCGTTACACGAAAGTCACCATGTGGTCAAGGCACAAACACCTATGAAAAATGGGAAATGCGAATCCATAGGCGAGTGATAGACCTTGGTGCAGACGACAGAGCAATAAGACAACTCATGAGAATCAAAATTCCAAACGATGTATATATCGAGCTTACTTTGAAATAGTGATAAAAATGTCTGAACCAACTCAAGAAACACCTGCAGAAGAAAAACCAACTAGTTTTAGTGTTTTTTATTCATGCATGCGCTGTGGAACTCAAGTATCACAATCAGAGCTTACACGATTGCCAGAAATAAAATGTATTTGTGGTTTTAGAGTATTTACCAAGGTCAGACCACCAGTAGTAAAAACAATCAAGGCATTCTAGATATCTCTAGTCCCACCATAACTATGGGCACGTTGCATGTGGGTTCGCATCTCTTCCATGCTTGAAAAAAATTTGTTACATTCTTTACAATCATAACGTTTGTCACAATGATGTAACTGCTGGTGTAACATCAGATATTCCTGCTGTCTAAATTTTGCACCACATGTCTCACACTTGAATTTTTTAAAAATATTCATCTAGCCCAACTTTGCCTTGTGAGAGTCCCAGCATTCCCTACACAATTGCCCGTCAAGCACCCATTTTTTCTTTGGAGTATACCTTATCATGCCGAGTTTTTTTCCACATGTCTGGCAATTTGACCTTTGACTCTTATAGGTAAGATCTTTTTTATCAAAACAAGGTTTGCACAACAACCCAGTCATATCCCACTGGTATCGCGGTTCCCACAAGTCAGGAACGTCTTTTTCTATTCCACATGTGACACATTTCTGTCTCAGGCTCTGTTCATAGAACTTTTTCATCTGTGAAACATAGCAATCACCACAAAGTGGACCCTCTATCTTCCACTCACTCTTTGGCTTATTCTTGTGAACAGACTCTTTTTTACAAATGGTGCAGATGATGGGTTTTCGTGAAAACAAGTTCATGGTATTGAATATCACTAAATCCATTAAATAGTTATCATAAAGGAAAGGAATTGAGAACGCTAGTTCTCGGGTTTATTGTTCCAAGGCTTCTTCTAGAAGCTGGCCTGCACTTAACATTCCCTTTTGCTTTGCAATCTGTTCAATTTTTGCATATTGTTCAGCTGTAAAACAAACTGGCATTGAACGGTCTTTCATAAATAACCACAGCCTTTATGATTTTATATCCTTTTTGTTGATTTGCTTTGATCGTCAAGATCGTTTTGTATAACCTATTCATTAAACACATACTTGCGCTGACCACGTAATTCTGGGCTACTTCCAACTCCCACCAACACAAATTCTTTTTTACCATCCAGGATGTTTTGGGTTGGACTTAGCTTGCTTTCATGGATCTGTTCGTATTCTTCAAGAGATACCTTTCTCCTATCGCCTATCTCTGCCTCTAGATTCATGTTCTTGGCAATTTCCTTGTATGTGTCCATGATGACCCCGCTGAAGACCATTGCACTACTTCCGCTACCATAAGAGCCAAATCCAAATCTCTTGCCCTCAAGATCAATGCCCTTTTGGAATTCAAATTCTAGACAACTCCTAAAGCCCATGTATAGTGAAGCAGTGTAGAGATTTCCTACCATGCTTGATGCAATAAGTGAACTTGCAAGCTTGGAATCATATGCTTCTTGGAATTCTTCAGTCATTGTAAATCGTTTTGTAAACTCGTGGTCTTTTTGCATAAATTCTTCATCTGCAAGTATTGATTCTATTGTACCACGCGGATCTTTTGGAATTGGTTCTTTCATTCCCATTTTTTCTACAATACCTTTCCAGCGCGGTAAGCTTCTCCACTCATGTCTTAGCAAGTATGTCAAAGCTTTCTTGCCCATGTTGCTGTATGGAAGGTGCATGTTTACAAAATCAATATAGTCTAGAATTGTTTCTCCGTCCTTTAATTTTATTATTCCAGTAGACAAGGCTTTTTCCTTGTATGCCATTAATGCCTTTTTCACCTGTATCATGTAAAGCAAATTGGAATACTGACCATTTACAATTGGTGTCTCTTTTCCAAATGGCCTGTAGAAATCATATTCATTTTTAATGGAAGTTGATGTAACCTTTGGATCAAAAGT
>JAGWGC010000069.1 GCA_028867615.1 Nitrososphaerota archaeon | reverse complement strand
CCAAAACTGTGGAGTGTCCTTTGCCTCTCCCTCTGCAAACCGGTGCTGGTTCTCAATTCCTATTGCTGTGTCAAGATATGGTTCTACCAACACGATGTTGAGCATGCCATGAACAAGTCCTGCCAAAAGGCCTGCGGAAATAACAATCACAAGAAAAGAAATTGTCTTCAAGTTTTTCTCAAACCCTGTCTGAAAGAATTGTATTTAAATCGTTGGAGGGTTTATCCAACGAAAAATAATGTCTGCAAAAAATATTTTGAAATTCTGGATGAAATTATTTTGATAAAACAACATTTGTAAAATATAATCTGTGGAATTTTTGATACATGTTTTGTATTGGATCTTGCCGGCGAAATGTTTGTATTGGAAATTATTTTTTTATTGCTTTTTCATTTCTTGGTCATGTTCTATCCTGTTGGAATAGAAATTTGTTTTCAACAACTGTGTCAATTGACCAGATTAAATACATCTCACAATTAGGCAAGCCTAATGGAATCAAAAATGAAATTATTTGTGATATTTGGTGCAATTTTGATATCGCTGATTCCAACCACTCTAGTATCTGCTCAAGTGTATGGAAATACAACAACATCACATTATGTTGCACAGTTGAATAACTGCTATACAGCTCCATCTCCACGGGTGAATTGGAGTAACTGCCAGATAGATAACGCAGAGGTTCATTTTGCCGACATGGCTGGGGCAAACCTCTCTTACATGGTTGCACAAGATGAATTATTTTATGACGTGAATCTCTCCGGCGCAAACCTGAAAAATGCCGTCTTGTCTGGAGGTAGTTTTGCATATTCTGATCTCTCCGGCGCAGACCTCAGGGGGGCAGATCTGAGAAATGTCGACTTTTACCATGCGAATCTTTCAGGTGCAGACATGCGTGGTGCAAATCTTGCCGGTGCAAGATTTCCAGGTGTAGATTTTAGCGATGCAAATCTCGCAGGCCAGAACATGTCGCACACAAATATCATAGGTGCAGATCTGTCTGATGCTGACCTGCAAAATGCCATACTGGTTGGTGTTGATATGCGAAATGCAATTTTTGATGATACTGATCTCAGAGGGGCAAATCTTGAAAACTCTGATGTAACAGGAGGCAGTTTTGCAGATTCCAATCTGGCAGGGGCTGATCTGGGAGGCCTTGACTATTCGGGTGTTGAAATGGCCTGTCGTGGAAATCCGGCCTGTCACGCAAAGGACCGTGATACTCCGTGATTGACTATTCTCAACTTTTGTTACTTGGTGCTATTGCAGGTTTTACTATTTTCTTGGGCTTGCCGTTGGCTGTGATGAAAAATTTATCAACAAGAACAAAAGGATTTCTTAACGCGTTTGCACTTGGAATTCTTGTATTTTTAATAATTGATGTTTTCAGTCACGGGTATGAGACTGCATCTGGTGCTGCAATAGCTGCCCTTTCAGGGAAAGGCTCTGTTGGGGATGGCATAATTGATCTTGCTGCAATGTTTGGTGGTATAGCAATAGGTCTGCTAGGATTGGTTTTATACGAAACCAAAATCATGACAAAAAGATTTCCACAGATACTATCACTTGAAAACCTAAAACAAGGAGACGAGCATCTAAAACAAATATTCCATCAAACAAATGCATACAAGCTTGCAATGATGATTGCTGTTGGAATAGGGGCCCACAACTTTAGCGAGGGGCTGGCCATTGGGCAATCCTATGCAGCAGGGGAGATTGGCCTTGCAATACTTTTGATAATTGGGTTTGGTGCTCACAATACCACTGAAGGATTTGGAATTGCAGGCCCGCTTACTGGTATTTTGACAAGACCTACAGCCAAGTTTCTGCTGGTTGCAGGTCTTGTAGGTGGTGGACCGACATTTGTAGGAACTGTACTGGGCAGTCTGGTATTTTCAAACATTGCATACATTCTATTTTTATCAATTGCAGGAGGCGCATTGATCTATGTTTCAATGTTGATGTATAACTCTGGAAGGAAATTTACTACAAACGATGTCATGATGGTTGGAATTTTTGTTGGACTGTGTGCAGGTTTTGTCACTGATTTGATAGTAACTTTTGGAGGGGCCTAAGCCTGTGAATTCTGTTAAAATTGCACTCATCGCACTGACAGGCAAGTACATGGTTGTATCACTGTCATGTCAACGATTACATATTGGCGGCATGCTATCAATGTATACTGTAGTACCGTGATCTAGTACCGGACTCTAATTGCCTGCACTGTTTCTGTAAACCTTTGCAGCTCTTCGTAAAACTGGATTCCCTTTTCAGTGATGATGAAAAAATTGCTTCTCTTGTCAGACCTTGCCTCCATCAGTCCAAAGTCTATGAGTTTCTGGCACTTGTCTGTTGCGGCATAGTGCGATAGGTTGGCCCTTCTTGCTATGGTGGTAATTATGGCTCCCTGTCTGCCGCACTCTTTTGCAACCTGTAATACATCTGAGATCATTCCAAGCTCTGAACGGTATGGCTGCCTTGACATACTTTCACATGAAAATCTGATTAATAAAAAATTGTGACACTTTGTTCCTTAACAATGTTAATTGAGAAAGTGATAAAATTACATGCAATTCAGACCAAATCTAAAATACTAGTTTGTCTATATCATGTGCGAATATGATAGATGTTGTATCAATGTTGGGTCATGTCATTGCCTTGTGCACGGGAACTCTGCACCCCTAAGTTTTTTGATTAGTTTTTTGGTTTTTTACACCTGCTTTTATTATGTAGATCTTGATGATATTATCACGGTGCAGTATAGTTGGCATAGGTGCCTGCCACAAATGCATCAAGCGTGCTGTTGTCCATGTTGGCTGCAGTAGTGTAGACACTTTCTGGAAAGAGTCTGTATGTGTCATTGTTCTGTATTACAGAAACCATCGGTGTTACTGGCTGGTCTGTCTGGAAATCTTCTGGTACCATGTTGTACAAATCACATGTATTCAAAAATCTCATGTACTTGGTACCAAAGTCTACAAAGCAAGTTGTCTCTAGGTTCCACTGTGCAACTTTGCCAAGAAATACTGTATAGTTTCCTGACTGGATTGGCAGGCCGGTTATGGTTCTAGTTACTACTGGTGCGGTTTGCTTTGGCATTACTGTAAATGTAGAATTTGCAACAGTCCTTGCATAGCCGTCCTTTGCTGCAGTCGCTACAACTTCATAAATTCCATGGGTCGAGGGTATGGCTGATTGGTATTTGAAACTGCCATTATCATCTGTAGTTGTACTCACTATGACAGTTCCATATTCTATCAACACATTTGCATTTGCAATTGGCTTGTAGGCCTGATCATCTACGGTACCAACTATTGTTGGAAACCCGCCCTCTGTTATTGGATTAGTTTCTGCCCTTACTGATACCATCATCTGGTTGGTCAGTATGGACTCTGAGACATGGATACTTGACATTGCAACTGTAAAGCCTATCAGCAAGGTGCAAACTGTAAAAATGATATGCCTGTTCAACTTTTGGTACTTTATTTTTTAATTGTTATTTGATGACACCTAATTTTCTTCTCTAACCTGTCAAGTAATTGTCAACCGGATTTTTTTTGAGATATTTTATAAATTTTTCAAACATTTACTTTATTGATGTGTTTTTTTCTGCGAATTGCATATGTTACTATGATAGCTATAACAATTGCGGCAACTGATATGTATAGACTGATGCTGCCGCTAAATATGGCATCTATGCTATTTTGTGGAACTATCCTGTAAATTGTCCCATCTGTCAAAGATGTTATGTATAACATTCCATCAGGTCCTGTTACCACATCGCTGATGCAACCAAACCCTGTTGCAAACACTATCTCCTTCATAGAGTCTCCAATGTTTACTTCCTTGTCAGCAAGCTCTGGGCTGTTGAAGACAAACCCGTCTCTGTTCTGGTTTAGTTGAAATCGGTACACGTTTCCATTGTTACAGTCTCCTACAAACACACTGTCCTTGTATTTTCCAAACCCTTGCGGAGATGTAAATGCAATGCCTGTTGGCGCTACAGTTTTTTGCCAGCTAAACTGGGGATCGTGATATGTATATCCTGGATATGATGGGATCATTGCAATCTGGGTCTTGTTTGCAGGACCTGCTACCACATCCCATCCACTGTTAAATCCAGGCGGGACAAGGTTTACCTCGTCTCCCCAGTCTGGACCATTTTCTGTATCCCACAGGTTTCCTGTGACAGGATCAATTGCAAGTCCAAAACTGTTTCTTATTCCAATTGCATAGTACGGGCCTGGCGGGACAAGCCTGAATATGACTGATGTGTCATCTGGCTCTCCCGTTGGATGGTTTTGCAGTTTTCCAAACCTGCCTGCATCTCCTACCACTAGGTATACCGAGCCATTCTTGGATGTGACCATGGCGCCGCCGTTGTGATACGTCTGGGTTTGTGGCAGGTCTTTTACAAGTGTCTTGTTTACAAGTTCCTGTCCATTCCAGTCATAACTGTAGACACGTTTTCCAAGTGCATGTCCGCCCATCTTGTTTGATTCTGTAAAATACAGGTAGACCTTGTTTCCAACTGTCGTTATGCCAAGCATTCCCTGCTCTCCAGTACTTGTAACATTTTCTTGCAATACTGGCTTGTCTTGTAAGATTCCATTTCTGAACAAATGTACCTGCCCTGAAACTTTTGATAAAACTAGAATATCGTTTCCCTCAAATGCCATTGTGGTTGGGCTGCAGCAAATGCCTGTAACATAAGGCTGGATTACAAACCCCGTGTCATTCATTACTGGCTCGGCATATGATGGCAATATTGCAACACCTGAGAATATGAAAATAGAAATCAGCCAAAACTTCAAATTGTTTTCTAATAAAAATACTATTTTATAAATACATTAGGAACATTGTTCTCAATGTTATAATGTAATCTATGAAATTTTTTTTGTATTTCTATTGACTATATGGTCTTTCCTGCAATGTGAGTGTTACATCCATGTTCTTGCCATCGCGAACTATGTGCACAATCATCTTGTCACCTGCGGACTTGTTGTCTTGCAAATAATTCAAGAGGTCTTCTAGTTTTGATACTGGATTGTTGTCTACCCCAACTATGATGTCTCCGCCGTACTTGTACTTGATTCCGTCTATTGTCTTTGTCTGGTTTGATGCATGCAGGCCTGCCTTGGATGCTGGGCTGTCTGATACTATGTTTTCAATTAAAAATCCCGAATGTATTCCAAGTCCCAAACTGTCTGCCAGGTCTGGGTCAAGTGTGATTCCGGATATGCCAAGCCATGGGTGCTTGTAGTGCCCTGATTGTATGAGTGCTGGTACAATTCTTTTCATGGTGTTCGATGGTATGGCAAAACCTACTCCTGAAAACTCTCCTGTATCGGTTTGGATTGCAGTGTTGATTCCTATTACCTCGCCGCGGTCATTCAAAAGTGGGCCGCCTGAATTTCCTGGATTTATTGCGGCATCTGTCTGGATTACGTTTGGAATGGAAAATGACTGGAGATTTGGAGGGTTTAGAACTCTTCCTAACTGGCTTACAATTCCTGATGTCATTGAACCGCTCAAGCCAAACGGGCTGCCAATAGCTGTAACGGCGTCTCCTATGCGAAGCTTTGACGAGTCCCCTAGCGGCAGTGGATGCAATGCCTGCGAGTCTGCATTCACCTTGATTACTGCCAAGTCTGCATATACGTCAGTGCCACTGACGTTGGCTGAATATGATTCGCCATCATGAAACACAACTCGTATCTTTTGATAATCGGCTACAACGTGATTGCTTGTAATGATGTGTCCTCCAAGATCATAGACTATTCCTGAGCCAATTGCTCTGTCTGAAGAATTGTCACCTGTCTTGCGAACTATTATCTGCACAACACCGTCTTGTGATTTTGCAAAAAGATCTGCAAGACTTAGTTGAGATCCAGGACTTGACTGGACGAGATTTCCTAGAATGGAAGTTTGTTGCGTAGGATCTGTTTTTTGTTGTTCAAACACAAATGCAAATACTAGAACCAGTACAATGATTCCATATACTCCACCTAAAATTGCTGTAGTCTTGTCCAAGCACATGAACTATTCGAGGTTGCTGTATAATCCTTACTCACAAGCTGATTGGATTCTGCACTGTCTCTGATATTGAATATGTTCTTCCTCTCCAGGTTACTGCATTGTTTTTCTTTGCATGCAAAATTCCAATTGCAAATCCTGATACAATCACTGCACTACCTAGAGGGGCAAACAATGCATGTCGAAATCCAAGACCCAGTCCCTTTTTTGCATCTATCGCACTTCCAATGTAAACTAATGCCGATGCAAGTGATGATGCTCCAAGCAATACATCAAAAGATGTGGAGGTGTTTGCATAAAGTGCCGAGTAGACAAGAACTGGAAACGGCACAAACAAAAGGAAAAGCACCGCAAAAAATATTCCTATTGCCATCTTGCTTGACTGGATGTAAAGCGGAATCATCAATCTCTTGAGGGCATGCCACAGTGTGGTCCTGTCTCTTGCCCACACTGCCTCGACTAGGTGCTCGCCTCGCACCATCTTTAGCTTAAATCCCTGCTCCTTTACTTTTTTTCCTAGCGCCCCGTCTTCCACAATTTCGCTTTTTACGCTTTCATGTGTTCCAACGGATTCGTATGTCTTTCTTTTTATGATGAAAAAACTTCCAAAAAAATATCCTGTCTTTTTGGAAGGATCGTTTACTCTCAGTGCTGAAAATCTTGTATGAAGAAATGTCGATAAAACGGGCAGCGTTATTTTTGTCCACCAGTCAAGGCAAAGCATCTTTGGAACAACCGTGAGTGCATCCAGTCCTTCACTCAAGAGGTGGTCTACTGCAAGTGAGATTGTCTTTTTTGTGTGGATTGTGTCTGCATCTGTAAATAACAATAATTCTCCTGATGAAGCCTTGAAACCCTCGATGCATGCCCAGTTTTTTCCAATCCATTTTTCTGGCTTGGGTGCTGCCTGTACATGCACCACCTTGGAGTTTTTCCTTGCAATTTTTTTGATTATCTCACCAGTGCTGTCATCTGACATGTCATCAATAACCACTATCTCGTAATTTTCATAATCTTGGTCTAACAAGGAGTTGACGCATTTTTCAATAAACATCTCTTCATTTCTTGCAGGGAGGATGACTGACACCTTTGGCATGTGGTGGGGCTTGGAATTGTACCTGTCAAGAAATGGCGAGTCGCGAAATGTAATCCACATCGACCTTATCAAAAATATCCATGCAACGGAAACACTCAGCAAAATAGCTGCAAGAAGATAATTTGTTACATCTACTAGAAACATCTTTGTTATCTCTGGGCTTCTTG
>JAGWGC010000068.1 GCA_028867615.1 Nitrososphaerota archaeon | reverse complement strand
GTGAAAAAGGATGGTATGGTATCAATACTGTAATTCCAAAATCTGAATTCCATAAAATGATTCCAAAATTACGAAAAATCGCTCAAGGTCTAGTAGTACATGAACCAAAACAGATACTTGCACTTGAGGAGATAAAACGCGATGAGGAAAGTTGATGCGAATCATAGATGCCAAAAATATGGGTTCTATTATAGAATCTGTGAGACCAAAAACAAATAACACAATAAGACAACAAGTCTCATCCATCATATCTGATGTACAAAAGCGAAAAGATGAGGCTCTCAAGGAATATGAAACAAAATTCACTGGGGTAAAAATTCACTCTTTAAAAATTACACAACAAGAGATCAAGTCAGCATACTCACAGGTCACAAAAGAACAGATTGCTGGGATAAAAATTGCAAAGGCACGATTAGAAAAATCTGAAAACGCGATACGAAAAAAACTACAAGATGTATCTATAGCAATTGACGGAATCGTAATAAAAAAAATATTTTTACCAATTGATACTGTGGGCTGCTACATTCCTGGAGGAAAAGCAAGATATCCTAGCACCATCGTCATGTCTGTTGTTCCAGCAAAGGTTGCCGGTGTCAAGAAAATAATAGCGGTATCCCCATCTAACGAAAAAGGGAAGATAGATCCATTGACGCTAGTAGCTGGCGATATTTGTGGTGTAGACGCGTTCTATAGAACAGGCGGTGCACAGGCTATTGCAGCTTTGGCATATGGTACCGAGTCAATACCTCAGGTAGACAAGATAGTGGGTCCAGGGGGTGCATTTGTTACCCTTGCAAAATCATTGCTCAGCGAAATTGTTTCAATTGATATGATTGCAGGTCCTACAGAGCTTGCCATACTTGCAGATTCTACAGCAGATGCTGAACTTGTTGCACTTGATTTGATCTCTCAGGCAGAGCACAGTCCTGATACAATGTGTTGCCTAATTACAAATTCCTCAAAATTGAAAAATGCGGTACTTGAATTATTGCAGAAAAAAATCAAAACAATCAAGAGATCCTCTATTGTAAAAGAAAGTCTACAAAAAAATGGATTTATTGCTATTTGTAATACTGAATCACAAATGGTAGATTTTGCAAACAGGCTTGCACCTGAACACCTTGAAATAATCACAAAAAAACCACAGCAAGTAGCAAAGAAGATCAAATCTGCTGGACTTACATTAGTGGGAAAAAATACACCATCATCAGCCAGTGATTATCTGTTAGGATCCAATCATATACTTCCAACCAACAGATTTGGAAGAACCAGAGGCTCATTGGGTGTGTTGGATTACATGAAGATGCAAACTCAAATAGAATCCTCAGAATCTGCCTTGAAGAAAATTTCAAAATATATGAAAGCTCTAACTGAAGCTGAGGGCTTACCAAATCACTATGAAGCAGTAAAGGGTAGATTGTCATGAGAAAAGATTGGTTTGAGAAGGAATTGAAAAAATATTCCAAGCTTACAGGTTACAAAAAGCCTGATAAGCACTCTAATGTGATAAAACTTGACTCGAACGAAAATTATGCGGTATCTCAAGAATTCCTTGAAAAAATGATAAACGAAGTCAAAGAAAACATGGATGTACGGGAATATCCTCTAGGGGGAACAGAGAGACTAGCTCAGAATATTGCAAAATACACAGGAGTACCAAAAGAGATGATTGGTGTTGGAAATGGTTCTGATCAAATAATTGATCTTTTTCTGAGTAATTTTGCCTCTACGAATACTAAAATTCTAACATCGGATCCAACTTTTGGATTCTTTGAAGAACGATGTAAACTATATTCTATTCCAACAATAAAAATTCCATTTGACAAAAATATGACACTCGATCTGGAAAAATTCTTGACACATTCCAAAAAAGCTAACATTCTTTATCTTGACACACCAAACAATCCAACTGGATTCCAGTTTGAGAAACGAGATCTTGAAAGATTGATTCATGAATTCAAGGGTCTTGTAATCATGGATGAGGCATATGTAGAATTTTCTGATTATTCTATTATGGAAATGACAAAGAAAATCAATAATCTTATTGTACTCAGGACCCTGTCGAAATCATTTGGATTGGCAGGGCTCAGAATTGGATATTTTGTAGCCAATTCAAAGATAATTGATACATTCACAAGAGTGATTCAATATCCCTACCCGTTGAATGTCATAGCAATAGAGGTTGGTATAATGGCCTTACAACAATCAAAATATTTTGAAGACATCGCAAATCTTGTCAAGAAGGAACGTTCACGAATTATTTCCAATCTGCGACAGATGAAGATATTTGAGGTGTTTGATTCAAAAGCAAATTTTGTTCTCTTTGCAGCTGGTGGTTCTAGTCAACGAATCTATAAAGCATTAATTGAGCAAGGAATAGCAATTAAGAATATTGGCAAGATTGGAACACATGAGGGCTGTCTGCGAGTTACAGTAGGTTCACAAGATATGAATTCTAAATTCCTTACTGCCATACGGGATTTACTGAATTGATTTTGAAGGAAATGGGCGAAGGAATCGTGATAGATTCTACAAAAATTGAGAAGATGAAAAATCTAGACTCTATAATATTTGATTGCGATGGAGTTCTCATAGATGTATCAAACTCGTATGATTTGGCTATAAAAAAAACTGTGGATTTTATTACCAAAGAAATGGCACAGATAAACGAACCTGGGTTGGTAACAACAAAAATGATAGAAGGCTTCAAGAACAGTGGAGGCTTTAATGATGAAATTGATGTGACATATGCGTTAATACTTGGAACCGTTGCAGCAAAAAAAAGAAATATTCTCTTCTCTGATTTCATTCTGCAAGTAATTGAAAATGCAGATCAAACTGGAATAAGATCTGTTGAAAGATATTTGGATAGCATAAATGTTGATGTTTCTGATATTAGGCAAAAACTAGAATATCCGGGTGAAAAATTTCAAAATCCACTCTCTTCCATATTTGATGAAATGTTTTATGGCTCTGAATTATATGAACAGCTATACAAGAGAAAACCACAGTTTTTCCATGGTCTTGGTTTGATCGAAAATGATGTTGTGCTTTTAAATGAAGATCTTATTGCAAAGCTGCATCAGAGGTTTGACAAGAAAATTGCTATTGTAACAGGGAGGGGCAATTTGTCTGCAAAACACTCTCTCAAAGATTTATTCAAAGAATTTGATCTGAATAATTCAAAATTCCTTGAGGATGAACCGCGTGAAATGGCAAAACCAAACCCTCAGTCTCTCATGTCCACAATAAGGGGTATGAATGCAAGTGCTTCACTATATGTGGGTGACTCTATGGAAGACTATATCATGGCACGCAAGGTTGATGAATCTGGGATGCCTACAATATTTTGTGGTGTATATGGTACTAGCAAGGACCCTGAAGCAAAAAAATCTCTATTTGAGAACAATAATGCTGACATTATAGTTAAATCAATAGATCTAATTCCGAAGACATTAAATCTAGTCTAGGCATAAACCACTTCTCTACTCGGGGATTTTAATGAAATCTAGAAAAGCACACATCAATAGGAAAACTAAGGAAACCGAGGTCTTGGTTGAGGTAAATCTAGATGGGACTGGGATGATTTCTATTAAGACGGGTTTACCATTTCTTGATCACCTAATTACATCATTGTCAAAGCATGCCATGCTTGATCTGAAACTGAGTGCAAAATCTATGGATGGGATAGACCATCACCTGATCGAAGATACCGCCATAGCTCTGGGAAATGCAATGGATAAATCTCTGGGTGACAGAACAGGAATTGTAAGATTTGGCTATTCTTCAGTACCGATGGATGAGTCTCTTGCAGATGCATCTTTAGATCTTATCAAAAGACAATATCAAAGGATCGACTTGTCTATCAAGAGAAATCAAATAGAAGGAATCTCAAAAGAGGATTTGGAACACTTTTTCCGATCACTAGCTCAGAATCTAAACATATGTATGCACGTATCCGTAAAATATGGAGACAATGATCACCACAAGATTGAAGCTGCAATAAAGGCATTTGCAGTAGCTTGGAGAACAGCTGCAGGCTATGATAACAAACAAAAAGGAATACCAAGTACAAAGGGTGCTATGTAGTGGTCAAGGTAGCAATATTTGATTATGGGGCAGGAAACATATTCAGTCTGAAATCCTCACTAGAAAAAAATGAAGCACAGGTAGACATCATAACTAATCTTGAAAAAATAAAGAATTATTCTGGATTGCTTTTGCCTGGTGTGGGAAACTTTGATCCTGCAATAAAGAGTCTTAATACTTCCAAAGTTGCATTCCAAGACTTGGTAAAGAATCAGATTCCTGTATTGGGTATTTGTTTGGGTATGGAAATGTTTTTTGAGAAAAGTGAGGAAGGAAAGCTTGGAGGGCTGGGAATTTTAGATGGTGAGGTAATACTCCTTCCAAACAAATTCAAGATTCCGCATATGGGTTGGAATAATCTTCAAATAAAAAAACCAAGTGTACTATTAGATGGAGTAAAGGAAGGTTCATGGGTTTACTTTGTTCATTCTTATAGGGTAAAACCAAAAAATGAAGAAATTATCATAGCAGATTCTGATTATGGGATAAATGTTCCTGCTGTAATTGAAAATCAAACATTGTTTGGAACACAATTTCATCCTGAGAAATCGAGCAAAGTTGGCTCTATCATGATCAAGAACTTTTTACGAGTGTGTAAAAAGTGAAGGTAATTCCTGCCATTGATATCATGGACAACAAAGTAGTGCGTCTAGTAAAGGGAGACCCGGAAAACAAGACTGTATACAGTTCTGATCCTATTGGAATGGCAAAAAAATGGGAAAAAGCTGGTGCAGATATGCTTCATGTGGTAGATTTGGATGCTACCCTTGGAACCGGTTCAAATCTACAAACAATTGAAAAAATTACCCAATCAGTTTCTATACCTGTTGAGGCTGCCGGAGGCCTACGCACAAAGGAAATGATAGAAAATGCATTACAATTTTCTTCCAAAGTGGTTCTTGGGACCATTGCTTTTAAAAATAAAGAGATCCTAGAAGAGGTTTCAAAGAAATTTGGAAAAGAAAGAATTGTGATATCTGCAGATCAAATGGGAGGCAAAATCGTGATTAATGGATGGAAAGAAAGTACTGGAATAGAACTTATCCCGGGAATTGAAAATTTTGTGAGACTTGGATATTCTCAATTTCTCATAACTACGGTGGAACGGGATGGAACATTACATGGTCCAGACCTTGACTCTCTACAAAAATCATGCAGTATAAAAAATACAAGTATAATTGCAAGTGGAGGGATATCTAACTTGCAAGATATTGTAAATGTAAAAAAATGTGGCGCTGCCGGTGTAATTCTTGGTAAGGCATTATATGATGGAAAGATATCTGTAGAAGAGGTTAAGACACTAGCATGACTTTAACCAAGAGAGTAATACCTTGTCTTGATGTTGATAATGGCAGAGTGGTAAAGGGAATGCATTTTAAATCGATAAAAGACGCAGGCGATCCCGTTTTACTCGCAGAAAAATATAGTCAAGAGGGAGCCGACGAACTAGTCTTTCTTGATATAACAGCTTCTGAACAGCAACGGGAAACAATCAAAAGTCTTGTACAAAAAGTAGCTCAAGTAATTGATATTCCATTTACTGTAGGTGGTGGCGTAAAGAACTTGCAGGATGCAAGGGACATTCTTCTTA
This sequence comes from Nitrososphaerota archaeon, assembly GCA_028867615.1. Taxonomy (GTDB): domain Archaea; phylum Thermoproteota; class Nitrososphaeria; order Nitrososphaerales; family Nitrosopumilaceae; genus Nitrosotalea. Next base: position 1,633 of record JAGWGC010000068.1, on the reverse strand, counting down.
GTGGAGCTGACAAGGTTGCCATTAACACAGGTGCAGTGAAAAATCCAGAAATCATAACAAAACTGATGGAAATTTTCGGTAAACAATGTGTAGTGATAGCGATGGATGTAAAACGCAATTATGAGATAAAGGGAGATAGACACATCTTTACATCTGATTCTAAAAAGTTTTGGTTCGAAGTCTACATTTATGGCGGAAAAACTCCTACCAATCTTGATGCTATAGATTGGGCAAAAGAGGTAGAAAGACGCGGTGCAGGTGAGATTTTGTTAACAAGTATAGATATGGATGGAACAAAGGAGGGCTATGACATACAACTCATCAAAGAAATAGTTAATGCTGTAAACATACCAGTTGTGGCATCAGGAGGATGTGGCAAACCAAAACACATGCTTGATGTTTTTCTACAAACCAACGTAGATGCTGCTCTTGCTGCATCGATATTTCATTACAAGACTCACTCTGTAGATAGGGTAAAAGAATATCTCAAGGAAAATGGGGTCCCTGTTAGACTATAACAGAAAAATAGGGCTCAAGCAATGGTGTTATGATGAATAAGAAGATAAATGATATTGATTTTGCAAAAAGTGATGGTCTTGTACCCGTAATTGTTCAAGATGTGAACTCTAAGGAAGTCCTAACACTTGCATATGCAAATAAAGAGTCTCTTGAACTCACACAAAAAACTGGTAACTCGTGGTTTTGGAGCAGATCGAGAAACAAGCTATGGATGAAAGGTGAGGAATCAGGCAATGTACAAAAAGTCAAAGAAATCTTGGTGGATTGCGATTCGGATGCAATTGTATATCTAGTGGAGCCAAGCGGACCTGCATGTCACACTGGAGATAGAGTGTGTTTTCACAATGTCTTAGAAAAATAACTCTAGCATGGATCCAGCCCTTTCGGCACTGGTGCCATACCAGAACCACTCTCTTCTCCTGGAATGTATTCATTTATAATTTTAAATGGTATTGATTTGTAGGGAACTCCTTTGAATACTATGTTCCAATTGCCCACAAGATCTGTGGCATTGCATAATGCTAAACTCCTTTCAGTAACTGGTTTGAAAAACTGTTTAAAACTAGACTTCATTGTTCCATTAAATGGTATCTTGCTAAAAACACCTCCCTTTGGATCTACGATATCAATTTCCCCCACATCTGTTGGTTGCAAACCATTTACTATCATGAAAATATTTTCTCCAAGTTTGTATTGGTTCTTATTGATTGAAAATGGACCGGATGCAACCCAATGCCATTGATGTGCCTCTGATTCTTTTTGTTGATAATATGAATATGCTACTGCTGTAGCTATGCCAGCTATTATGATTAAAGCAATTATTTTTCCAGTATGTTTCTTCTTCTTCGTTCTCTCTTTTATTTTCAATTTTTGAATTTTGTTTTGATGTTATCATTAATATTTCTTCTAATTGTAAAAAATTCATAAAATCTCTTAATTTACGAAATTTTCAAGTTATGGACTCTTTTGTTATTAGATCTTTTTTGAAATTATGTCTAAATTTATATTAATTTTCACTTAATCTTATTGCTTTAGAATTAAGTGTCACTTAAATTAATATTAGGATTTTTTATGTACTATTTTAAGAAGTTAAAACCATCTTGGGAAAGATAAA